>CAZSDD010000020.1:0-33931 GCA_964605505.1 uncultured Gemmatimonadaceae bacterium | reverse complement strand
GACCGCCGGGGCCCTCATCAGATTTCGCGTCCATCCGAAGCCGGGGAGCATCAATGGCAGTGCAGAATCGGACAGGTGAGCGGGGCAGACGCATCGGCTTCTGGCTGGGCATCGGGGCATTCCTCTTCCTCCTGCTCTTTCCCGTGGACCCCGGGAATCCGCCGGCGAGCCGCATGGCCGCCGTGGCTCTCCTCATGGCCGTCTGGTGGGTCAGCGACTGCATTCCCCTCTTCGCCACGGCCCTCCTGCCCCTGGTCCTCTTTCCCGCCCTGGGGATCATGTCGGGTGGGGCCACGGCCCCCATCTACTTCAACAGCACCATCGTCCTCTTCATCGGGGGCTTCATGATCGCCCTCTCCATGGAAAAGTGGAATCTGCATCGGCGCATCGCCCTCGCCATCATCCATGCCGTGGGGGGCGGGCCGGCCCGGATCATCCTGGGCTTCATGCTGGCCGCCGCCTTCCTCTCCATGTGGATCTCCAATACGGCTACCGCGGTCATGATGGTGCCCATCGGGCTGGCCATGATCCTCCAGATCGAGGAAGAGTTCGGTGAAGGGGAGAACGGAGAAGAGGAAGCCCTCACCCGGGCCCGGACCCACAAGTTCTCGGTGGGACTCATGCTTGGCATCGCCTACGCCTGCTCCGTCGGAGGCCTCGTCACCCTGGTGGGAACGCCTCCGAACCTCTCCTTCGTCCGGATCTTCCAGATCCTCTTTCCGGAGGCTCCGGACATCGCCTTCGGGCAGTGGATGATCATGGCGCTCCCGGTGGGGGCCACCATGATCCTCCTGGCCTGGCTCTCCATCACCCGGGTCTTCTATCGCTCTCCGCCGGAGCTGACGGTGGACCGGGAGGTGGTGGAGACGGAGCGGACAGCGCTGGGGTTCATCACCTTTGAAGAGAAGGCCATCCTGGCGGTCTTCGCCGCCACGGCCTTCCTCTGGGTGTTCCGTGTGGATCTCCAGCTGGGCATTGCCACGATCCCCGGGTGGTCCCGCCTCCTTCCTTTCCCGGATCTCATCGACGACGGAACGGTGGCCATCGCCATGGCTTCCATTCTCTTCTTCATCCCCACTCGCGGGGCCCGAGCCAGGAGGAAGGGCCGGCGGATCATGGGCCGGGACGTCATCCCCCGGCTACCGTGGAACATTGTCCTTTTGTTCGGTGGAGGGTTCGCCCTGGCGGCGGGATTTCAACAGACCGGTCTCGCGCAGCTCATGGGAGAACAGTTCCAGGCTCTGAGCAACCTTCCCACCTTCGCCATGATCCTCCTGGTGTGCCTCATGATCACGTTCCTCACGGAGCTCACCAGCAACACGGCCACCACGGAGATGATCCTTCCCATCCTGGCCGCCGTGGCCGTGGCCACCGAGACCCACCCCCTCATCCTCATGATCCCGGCCACCCTTTCGGCCTCCTGCGCCTTCATGATGCCGGTGGCCACGCCCCCCAACGCCATCATCTTCGGAAGCGGACGCCTCACCGTCGGCGAGATGGCCCGTGTGGGGTTTTTCCTGAACCTGGCGGGGGCCCTGGTCATCACTACCCTCGTCTATGTCCTGGGCACCGTGGTCTTCAACATCGATCCGGGGGTAGTTCCGGACTGGGCGGCGTCCCTGGCCGGCGGTGGGGGGATGTAGGGAGGGATCCGTCCTACAGCCTCTCCTCCAGGAACCCCAGGATCTTCCGGTGCACCGCTTCCCTGCCCAGAAGCTCGTTGTGCCCCTCCCCCTCCAGAATCATCGGCTCCACTCCGGCCCCGTCGGCCAGGATGCCGGCGTGCTCGGGGGGAACGCTCCTGTCCCTGTCCCCGTGGATGACCAGATAGGGCACTTCCACTTCCTTGACCCGGTCGTCGGTTCTGAGGGTTCGGAAGGAGACCCCGGCCCTGGGGCGCCAGAAGGGTGCGAAGGCTTTCACGATCCATTTTCCAGGAAGGCCCTTCTGATCGAAGTAGTGGGCCCAGACCCCCCACATGTCCGCCGGGGCTCCCACGGTGATCAGGGCATCCACCGGCGCCCCCTCCGCCACGGCCAGAACCGCCGCCGATCCGCCCATGGAGTGGCCCATCAGGGCAATCGGCCGCTCAGGATAGGCAGCCTTCGCCTCACGGACGGCCGCTACCGTGTCGTCCCGGAAGTGTCGGGCCGTAACATAGGGTGCGTCGTAACTCCGGCCATGCCGGCGGACATCGAAGAGGAAGACGGGGATTCCGGCGTCCAGAAGCGGCGCGGCCAGGACGGTCATCCGACCGTGGCTGGACCCCCAGCCGTGGACCAGGACCGCCACGAAACCGCCGGCGTCCGCCTCCGGCTGCACAAACCATCCCTGGAGATCCTGTCCCAGTGAGGTGAAGCCATGGGATCGTATCTTATAGTCCGACTGAAGCTTGTCGATGTTTCGTGCGTGGATCTTCCGGGGGGGACGGATCATGGCCAGGGCCAAACGGTCCACGGAAAAAAGGACCAGGGCCAGGAGCAGGCCGAGTGCGATCCACAGCCAGAGAGGTCTCAGGGCTCTGCTCCCGCTTCTCCACCCACCGGCCGCACCACCCGGATCCCGTCCATGCTCTCGATTCGGAGAATCCGCTCCGCCAGCGGCAGACGGCTGAGTTCCACGGCCTCTCCCACGTTCGGAGCATGGAGAAGGTGAAGGATCCCGTCCCTCCAGAGGGCCAGCCCTGTGTGGGCCACGTCCAGCCCCTCCACGGTGCTGGTGGCGGCGATGATGTCCCCGTCCCGGATCCACGAGCTCCAGGTGTCGATCTCATCCTGGGGAATCCGATAGCGGGTGAGTCCGCTGAGGTAGAGCTCCAGGTCCTGGACGGCCTGGAACACCAGCGGGTCGGCCATCTGCCGGTAGGACTCGGGATGCGAGGACATGAAGTCGATGGCCCGGTAGTCCTCCACCCCACCCAGCTCCGCCGTCACCTCCCGGACAAGTCCCTTCGCCTCATTGTCCAGGATCCAGTGGCTGAAGTAGTGGAGGCGACTGGGATAGCCGTCCACCCTCCCCCCCCGGTAACGGATCCGGGTGAGAATCCTCTCGAATGTCTTCCGGGTTTCGATGTCCGATTCCAGGGTCTCCGGCTCAGTCTCCCGGATGAAGTGGGCCAGTGCCAGGACGTTCTCCACGAAGGTGACGCAGTCCATCTCCTGGAGATTTACCACCACCTGCTCGGAACCCGGAAGATCGAGGGTGTTCGGAACGTAGCGGGTACCGACGAATGAGAGCCCGATGAAGGCCATGGACTCTCCCATGGAGAGAGTGTCCAGCCCCAGTTCCCAGGACCATAGCGCCTTCTCCCGGAGAATCTCCCAGTCGGCCTCGGTTCCCCCGGGCGGCCTGAGGAGCCGGGCAGCCGCCACCACGTCCCCTTCCCATTCCTCGGACTCCCGGACCTGAGCTTCCGGGGCCCCGTCTCCGCCGCAGGCCGTCAACGATAGGAGAGCCAGCAGGATGGTCAACGCCAGAGACAGCAGGGCGGTCGACGCCAGAAGCAACAGGGGAGTCAACGCCAAACGTTTCACGAAGTCCTCGTCCTTTCACGGAGTCCTCATCCAGGGGATCTCCGGCTTTGTCTCGTTTCTCCTGGAACACCCTCCCATCCTCCGGGGATACTCTTCTTTCGGCTCAATCACCCGGCTCAATCATCGAAAACCAGGAAGGAGGCAGGCAATGCCCTACTCGGAACTCATGGTGGCCCCCATGCGACAGGACCTGGTCCGCATCGGATTCAAGGAGATGCGCACTCCCGAAGACGTGGAAGGGCTTCTCGAAGCTTCCGGAACGGTACTGGTGGCCGTCAACTCGGTGTGCGGCTGCAGCGCCGGTTCCATGCGACCCGGCGTGGCTCTGGCCCTGGATCACCCCAGGAAGCCCCAACTCCTCACCACCGTCTTCGCCGGCATGGAGCTGGAAGCCACCGAGAAGGCGCGGGAGTATTTCGTGGGATACCCCCCATCATCCCCCTCGGTGGCCCTCATGAAGGACGGGGAAATCCTCTACATGATGGAGCGGCATCAGATCGAGGGCCGGACCCCGCAGGAGATCGCCGAGGACCTGAAGTCGGCATTCGAGAAGCACTGCTAGGAAATCGAGAAGCTCTACGGGAACCCGACAAGCTCTCCGGGCACCGGACAAGCTCCCCCGGGCCTCCAGAAGCTCTTTCGGCACCTGAGAAGCTTCCTCCCGCGAAAGAGGGGGCCGGCGGTCTCTCACTTCATTCGTCCCGGTGGTCCTTCAGCAGCTCCGCCACCTCAGGGTCCTCCTCCAGATCCTTTTGGGTCAGCTCCGGAACTTCTCCGGCCCGGACCCCGGGCGCTTCAACAGGCCTCTCCACGGGCGGGGCGGTTGTCCGGTCTTTCCGGAGTCTGATGACCCCGTCGATGCTGAAGTCGCCGCCACCCCGGGCCGCCAGGTAGAGGAAGACGAAGGCGTAGAGGGCCGCCAACTCCCCGTTGTTCTGGATCGGCCAGAATCCCTGTGGCGCATGGACGGAGAAATAGGCCCAGGCCATCTGGCCCGAGAGAATGAAGGCCACAGGCCGGGTGAAGAGGCCCAGGACCAGGAGGACGCCACCCACCGTCTCCAGGATCCCCGCCAGACCCATGAGGGTGAAGAACTCCACCGGTGTATCGCGCCCGAGGATTCCGAAGAGCTTCTGGGCTCCGTGGGCCCAGAAGAGGAACCCGGCCACGATGCGGAGAAGGTTCAATGCCCCCTTTTCGGTCCAATGGGATTTCCGTCCGCTCATGGATGTTTCTCCTGTCTGAGTTTCGATTTCCTAGAGAATCGTCTTGCCCAGGGCACTGGCAACCAGTTCCACCGCCAGACCCGCCGTGCGATTCCCCATGTCCAGAACCGGATTCAACTCCACCATCTCGAAGCTGAGGAGATTTCGTGACCGGGCCGCCTTCTCACAGATGAGATGGGCCTCCCGGTAGGTGAGGCCTCCGGGTACAGGCGTTCCTACACCCGGCGCTTCCATTGGGTCGATTCCGTCCAGGTCGAAGGACAGATGGTATCCCGCGGTCCCGGCGCCGGCCCGGGCCAGGGCCTCGTCCATGCAGGACCCGATCCCCCGGTCGTCAATCTCCGACATGGTCATGACCCGGATTCCGGAAGCCCTCACCCGCTCCCTTTCCGGCCCGTCGAGGGACCGGGCTCCGATGACCGTGACGTTCTCCGGGGATACGGCAGGAACGGCTCCGCCCAGCTTGAGGAGCGGCTCGGGCCCGTAGCCCGTGAGAACGGCCAGTACCATGCCGTGGATATTTCCGCTGGGGGTGGTCTCCGGCGTGTTCATGTCGGTGTGGGCGTCCACCCAGATCAGACCCAGGTCCTTGCCCCGCTCTCGACAATAGTCCGCCACCGCCGACACCGAGCCGATGGAAAGGGCATGGTCCCCCCCGAGCACCAGCGGAAAGCAGCCTCTGTTCAGCGTTTGAAGGACCAGGTCGTGGGTCCTGCGGCAGACGTCGGTGATCTCTTCCAGATATCGGGTCCGGCTGCCGCCCTCCGGCGTGATCTCGGGGCCGGCAGCCGTCACCATACCCACCTCCCGAACCCTTAACCCCATTTCTTCCAGGGCCGGTCCCAGCCCCGCGATACGGATGGCCGAAGGCCCCATGTCCACCCCCCGCCGCCCCGCTCCCAGGTCCATGGAGACGGAGAGGATGCCGACATCGGCCCGGGCCGTCATCTCTCCCCCCTCCGTAGCCGCTTCCGGGCTTTTTGAAGTTCCTTGTGTCTCCGCTTGGCGTCTCGCTCCGACTCGCCCGGGTATCGCACGCTCACCTCCACCCCCCCCAGGGCGGCCAGCCCCTTCAGGCGGAGGACCGGAGCCTCGGGATCCGGGGATACCGATACGTTCTCATGGTGCTCGAACCCCCCCAGAATGGCCACGCCGTCGGATTCCACGGTGAGCCCCGGCGGAACGATGATCTCGGCGCCGCCCATGAACGAGAATATCCAGACCTCCGTTTCTCCCGGGGGAAGGAGGGCTTCCCGGAAATCGAGGCTGAGACCTCCCATGAGAGCCACGGCCCAGGTCTGCCTTGCGGGAATCCAACGGCCTTTTCGATCCACTCCCCCGAGCACGGCCATGACGAAGCTCCGCTCCTTCGCCCGGCCGGGTGCCACGGAAGCCCGAACCGGTTCCGGGGCCAGGGGATCGGGTGTAACCCGTCGAACAGGAAGATCCCCCGTCGGCAGGTCCACCAGGAGGCTCTTCAGCTCGGCCGCGGACCGGGCGGAATGGGCCGTGGACACCCGCTCCTCGAACTCCTCCACCGTCAGAACGTCACTGGCGAAATGCTCCATGAGGGCGTCGATGGTCTTCTGGCGGGCGGTGGACATCTCTGTCCTCTCGGACTCCGTCATCTCATCCTTCTCTATGGAAAACGATTTCCCCATCCACCACGGTCATCTGCACCTGGACCCGGGGAATCTCAGTGGGATCCACCCGAAAGAGATCCTCCGAGAGGACGACCAGATCCGCGTACTTTCCCTCTTCCAGGGTCCCGGTGGTCTTTTCGGAAAAACCGGCGGCGGCCGCGCTTGAAGTATATGCCGTCAGAGCCTCTTCCAGGGAGATTTTCTCCTCGGGCACCCATCCGTCCGGGTTGGCTCCGTCGATGGTTCTCCGGGTAAGGGCTCCATAGATCCCCAAACGGACGTCCATGGGCGCCACGGTCCAATCGGATCCGAAGGCAAGGGGAGCCCCCTCCTCCAGCAGAGAACGGAAGGCGTAGGTGGTCTCGATCCGCTCGGGGCCGATCCGCTTCTCAGCCCATCGGCCATCGTCGATGGCGTGATAGGGCTGCATGGCCGGAATCACCCCCAACGCGTGGAACCGGCTGAACGCCTCCGGCGAGAGATGCTGGGCGTGCTCGATGCGGGGGCGGCGGTCCCGGGGTCCGTGGACCTCCGCCGATGCCTGATAGAGATCCAGGAGCCAGTCGTTGGCCTGATCTCCGATGGCGTGGATGATGACCTGGAGGCCGGCCTCGTCGCCGGCCATGGCCCACCGCCGGAGGGAGGCGGTGTCCGTGGTGAGGAGGCCCGAGGTCCGGGGATCGTCCGAATAGGGATCGTAGAACCAGGCTGTGGTGGACCCCAGGGACCCGTCCACGAAACCTTTCAGGCCTCCCCACCAGAGGCGGTCGCTTCCCCGGCCGTTCTCCGCCACGAAATCCCTGAGGCGCTCCCAGGAGGAAATGGGGACGACGGAGTAGACCCGCATTCTCAAGCGCCCATCCGCCTCGGCCCTCTGAAAGGTCTCCAGATCCGTCCAGGTGCCCATGTGGTGGGTCTGCGTCACACCGAGGGAGAGGGCGTGGGCAATGGCGGCGTCCAGCGCCCGATCAAGCTCCTCCTCCGTGTTCTCTGGAATACTTCGGCTCACCAGCCCCATGGCCTCATCCTTCAACACTCCCGTGGGATTGCCCGAGACGGGATCCAGTACCATCTCTCCTCCGGAAGGCACCGGGGTGGCGGCCGTGACGCCACCCAGCTCGAGGGCCAGGGAGTTGGCCAGCGCCATGTGCCCATCCAGGCGACTCACCAGGACCGGATGCTCCGGTGTCAGGGCATCGATCCAATCCCGGTGCGGAAGGGCTCCGCCCCACATCTCGTGGTCCCAATCCCCTCCGGTGATCCAGCTACCGGGAGGAAGGGTCTCGGCGAACTCCCCGATGCGCTGGGCGAATTCCTCCGGCGTGGCGGCATCGCGGAGATCAACGCTGGAAAGCTGAAATCCTCCGGGGATGAAGTGCGTATGGCTGTCAATGAACCCCGGGAGGACCATGCGGCCATCCAACTCCACTACCCGGGTCCCTGATCCCACATGCCCCCGGATTTCTTCCGAGGTACCCACGGCCAGGATGCGGCCGTCATCCACGGCAAGGGCCTCGGCCATGGGTTGACCGGGGACTCCGGTCCAGACGGAGCCTCCCCGGAAGACCAGATCCGCCTCTTCCGGACCCGGGGTGCCGCAAGCGAGGAGGAAAAGGGTAAGAAGAAGGGACCCTGGGGTCCGAAACAACGGGTTCACGGCAGACATAACAGTAGACATCGATGTCACCTTTGAAATAGTCTCGCTAACGCCCAAAGCGAAGGTTATCCTCTTACAGGCCGCTGAATCAAGCCAATTACAGGCCGCTGAATCAAGCCAAGACCGAAGGGAGTGATCGTGCGATGCCAAGTCGTCTCCTCATGGCCAGCCTCCTGGTTCTCCTGGCCGCAGGTTGCGCCACCTCCGGTGCCGGCTCCGGAGAGCCCCGCCGGGACCGGAACCTGCTGACCTCCGAAGACATGGCGCCCATGGAGTCATTCACAGCCTGGGAAGCCGTCCAGCGCCTCCGGCCCATGTGGATGCGCCCCGGGGGAATTCGAAACTCGGCCAACCCCGCCGGCCACTACCCGCATGTCTTCGTCGACGGATCCCCCTTTGGACCCATGGACTCCCTTCGGAGCTTTCGGGTCGTCAATATCGAGGAGATGCGATACATCAACCCCACCGATTCCACCATCAGGTACGGGGGCCAGTACCAGGGAGGCGTCATCCTGGTGACCATGAAAGGGGAGGACTGACCCCTATCCCAGGAAATCCCTGGCAAACCCGGTCAAGACCCGGGCTCCCACCTCCAGCTCCGTCACCGGCACCCACTCCTCGGCCGCGTGGGCGTGGGCGATGGACCCCGGTCCGAAGCAGACGGCCGGAATCCCGGCTTCGTTCAGATATGCCGCGTCCACCCAGGCCGTCATGGCATCCACCTTTCCCGGGAGCCCCGCGGCCTCAGCCGCTACCAGGAGCTTCTGGACCAGGGAGGAGTCCACCGGAACCTCGGTACCCGGCCGAAACAGACCGGGGGTGAGGGCCCCATCCATCCAGGGTGTCTCGGCCATCACCCGGTCCAGGACTTCCTGAAACTCCGCCATGATGGTCTCGGGATCCTCCCCGGGGAGCGTCCTCCGCTCCAGGACCAGGTGGCAATCCGAAGGGTAGACCGAGGGGGCTGTCCCCCCCCTGATGGTCCCGGCATGGAAGGAGGGGAAATCCAGGAGGAGATGACGAGCCCCTTCCCGGATGCGAGCCTCCAGCCCCTTCAGCCCCGCCAGAAAGAGGCCCGCGTGAAGGATGGCGTCTCTTCCTTCCTCCGGCCTGGATCCATGTGCCGCCTTGCCACGAAAATCGGCCTCCACCCAGAGAAATCCCTTGTGGGCCGGCATGACGCTCAGGCCCGTCGGCTCGCAAACCACTGCTCCATCGGCCGTCCCCAGGGTCGAAACGAACTCCTGCATCCCCAGGCTGGCATGCTCCTCGTCGGCGGTGAGAGCCACAAGCAGCTCACCGCCGTGTCCCTCCCTGGCCAGAGCGGCGGCGGCGGCCAGAAGAATGCCGATTCCGCCCTTCATGTCACAGGCTCCCCGGCCCCAGACCTTTCCATCGGAAAGATCCCCGCTGAACGGGGATATGGTCATCCCCTCCACTCCCACCGTGTCCAGATGCCCGTTCAGGACGAGCCTGCCGCCGGGGGAGCTCCCCTGGTGCGCAGCCACCACATTGTGCCGTCCCGGAGACACTTCTCGTATCTCCGTCTCATAGCCCCAGCCGTCCAACCACAGCCGGCACTGCCGGGCCATGGCCTCTTCCCCGGCTCCACCGGCCTCAAGGACCGGATTCACCGAAGGGGTGGCCACCATGACACGGGTGAGGGCAACCGGATCCCCTCCGGCGGCTCGTTCCGACACCTCTCCGCTGAAATCAGTCATTCGGCCTCCTGGAAGTCTGCTTTCCCGATATTCTGTTCTCACGATTCTGTTCTCACGATATCATGATGCGAAAGGGCCGCCTCCGCACCTCCGGCATGTGTGAGGGTCCCTGGGGTCCATCCGGCACGAAAAACCTCCCCCGTACCGGACAGGCCACACGGAAAACCGTCGCACGAAGAGGTCATCCTCAGTTTTTCGAGTGGTTTGAAAGCGACTGCCGGAGGGGGGAGACCGCCGGAAAGATCGGGCCGCCAACAGGTTCGGGAAATGGAAGGCGGAAGCGGAAAAACCGGCACGAAAGGTGCAGTTTTCGCTCCACATGCGGGGACACACCCGAACCCGGGAGGCACCATTCGCACCTTGATTGTCAGCCTGTTGGGAGCGGCGGCCCTCACCGCCGGTCTTCTGGCATTCCGCCACCAGCGGCAAGCCAACCCGAGGCTCCAGGTCCACGCCGGTGAGACGGTGGGCCAGATGGCTTCCCTGGAGCGACTGCGGGAGCTGGGTCTCTAGAAGTCCTGTGGGGCTTTCGGGCCTCCGCACCGGCAACGTGATTCAGAGCCCATCAGGGCTCTGCCCTGGCCCCGTCTCCGGGGAAGCGGCAGACGTGTGGTCGTGGATGATCTTCCACGCACCCTCCATCTTTCGGAGCACCAGCGAGAAGAACCCTCTGCCGGTGACTCTGTCTCCTTCCCCGGGGCGGTAGAGGATGTATTGCCCCAGAGCCAGGGCATGTTCCGGCCCCAGGGGGGTGATCTCCAACGCCTGAAAGCGAAGGGAATCCCGCTGGGCTCCCGGGGCCCAATAGGATTTCTGGTACCTGGCCCGGACCTCCTCCCATCCCCTGGTCACTCCCGAGGCGCCGCTGAAGGTCAGGCCCTCCGACCGCCAGTAGTCATCCAGAAACCCCTCCAGATCCCCGGCGTTCCAGGAAGCTGAAGAGGCGTGGAGCATGTCGGCCACCTGAGCCGCCGTCCCGGCGGAGTCCACCACCAGTCCGGCAACACCGGCCCGGGCGCCCCTCATGGCGGAGGGCGCCTGCCCCGCCGCTTCCTCCTCATCATCCGGGATCTCCTGGATCGTACAACCCAGCATGGGAATCCCGCAGGCCGCCAGGAGAGAAAGAAAACGGCGGAGGCCGGATCCGAATCCGGGCCTCCGCCGGCCGGTCAGGTGAGCCGAACTGCTCATTTCTCGAAGAAATCGACGTTCTTCGTGATGAAGGAGGTCCATTCCGGTGGGACATCGGTGTCTGGGAAGATGGCCTGCACCGGACACTCGGGCTCACAGGCCCCGCAGTCGATACACTCCTCCGGGTGGATATAGAACTGATCGTCTCCCTCGTAGATGCAATCCACCGGGCACACTTCCACACAGGCAGCGTCCTTCGTCCCGATGCACGGCTCAGCGATGATATAGGTCATACTACCTCCTGAATCTTCTTCCCGATAATCAATGATGCCCGGTTCGTGATACGGCAGGTTACACTCGTTCCCGGGTTCGTCAAGGGTGGGGCCGAAGGAGTATGTTCCTACCCTCTCCTTCCAGGAAGGGTCGTTCCTCCCCTTCGTGGGCCCGAATGTGCCGGCTTGACGCGGTCAGGGCGTTCCCTGAGCCCTTGCTCCCAGAGCCGGCGGCAGGATCCCGATTCAAAGGGAGCGCACGGTCAGGAATCATCCTTGCGCCACAATACGTCGGATACGCCCGCCCGGTGGTTCTCAAGTCTGGCCAGGGAAAAGAGAAGATCAGAGAGGCGGTTCAGGTAACGGATCACGTCCGGGTCCAAGGGTTCTTCGCTGCTCAGGCGCACCACGGCTCTCTCGGCCCGCCGGCACACCGTCCGGGAGAGGTGGAGGGCCGCGGACCCCCGGGACCCGCCGGGCAGGATGAAAGCCCTCAAGGGAGGGGTCTCCTCGGTAGCCGCATCGATCCACGCCTCCATCTCCTGGATTCGCTTCACCGGAAGGGGAGGCGTGGCCGGCTTCGCCGAGGCATCTTCGGCCCCGGGGGTGGCCAGGGAAGCGCCCAGGTTGAAGAGGTCCTGCTGCACCCGCTGCAGGCGCACACCGATCTCCCCGTCGGCCACCGTGGCCGCAGCAACCCCCAGGGTGGCGTTGAGCTCGTCCACCACGCCATAGGCATCAACCCGGACATGACTCTTCGGGACCCGGCCGCCGCCGAAGAGACCCGTCTCCCCCTTGTCCCCGCTTCGGGTATAGATCTTCATGGCTCTTCCGCTTACCGGAGGCGGGTCAGGCGTCGGATGGCCTGGGCCCTCTCCAGGAGAGATGTGGTCTGCCCTTCTTCGGTCCTTCCGGAATCCACGGCGGCCAGCAGCTCCCGGATATCCAGGAGGGCCTCCATGAACAACTGGTCCCGCTGAAACTCGAAATCCATCTGCGCGGCAGCGGCCCCGTCCTCGGAACCTTCCGCACGCTGAAAGGCCTCCCGGTAGAGAGCCTCCAGGTTTCCGATGATCTTCTGTCGCTCCCGCACGGTGTCTCCTGTTTCGGGGTTGAGGTCGACAGCGTCAACCGTTCAGGACCCGGGCTCCGGGGCCCCGGGTGAAGTACTCCCTTATGGTGTCCTGCAGGGCACCGAAGTGTCCCAGGAAGAGATGCCCGGAGGCGGGAATCTCCCGGATGGTGATATGGTCACCCAGCCCTCCCACGGCTTCCCGGACTTCCCGGGGAGAACCGAACTCGTCATGCTCCCCCTGGATGATCAGGACGGGCTTCCGGGTTCTGCCCAGGTAGGTGTAATCATACATCCGCACGGGAGTTCCCAGGGCGAGGAGGGCTTTCACACGCTCGTCCTCCACACCCACCGCCAGACCCACCATGGACCCGAAGGAGATTCCTCCCAGAACCACCGGTCCGTCTCTGATCCCCCCCAGCTCCAGCCAATCCAGGGCCGCCACCACATCCTCCTGCTCTCCGATCCCTTCCTCGAAGGTGCCGGTGCTGCACCCCACACCCCTGAAGTTGAAGCGAAGGGTCCGGAGCCCCAGATCCGTCAGGGCCTGGGCGGTCCGGTACACGGCTTTCGTATTCATGGTTCCCCCATGAATGGGATGGGGGTGACAGAATACGGCCCCCCCACGAAGATCTCCCTGGGCTTCCCGGAGGGCCGCTTCCAGGTGCCCGTGTGAGACTGGAATCTTCACCTCGTCCCCCTTCGCAGGGAATCGGATCCGCAGCCGCCTCGGACCCGTTTCCCCGAATCGGTTTAATATCCAACCGAGCCGACGCGTTTCTCGCGCTCCAACTTATCTCGCGCTCCAAATGGACCCGGGCTATGTTGTCGGTACCCCCACGAACGGTCAAGTTAGAGGACCCCCCAAGGAGGATTCCATGTCCAACAATACCCCGGACCAGGACGCCATTTCCCGGGAAACGAATCAACGCTATTGGGACTCGGATGAAAGCGTGAATCAGATCGGTGAGGCCCTGGGTCTCTCCAAGGGGGCGCTCTACAACCTCCTGGAGCCCCTGGGGGCGGGCCTTCCCTGCCCCAGTTGCGGTGAGGAAATGGTCTTTCCGAATCGGACGGCCCGGGAAAAGGGGTTTCTGGTATGCCCGGATTGCGGCCTGGAAGAGGAAGAGGCCGCCGTCGAGGCCTTCTGGGAAGAGGAGGAGTCCAGCGGGACCCTTACCCTCCGCCCCCGGGGGCTGGCCCGGAAGGCCGGTGAAGCCGTGCAGCAGGCCGTGGGCACCAGCAGGGACCAGATCGAATCCCTGAGTCCCCGTGGACGGATCTTCGCCGGCACCGCCCTCCTGGGTGCGGCGGTTGGCCTCATTCTTGGGACCTACCTTCGGAAGCGCTGACGGGGGCCGGGCCGCCCGTGTGAGCCGGCCCTCCCCGTCCCCTGACCACCCATTCGGGAACTGAACACGATTCATGGACCGGCGGCACGATCCCCGCACCATCGTCACTCCCTACGCCTTCTCGGTTCACCCGGATCTGGTGGGCCGGCCCCTGGCCACACCGTGGCAGCGGCTGGCAGCCATTCTCATCGATCTCGTTGTCATCGGGATCCTGGCGCTCCTCGGGGCGGGTCCTCTGGCCATCGCCTCCGTCATTCTCCTGGCATGGCTCGCATTCCGGAAACCGGGGCAGGAGGTCATCGGGAAGGTCTTTCGCATCGCGGCGGGATGCCTGGCGTCCGCCATCCTGCTGGTAATCGTCGTAGTCGCGCTCCTGGTCCGATACGGGGACGATGTGGCCCGGATGGTGAACGATTCGGTATCGACGACCCAGGAGGGCATGGCACCGGAATCCCCGGAGAGCCCGGGGGCGGAAGTCCAGGAGGGTCAGCCGACCGGCGAGCCCGGGTTTCGGGAGGTCTTCGAATCGGTCCGGGGCGCCGTGGCCTTCCGGAGCGCCGAAAGCCGGGAACAGGCTCAGGTCGTGGCCAATCGCCTGGCGAGGAACGCCATGGAGCTGGGCCTGACCCGCAGGGAGGTCCGGGAGTCTCTCGCCGAGCTCATCCCGGAAGACGCTCCGTGGGCCGGGGAAAGAGACGAGATCATCATGGAGGCCATGCGAAATCTCCCGGCCGGGGGTGATGAAGGGACGGATCCTGGTGAAAGCCTGGCCCGTGGGCCGGAGCCGGATTCTTCGGGAATCCCGGGTGCGTCATCCCAACCGGAGGAGGGCGTGCCGGCCATCCAGGATCCTCGGGCCGAGGACAGCATCAACGCCCTGAGCCGGAGGGTCCAGATGGTGACGGAGGAGCGGGACGATTACCGGGACCGGCTGACGCGTGTGGAGGCGGCGCTGGAAGAAGCCCGGAGCGGCGGAATCTTCGACTGGCTACGGAACCTCATCGATGAGATGGGGCTGGGCTTCGGGTGGGCAGCCCTCTACCTCACCATCACCCATGCCTGGTGGAAGGGAACCACCGTAGGCAAGAAGATCCTCCGGATCCGGGTGATCATGATCGACAAGCGGCCTCTGAATTGGTGGCTCTCCTTCGAGCGGGCGGGAGGGTACGCCGCAGGGTTCGCCACCGGGCTCCTGGGATTCGCTCAGATCTTCTGGGACCCGAACCGGCAGGCCATTCACGACAAGGTATCGGAAACCATCGTCATCCAGGACGGGAAGCCGCCGGTACCGGGCCCCTGGATCGAGAAGGGAAAGGCTCAATGGGACCGGAGTCGGACCAGGAACACTCCGGGGGAAGCTCAAAAATGGGGAGTTCAAAAATGATGGCGTCTCCACCATCTTTTGTTCTTGATTCCCCATGGAGGACAAGTTTTTGACAATTCGAGAATTCCTGTTCCGGAGGGCTCCCGGCAGCCCGTTCATCCTTCTCTTCGCCCTTCTTCCCTTCCTCCCGTCCTGCGCGGCGGGTGAGAGAACGGGAGAGGAGACGGCCGCCGGCACGGACAGCGTGGCCCGGGGCATCCTGGATGCCATCGCGGCGGGCCCGCCCCCTTCCGCCTCCCCCGGACTCTCCGGTGAGGCCCAGGAGGCTGAGCCCCTGGACATCGCCGCCATGGGCTACAACCGGGGAAAGGCCGAGGCTCCGGTGAAGGTCCTGGAGATCAGCGACTTCGGGTGCGGGTACTGCCGGCGGTTCCACGAGGAGACCTTTCCGGCCCTGAACGAAGCCTACGTGGAAGCCGGGCTGGTGGAATGGAAATTCATCCCCTTCGTCCTGGGGATGTTCCCCAACGGACTGGAAGCGGCCATGGCCGCCGAATGCGCCGGGGCCCAGGACCGGTTCTTTCCCATGCAGAGCCGGCTTTTCGCCGACCAATCCGGCTGGAAGAACGCCGAGGATCCCTATCCGTATTTCGTGAACCTGGCAGAAGAGGAGGGGCTGGAGGTGGCCCGGTTCAACCAGTGCCTCGACCAGGGCCTGGTCAATAGCGCCGTCCGGGCCAACGTCCGGCTGGGTCGGGAAATCGGCGTCCGGGGAACGCCCACCTTCCTCGTCGATGGCGCACCCATCTCCGGGGCCATTCCCGTGGACACCTTCCGGGATATCCTGGATATCGCGCTGAGCCAGAAGGGGGTCACCCCTCCGGAACGGGAATGAGGGGCCTTCTCGTCCTCAGCCTTCTCCCTGGTTTCTTCCTGACAGCGGGCTGTCCCTGGAACGCAGCCGGCAATACCGGATGCCGGGCCATGGGATCGCCCCGTCCCTTGCCGGAAGCCCTTCACGAGAGCTCCGGCGTGGCCTGGAGCCTGGCTCAGCCCGGCGTCCTCTGGACCCACAACGATGGGAACGACAGGAACCTCTACGCGCTTGATGAGGAGGGGAGGCTTCTGGCCACCGTCCCCCTGGAGGGGGGGCGTCTGCGGGACTGGGAGGATCTGGCCACGGCCCCCTGTGAAGGGGGGTACTGCATCTACCTGGCCGACACCGGAGACAACCAGGAGATCCGTCCCGGGATCCAGCTCCTGCGAATCCAGGACACCGGATCCCTGGAGGACGGCCCCCGGCAGGCCGAGATCTTTCCCGTGGCGCTTCCCGACGGCCCCAGAGACATCGAGGCCCTCTTCGTTCTTCCCGGTGAGCGGATCCACCTGGTGACCAAGGGACGAAACCACCCCATCACGGTCTATCGATACCCTCTCCCCCTTCGGCCCGGGGTGGTGGTGACGCTGGAAGAGGTCCAGACCCTCTCGGAAGGACCCAGGCCCATCCCGAGCCAACTCACCGGGGCCGACGCCACCATCGACGGCCGGGTGGTGGTGGTGCGCACCTACCAGGAGATGACCTTCTACCATGTGCGGGACGGCCGCCTCGATCCCATGGAGGGGGGAACCGTGAACCTTCGTACCCTTCAGGAGCCCCAGGGCGAAGGGGTGGCCTTCGGGCCCCGGGGCCGGCTCTTCCTCACCACGGAAGCCGGGAATTTCGGCGGAGCGGCGGCCCTCCGGATCCTGGATTGCAGCGTCGCCCGTTAGGCGGGAGTCATCCGGAGCAGTCTCCGTTCTCAACCATCCACGACGCCTACCTCGGATCCCGGACCACCCCCAGAAAGAGAACCGTGCCGCTCAGCCGTTCCCTGATGGCCATCAAAAAGGGCCGGTCCACCACCAGGGAGGGGCCGGCAGAGGTGACGCCGATGGCCACGGACGTGGCCGCGGCTGCCGTCGTCCCCTCCTCGTCCACTTTCATGAAGGTCTTCTGACGCACCCGGCTGATGTGCACATCGGGGACCGGGGAGAGGCGCGTGAAATCGGCCCGGTACGGATCGAAGGCCACTTCCATCCCCAGGGCCTTCAGCGGCTCGCTCAGGAGCCCTCCCCATTCCAGCTCCAGCTTCGGGAGCCGGACGGAGGCTTCCCCGTAGGCAAGGGACTCCATCCAGGCGTCCCAGGTCGCCTCATCCAGAGAGGTCAGGAGATCGTCCACTGTCTCTTCCGGACCGGGAACCACCAGGACCATTCCGAAGGCCTGGCCCCCGTAGGGGATTTCCCCGATCAGTCCGCCGTTCTCCCTCCAGCGGAGGCCGACGTGGGGGATCTCCCCGGTCATGGTGGGCACGTCAGCCGTGGAGCCGCTGGAGAGGAGGAAGGGGAGGGACCGGGTCTCGTCCTTCTCGAACCGGGTGGTCCAATCTCCCTGGAAGTAGAGAGCGTTGACGAGGAAGAGGATATCCAGGGGCTGGATCTGCTGGACGATCTCCCTGATGTGCCCCCCGGTTTTCTCCTCCACCCACCGATTGATGGTGTCCCTGGCCGTGGGATCGGAGAAGTCCAGCTCCCTGACGGTGGCGTCGAAGTGCCGGGTGACGCCTTCGAAGAACTCGGCCTGGAAGGGAAAACCCTGTCGGCTCCAGGCCGAATTGGCCAGCCGGATCTCAACGTCGCCATCCAGCTCCAGGAGAAGATCCAGGATCCCCTCATAGGAGGCGTACACATCTTCCCGGGTCATTCCCGGGTAGCCCAGGGCATCCCGCATGGCCGCGAAGGTCTCTCCTTCGGCTCCCACCAGGGCCATTCCCAGGGCCATGGAGGCGGACAGGGGAGAGAGAACCGTGTTGCCATGGGTGTCCTCCCTTTCGGCATCCACCTCCCTCAGAAGGGCAAATCCGAAGCTTCTGGACCCGGAAATCACCTGCTCTTCCGTACCGGTCAGGCTGCGGGGCAGCTCGGTGATGGCATCCGGCGGCCCCGGGTCCGGCCCCGTGCTGTCGGAGCAGGCCGGAAGGGCGAGGGTGGCCGCGAGAGCCGCCGGAACGGCCCAGGACTGAAATTTCCGCATGAGATTCTCCTTCGACACAGGCAATATCCCGGATCCGGCCCCGGTCACGGGGGGTTCTTTCCAGAAGCTTCCTTCCCCCGAGCCCTTCATCCATACCGACGTTCGAGCATACCAACGTTTGAGGCTTTCCTCCATACCGACGATTGTGGCCTCCACCCATTCCAACGTTTGGGACCGCCGCGGAGTGACAGCCTCGTAGAGGGGCAGGAGTGGCAGGAATCCCTTCACCCTGGCGCTTTCCCCGCCCTTCGCGACAGATTCCAACCTGAACCCGCCCTGATCCCAGATCCGGAGACCGATCCATGTACCGCCTCCCTCTCCTCATCGTCGCCCTCACCCTGTCCCTGGGCTTCCCGGGCACCGCCCCGACGTCAGCCGCCCAGGAACGGGATAGCCAGGAAGCCAGGCCCCTTCCCTCCATCGCCGACAGGACGGAGGGGATGGAAAAGAAAGACGGCTTCATTCCCGTCTACTGGGACGCCAAGACAGGGAAGATCTTCCTGGAGATCGGCCGCTTCCGGGAGGAGCTCCTCTACTACCCGTCCCTACCGGCGGGAATGGGACAGAACGACATCGGACTGAACCGGGGAGACCTGGGATCTCCGGCGGTGGTCTTCTTTGAGCGGGTGGGTCCGAAGATCCTCATGGTGGAGCCCAACTACTCCTACCGGGCCGTCAGCGACGATCCCCTGGAGCGGAAGTCGGTGGACGACGGCTTCCCCACCTCCATCCACTGGGGATTCGAGGTTTCAGCTGAAACCGGGGACCGGGTCCTGGTGGACGCGACGGACTTCTTCGTCCGGGATGTCCACGGCGTCACCCGGACTCTCCAACGGGCCCGGCAGGGCACCTTTCAGCTGGACAAGGACCGGAGCGCCATCTTCCTGCCCAGGACCCGGGCCTTTCCCAGGAACACGGAGGTGGAGCTGACCCTCACCTTCACCTCCGACGATCCCGGGAGCCTGGTCCGGAGCGTAACACCCACCGGCGGCGCGCTGACCCTGCGGCAACATCACTCCTTCGTGGAGCTCCCGGAGGAACCCATGGAAAAGAGGGAGGCCGATCCCAGAGCCGGCTTCAACGGCATCAGCTACATGGACTACGCCGTCCCCCTGGGAGAACCGCTCCAGAAGCAGTACATCGCCCGGCACCGGATCCGGAAAAAGGACCCGACCGCCGCCATGAGCGAACCGGTGGAGCCCATCGTCTATTATCTGGACCCGGGAACCCCCGAACCCATCCGATCGGCCCTCCTGGAGGGAGCCTCCTGGTGGAACGAAGCCTTTGCCGCGGCCGGGTTCATAGACGGCTTCCAGGTGGAGATGCTTCCGCCCGATGCCGACCCCATGGACGCCCGCTACAACATGATCCAATGGGTTCACCGATCCACCCGGGGCTGGAGCTACGGAAACTCCATCGTCGATCCCCGGACCGGGGAGATCCTCAAGGGCCACGTCACCCTGGGATCCCTTCGGGTTCGCCAGGACTGGCTCATAGGGGAAGGCCTGACCTCCCCCTACCGGGAAGGGGACGAGCATCCCTCGGAGGTCCGGGAGATGGCACTGGCCCGGATTCGCCAGCTCGGGGCCCATGAGGTGGGCCACACCATCGGCCTCTCCCACAACTACATCTCCAGCGCCCAAACCGCCCGGGGAAAGTACTCCGTCATGGACTACCCCCACCCTCTCATCGAGCTGGATGAGGATGGGAACGTGGAGCTCAGGGACGCCTACCCCCACGGCATCGGGGAGTGGGACAAGGTCTGGATCAGATACGGGTACACGGACTTCGCCCCGGGGACCGACGAGGAGGAGGTCCTGGAAGAGATCCTCATGGAGGCGGCGGACCGGGGGTTGACCTTCATCAGCGACCAGGACGCCCGGCCCGCCGGCAGCGCCCACCCCAACGTCCATCTCTGGGACAACGGGGAGAATGCCGCTGAGGAGCTGAGCCGCATGATGGAGGTCCGGAGAGTGGCCCTGGACCGGTTCGGAGAGAACGCCATCCAGAGCGGCATGCCCCTGGCCACCATGGAGGAGGCCCTGGTGCCCCTCTACCTCCACCACCGGTACCAGACCGAGGCCACCACAAAGGTGGTGGCGGGACAGTACTACAGCTACGCCATGCGGGGCGACGGCCAGGAGCCCCTCCGGCCCGTGCCGGCGGCGGAGCAGAAGCAGGCCATGGACGCCCTCCTGGAGACCCTGGATCCGGCGGAGCTTGCCTTTCCGCGAAGCATTCTGGAGAGCCTGCCGCCGAGGCCCTTCCGATACGCGCCCCACCGGGATCTCTTCAATCGTCACACGGGGCTGGTCTTCGACGCCGTGGCTCCGGCCGCGGCGGCAGCGGACATGACCATCTCCTTTCTCTTCCACCCGGAGCGGGCCGCCCGCATGGTCCAACAGCGGGCGCTCCATCCGGAGCTGCCGGGGCTGACGGAGATCATCCACACCACAGCGGACGCCCTCTTCAACCCTCATTACCAGGACCCCTACCGGGCCGAGATCAACCGGGCGGTGGAACGGGTCTTCGTGGACCGTCTCGTGCGCCTGGCGGGCCAGGCTCCAATGGCCCAGGTCCGGGCCGAGGTCACCCGGGCCCTGGTGGGCGTCCGCGGCCACCTTTCCGAGATGATCGCCGAGACGGAGGGGCCGAACCAGGCCCACTACATCCTCCTGACCCGGGACATTCAGCGCTTCATGGACCGGCCCTACACGGCCGTTCCTGTCCCGGAAGCTCCTGAAGCCCCGCCGGGAAGCCCCATCGGAGGAGGGGGGTTGGGATGGTTCGACTGGAGCGGTGGCGACAACGGCCTGGACTGGAAGAACTGGTCCGGAAACGGGAACGGATGGGTCAGCTACGACTGGTGGTGGTGGGAATAGAGACCGCTCCTAAAAGATCTTGTACCAGACGTTCATGCTCTCGATGGCGCCGCTGATCTGGGTGTTGTTCACAAGGGTACCGCCGAAGTTGTAGCCCCGTCGGGCAAAGGTGATGTTCATCCCGAAGGACACGGCCCGTGCGATGGTATAGGCTACCCGCTCCCCCGCCTCCTCCGCTTTTCGGTCCATGAGGGCCAGGAGGTAGGTGGCCAGTCCCTTGCCCCGCTGGGAAGGGAGGGTGGCGAAATCCGTCATCTCCACGGTGCCCGGGGCGCCCCCCGGCTCCATTGAGGAGGCAGCCACCAGGGTGTCCTCCTCCCAGACGGCGAAGAACCGGGTCCCTGCTTCCTGCTCACCCCTGAGATGGGCGGGATCGTGGATGGGAAAGGGGTAACTGTCGAAGACGTTCCGATAACAGGCCGCCAGGGCCTCGGTATCCCCGGGGGTGGCTTCCCGGACCAGGAGCCCCGGCTTCGGGACCGTCGACGCCTCCGTTTCAGCGCCTTTTCCATCCGCTTCACGGGTCTCAGCCTCTCCAGGCTCCCCTTCCGGCCCAACCAACAGGCGCTCTTCCCCGGCCACCCGCAGGACTTCCTGGACCCGCTCCGGGCGGTTCTCCCGGGCACGTTCCGGATCCAGAAACTTTCCCATGAAGAGGCCGTCCTCTTCCGGACCATAGAAGAGGGGCACCATGGCTTCCTGCATGTACCCCCGCTCGATGAGGTCGTCGTAGTACGCCCGCCGGGTCTTCACGAAGATCTTTCCATACCCCTCCTCCCGGGCCAGGGCGTCCAGTCTGTCCAGGATCCCCGGCATGTCTTCTGTCGCCAGCTTCATTCCGTAAACGCGATCGCTCTCTGGACCGTGCTGAACCACGGAGTTTTCGATGCGTGTCAGGACGTCCACCATGATCATCCTCTCTCCGGATCGTTCTCTCTGGGAATGGCATTTCCCCCTGGAAATGGCATTTCCCCTTCCTACACCGCACCCTCCGGATCCCTTCCGAGCTTCCGGTTGTCCACCCCTTGCCACCCCGACGACTCACTCCCGGGCGGGGCCAGAAGGGAAACGGGAACGAAGAAGAGGGCAGAAACCAGAATGCCCCAGAAGCTGGGGTCCAGTCCCAGGGGCGGAGGGGTCCTCGTCACCAGAAGGAATAGCGTGGTGGTGCCACCGGTGATCATCCCCCAGAAGGCTCCCCGACCGGTGGCCCGGTGCCAGAAGTACGCGCCGAGGGTGGGGACGAACAGGCCCGCCACCAAAAAGGAGTAGGCCTGGAGGATGGCGTCCAGCACCATGACGAAGCGGGAAGCGATGAGGATGGCCGCTGCGCCCAGAGCCAGCGTAGTGATCTGGGAAGCCCGGACCTGCCGACGATGGCCCTTCAGCTTGAAGGGGCTCCGCTGGATGATGTCCCCAACCACGTTCCCGGAAGAGGCGATGATGCAGGAATCGGCGGTGGACATGATGGCGGAGAAATAGCTGGCCACCACGATCCCGGCCAATCCCATGGGCAGGACGGAGGTGAGGAGCATAGGTACCCCCAGCTCGGCGTCGATGCCGGGAAACAGAACCCGGGACATCAGGCCCAGGATAACGCCGGAAAAGGCCATTGCCGGCCACTCGAAGAGGCCTGCGATGAACCAGGCCTTCTGGGCATCCCGGGTGGTCCGGGTGGCAAACATCCGCTGGTAGAGCGTCATGCCCACCACCCAGATCGGGGCGATGGTGAGGAACCAATTCACGAAGGTGAGGGGCGCCACGTTGAAGAGGTCGAAGTGACTGGCCGGAAGGGCTTCCCTCAGGCCCCGGATCCCCCCCACCTCATGGAGAGTGAAAGGAATGGCGAAGGCCACCAGGCCCACCATGAGAACGATCCATTGGACGGTGTCGGTATAGATGACAGCCTTCAGGCCACCCAGGACCGTGTACACCACGATGACCACCCCGATGATGAGGATGGAGAAGGTGATGACATCCATGCCCGGGGGCGCCCAGTTGATCATGGAGCCGGCCATGAGCTTGGCTCCGGCCAGCACCTGCCCGCTGGTGAATCCCAGGTAGCCCACGGCGGAGATGACGGCGGCCACCATGGCCACCCGGTTCCCATACCGGAACCGGAGGAAGTCGGGGTAGGTCATCATCCCCTGTTCCACGTCCACTCTCTTCAGCTTCGGAATGACGAACACGGCCGATGCCCAGGCCCCCACCAACCCCGTAAACAGGAGCCAGTTGCCGGCCAGGCCCATGGCGTACCCCAGGCCCCCCAGGCCGATGGAGAACCCTCCCCCCACATCGGTGGCGGCCACTGAAAGGCCTACGTGACCGGCGGAGATCCCCCGGCCCCCCACGAAGTAGTCCTCGGCCGTTCTGTTTCGATGGTGGAAGTAGTACCCCACCCCGATGACGGCCAGCATGTAGAGGGTGAAGATGCCGTAGTCGAGCCAGGTCATGGAACCGGAAGAATGGGAGTCTCCTCGAGAGGGGCCTCTTCCTCCTCCGGCTGTTCCGTGACACTCACCGCAGCGGCGACGACTCTTTCGGCTTCCTCTGTTTCCGGAGCCTCACGCTCCCTGGGGATCAGGGCGATGTTCTCTGGATCATCGTCGAAGAGCCCGGCCACACCCACCGAGACCGACTCCTCCTTCGTGGCTTGCCGGCAGTAGCGGCAGGGCTGGTCCTCCATGCACATCCCCGTGTACTCCTGGGGCTCCTCGTAGGCCACGATGCGCCCCTCGAAGTTCCGGAGAATCACCTTGTTTTCGTGCTGTGAGACCATGTAGTTGGGCATGACGGGAATCTTACCGCCGCCGCCGGGGGCGTCCACCACGAATGTGGGCACGGCCAACCCCGAGATGTGACCCCGCAGGTGCTCCATGATCTCGATGCCCTTGGACACCGGCGTCCGGAAGTGTTCCAACCCCTGGGCCAGGTCACACTGATAGATGTAGTAGGGACGGACCCGGTTCGCCGTGAGCTCATGCATGAGGCCTCGCATGAGGGCCCAGCAGTCGTTGATGCCGGCCAGAAGAACCGATTGGTTCCCCAGGGGGATCCCTGCGTCGGCCATGCGAGCCAGGGCCAGACGGGACTCCACCGTGAACTCCTTGGGCACGTTGAAATGAACGTTCACGTAGAGGGGATGGTGCTTTTTCAGGATCTCCACCAACTCCGGAGTGATCCGCTGGGGGAGGGTCACCGGCAGACGGCTCCCGATTCGGACCATGGCCACATTCGGCGCCTCCGTCCTGATGCGCGTCAGGATCTCATCCAGTCGGCCGTCGGACAGCAGGAGGGGATCCCCTCCGGACAGGACGACGTCCCGAACTTCCGGATGGGCCCGGAGATAGGCCAGACCCTCCTCCATCTGATGGTCGGTGATGGAGGGAAGGGGTTCTCCCACCTTCCGTTTTCTGGTGCAATGCCGGCAGAACATTCCGCATTCGTGCATCACGACCCAGAGCACTCGGTCCGGATACCGGTGGGTCATTCCCGGCGCCACCGAGTCTCCCTCTTCGTTCAGGGGGTCCTCGATGTCGAACTCCCGCCAGACGAGCTCCTCCCCACCGGGCACCGCCTGGCGCCGGATGGGGCAGTTCTTGTCCTCGGGGTCCATGAGGGAGGCGTAGTAGGGGGGAATGGCAAACTTGAAGAGCTCCAACCCCCGCTGGATCACCTCCCTCTCCTTGTCGGAAAGGGGCAGAAGATCTGCCAGTTCATCGACGGTGGAGATGCGGTTTCGCATCTGCCAGTGCCAGTCCCTCCAATCCTCCAGGGGGACATCCTTCCAGGGGGAATTCTGTTTATGGGAAAGGTCTCCCGTCAGGTCGTCCTCTGTTGGAATTCGCTGATGACTTGTCGTCGTCGGGTCTGTTTGCATGAACGGTTCCATTACTGGTTCCTTTATTTTTGTCCACCCGGTCCCGGACGTGGCGGTGCGGCCTCGCGGCGCTCTTCGCCCGGGAAGGGCGAACGCGCCCTGGTGAATGGGAACGGCGGAAGCTTTGGACCGATGGGGGATCGGGAAAGCGGCGGAGTCGAAGGACCCCTGGGGAGGATCCCTACCCGACTCCTGGAGACGGGTTTGGAAGGGCCGTCTCCCCCTACGGATCTATGTAACCTGTTTCGCTCCAGGATCTGAGGCGAGCGGGTTTCGATTTCCCATTTAAACTAATGGCTTCTCCCCGGCCGCGAAACCGGGAAGGCAGGGACCTGGGCCGGGCTATATCCATGGGGATCCCAGGTTATCTACCCCTGAACTTCCTGAAGATGTGATCCGCCCCGGTTACGGCCAGGGGAATCCCCACGAAAACCATGATCTGGCCGCCTTTGTAAGAGGGGGAGGAGGTATCCCGCTGGGCGGCGCTGGCCAGGGCGTAGCCCGGTACCAGGGCAACGGCACCGGAGAGCATTGCCGAAAGGAACTTCCCCCGGGAGACCGGTGTGGCGCCGGCGAATCTGGCCCCCAGGGCGGCCCCCACCAGTGGAAAGCTCAGGGCCGCGGCCCAGGAACCGGCTGTCGCCCAGTTATGGCAGTCCGAGGCGAAAAGATCCGTAGCCAATTCATCGAAGCGGACACATCGATCCGCCACAGCCAGGCCCGCCGCCACACCCAGCGCGTTCCCCACGAAGGAAGAGGCCAGAACCCGCTTCCAGGAGTGGCCCTCCAACTCCAGGCTCCAGTCGTAGGTGCCGGTCCGCAGGTGGGCCGGGATGGCCTCCCGTTCCTCCTTTTGCGGCCAGACCCTGGTCTCGATGAGGATCACCCCGAAGGCCGACTCCGAACCATAGAAGATCCCTGCCTCCGCCGGAGGTACCACCTCGATGCGCTGGATGGAGCCCGGGTGGATGGTGTTGTAGAGGGATGGCGGATCATGCATGCGGACACCGTCCAGCATAAGGACGGGACTCTGGCACGCATTGGCAAAGCGTATGGAGCGACGTCCACGGAACTCCACGCAGACCCGGGCCCCCGGAGAGTAGAAGGAATCGTACACTCTCAGTCCAGGCACTGTTTGCCTGAGAATGTCTCCCAGATGGTGGGAGGTTCGGGCGGCCCGCTCGATCTCCTGGCGCGTGACCTCCTGGATCATCGTGCCCCTGGACCGGGCTTGAAGCTCCCTCTCCGACATGACGGCCACAACCACCGGATCCAGCTCGATGGCCTGCTGACTGATGAGGATCCGGAGGGCTACTACGGCCCCCCCCTCCACCGCCACCTCCTGGACGTGCCTCCCGTAGGCGAGGTGTTCCACGTTTACCCGATAGGTCCCATTTCCGACCTGAACAAAATCGAAAAGCCCCCGGTTGTCTGTTACGGCCCGGAACGCCGTGTCCGGCCCTTCCAGGACCACCGTCGCGTCCTGCACGGCCTCTCCCGTCTCCCTGTCCATGACCCTGCCCCGGATATCCGAAAGCTGGGCAGCAGCCGGGGGAGTGCCCCCGATCGCCAGCATGACCAGAGAGAGGAAGATCCATCTTCCTATTGGAAGTCTACGCATATCAGATCGCCACATACCGCCACGTACTGGGAGGGGAATCCTTCGGTGCTGGGATCAGCCGACCCGCCGTTCCACATGACCCGCTGAGCTACAGAACCCGCAAAGCACCGATTTGGATCCATCACAGCGGGCCCGGGATCGCACCGCTGCGACGCAGTCACCTCTCGCGACCGCACCCCATTGCTCGGACAGGCTCCTAACCCCAGGGGTCGAAGAAATCCACGGCTGCCTCCTCCTCCCTTCCTCCCTTTCCACTGCCGGAAGTCAGGTAACCCATCCACGCGCGAGCCAATTCCGGACCGAGCTCCATCCCTCCCGCCGGTTCTTCCAGCTCGAGAAACTCCCGAATCGCTCCCACCACGAAACGATACCCGAAACGGATCGCCTCTTCAGGGTCCGGGTGATCGATGTCTTCGCGCCGAACCATGAGAAGAGGGATCACAGCGTCCAGGATATGGTTGTGGAAGTCCGAGCGCAGGGCCTCTGCCTCCCGGTCTCCCGGAGGCTCTCTTCCCAGGACTCGCCTCCGGTGATAATCGGACCGGAGGGAATGAAGGAGGAGGCCCACCACCCCTTCCACAACCTCGCGTGTGGACCGTCCACTCCAGGATTCAGCCGTCAATGCCTGATCCCACCGCTCCCTGGCTTCGGTCCAGACCCGATCCCGAAGGTATCGGATAAGGTCATCCTTGCTGGGAAACCGGGCATAAAAAGAACCCACCGAGGCCTCGGCCCGGGCTACGATGGATGCTATGGTGGCCCCCTCCACTCCTCTTTCCGCCATGAGCTCCAGGGCCGCCCTGGAGATGCGATCCAGGGTTTCCTGGCTTCGATCCTGTTTCGGAGGTCGAAGCCGGCTCTCGACAGGCAATATGTTCAAGATCATCTCCGAAATAGAACGATAATTCTTGTTCTATTATTCGCTTATTGTTCCTGCAGCACAATACTTTTCAGCCACATCCCGATCCGCTCCTGCACCAGGAGGGCAGACGCAGAAGCTCCCAGCCCCAGGAAGGGCCCTGGTCCGTCCAGCGGCCCGGGAGGGCGCCGGCCCGCAAGCGGAGAGGATCGGGAGGTCGACCGTTCCGATGCATCCAGGGGAACTCCTGATGCATCGAACCACTAGATTGATGGACGATGCGGATACACCCTCCTTCAACGCCGGAACCGAAAATGCGCACTTCAATCATCTTTCTGCTCCTGGCCATCATCACTATTCCTCTCTCCCGGGAAGCTCTGGCCCAGGGTCCTTGCACAGGGCCCTATCGGGATTTCGACTTCTGGATCGGGGAGTGGGATGTCCTGAACCGGAACCGGCCGGATGGCGAGAGTCGATGGTATGACACCGGCATGGCCACGGACCGGGTTTATCCCATCGCCGCAGGCTGCGGCATCGTGGAACACTGGCGGGGTAGTGCCTTCGGAGAAGACATGGAGGGGTTCAGCGTCAGGGCCTTCAATCCAAACACGGGCCAGTGGGAGCTCGTGCTTCTCTGGCCCACCGACGGGTTACCCCGCTTTGGGGTTCTTCGCGGCGGATTCCGTCACAACCGGGGAGAGTTCTTCAGCCGGAACGTCTCCACTGAGGGTGACACCACCTATACCCGTTTCACATTTTCCGACATCACGCCGGAAACGGTCCGATGGCAGGACGGGACCTCGTCGGATGACGGCCGAACCTGGAGCAGCTCCTGGATCATGGAGTTCACCCGACGGGAGCTCCTTTATCAGGGCCCACTCCTGAACGGGCCTTCCGTCACTACCCTCCGGTGTCCGGCCAGGGACCATCGGGCCATGGATTTTCTCATTGGGGAATGGCGGGGGAGAAGCCCGGAAACGGCCTCTGAAGAGGATGCAGAGCTGGTGAAGGCCGACATCCATCCCGTCCTGGACGGATGCGGGATCATGGAGCGGGTCCAGGCCATGGGGCAGAACTCCGCGTGGGAGGTCTTTCGAATCAGGACCTACGAGCCGGAGCGGGAAAAGTGGGTGGAGTACCGCCTGGATACCCGGGTACCCTGGCTCCAGAGACTGGAGGCGGACCCGCCGGAAGCCGGGCAGCCATGGGTGTTCATGAGTCCCGGCACCGAGCGGGCTGACCAGGACCTCCGGGTGACGCTGACCCGGGACTCCGACGGGCCGATTCGATGGTCAGAGGAACGATGGAACGCTGAGGCGGGGCAATGGCAGCTCCGGCCGGGCCTGGTCTACGAGATGCGAGTGGGAGTGTCCTCCCCGGGCTCCTGACAGGACCTCGGGCTTCGGGCTGAGGTTCAGGCAGTTCCATCCATCGACTCCCCGGGGATCACCCCACCCGGGCCGGCACCGGTGGGCCCAGTTCCACCCGGTCCAGGGAGATCTGACACCGACGTCCAAGGATCCGCACTCCGGCCTTGCGAGCCTCTTCCAGGGCCCGGGCGAAGGCGGGATCGATTGCATGTGCGGCTCGGATCTCCCGGGCATCGGAGCGCTGGAGAACAAAGAGGACGGCCGCCTCCCACCCCTCACGCCCGGCAATCTCCGCCAACTCCCGGACGTGGCGCGCTCCTCGTTCGGTGACCGCGTCGGGGAAGAGGCCAACTCCCTCCTCCACCAGAGTTACGCTCTTCACCTCCAGGGCCAGCTTTCGGCCGTCGTCCCGCGAGAGGAGAAAGTCCAGACGGGACCGACCGATGGAGATCTCTGTCCGCTCCAGCATCCAGCCGCCAAATTCCTCCATGGCCTCGTCAGCGAGGGCCTGGTGAACAAGCCGGTTCGGCAACGTCGTATCCAGGCTTACCAGGTCCCGGCCCGACGGGGTTTCCACCAGGACCGCCGTCCACCGGGTTTTTCGATTCGGATTGGCGGCAGGCTTCAGCCACACCAGCTTTTCCGGCAGAAGAAGCTCTCGCAGACGGCCAGGATCGGCCATATGGACATCAGCCAGGTGCCCTGAATCCTCAAGGCGGACCTGCAACAGGAACCGATTGTAGCGCTGCACGAAACGGGATCGGACCAGGGGGCCTGGGATGGGAGTGGAGGGCATCGGGCGGATCACACGTCAGGGGATTGTCGAGACCCGTTCAAAGACAACACACACGGCGCCGGATATCCGGTTCTCTTTCCACACGGCAATAGATATCCAGTTCTCTCTGGCTACCCTTCTGAGAGGGTGCGGATCCTGCTTGTCTGCTGACCCGGTCGAATGGAAGCCTTTCCTCCCTGCTGACGTTGCGCTGATAGCCACGAGGTAGAGTACGTGGGCGCCCAAAGAGGACCCTGCCCACAGGAGGCAACCATGCGCTTTCCCACCAGGGATCATCGTTTTCTGGCCTTTTTCCCCCCTTACCAAACCCTGGACCCGCTGGCGGACCCGGCCCGAATGCCCGGCGGGCAATTCCCCATTCGTGGAGCTGCTCTGATCTGGAACCTCCAGGCCGGGGACTGGGGAAGCGGATTTCGAGCCGTCAGGGAACGTCCCGCCGGAATGGCCCTTCTGCTTCTCCTTCCCCCGGTGTCGGAGATCGAGGGGACAGCGAAACTCCTTCAACTCATGGAGCATTGTCGCCCCCACAGCGTCCTGCCACACATGGAGGCGGTGGATCCCGAGGATCTCATTCCTGTCCTCCGGAGGTTCCCAGGTGATTTCGGAATGGAGGTGACAGAGTATCTCAGGTGGAGAGGGGTTGAAACCGACCTGGACACCCGGAGGCTGATCCGGAAGACCCTGGAGCTCTCGGCAGACATCCGGACCGTCAGTGGATTGGCCAGGAGCCTTTATCTCTCGAGAAGGGCCCTCGGCAGACGCTTCATGAGCAGAGGCCTTCCGGTTCCTTCCCATTGGCTTCACTTCGGCAGAACGCTCCGGGCGTGCCTGGCACTCCAGGCCGGCGGAGTGAGCTTGCACGCGGTAGCCTCCAGTCTGGGCTACCCCGACGGGTTTTCCCTGAGCAACCAGATAAAGCGCCTCATGAACCTTCGCCCGTCCATCATGAGGGAATGCTTCGGCTGGGAGTGGATCGTTGAGGCATGGCTGTTTCAGGAGGCACGGATGAAGAGCTTGTCTCCACTTCTCCGCCAGCACCTCTTCCCGGAACTCTCCCTTTCCAGGGGATCCACCTCTGGAGGAGAGGGGACGGGACCGGAGGTCGGGAGGATGTCTGTTGCAGAACCTCGCTCAGGATGCCAGAGGAACGGGTCCTCACGAAAGGCGTGAGGACATGCCCGGTTTGCGTTCAATCGAAGCTGGACCGCAATTTCCCCTTCGGGCATACCACCACGACCCCCAGCCGAGCGAGACCATGATTCGTGAATCGGCCGACGAGCAACCTTTTCGGATCTTCCTTTTCGGGGGACCGCTCCTTCAGGTGCAGGGAGCCCCCCGTGGAATATCTCCTCTCCAGGCCAGCATTCTGGGTCTTCTGTACGGCGGTGAGCTGGAATCGATTACCCGCGAAGACGTCATCTCCCTGATATGGCCCGACGAGGCTCCCGCCATAGCCAGGCGCCGATTGAATCAACTTCTCTACTCCTTCAAGCAGAAGACCGGGACCCCGCCTCCTTTTGAGGCAGATGGGGAAGAGATCCACAGGGCCCTGCGCCGGACCGTATCGGATCTTGAGGAATATCTCGAGCATTTCGAGGCGGACCGACTCCTGGAGTGCGCGAGACTCCTTGCCCGGGGCTTCTTGAAGAGGGTGGAGGGGCAGGTCACCCGGGAGCTGTCCGACTGGGTCTCCTCCAGGGAGGGCCAGTTGGCGGGGATGGTCCGGAAGCGGGCACAGGGCCTTCTCGCGAGATGTGAAAAGAGAGGCGAATGGCATTTGGCCCGAGACGCTGCCGACGCCCTCTTTGCTCTGGATCCGGATGACGAAGGAGCTCTTCGGACGGTGATGAAGGTGAGTGGATGCAGGGGCGAATTCCTGGACGCAGAATCCTCCCTGAAGGAATTCACCAAACGGGCCCAGGCCCGGAACGGACCGTCGTGGACCCCCTCTCGGGAAACCCAGGACCTGCTGGACCGCCTTCGGCGGAACGGTCCAGCGGCGAAGGGCACCGCAGGAGCAGTGTCGGACTCATCGCTTCGGGAGCCCGCCCTGGTGGGACGGGAAGAGGAGCTTCGACTCCTTCGCAGGACGGTCCGGAACCCTCCGCATCGCGCCCTCCGGGGCATTCTGGTTTCCGGAGAAGCCGGCATCGGGAAGACTCGCCTTATCAGGGAGGCCCTGGCAGGAGTCGGTGTGGAAGGGCAGAGTGTTTTCTGGGCCAGTCTTGCAGAGTTCGAACGCCTGATTCCCTTGAATCCTCTCATCGAGGCCTTTCGAGAGGAGCGGATAGGCCACGTCCTTCAGGGACTGGAAGAGCCATGGAAGACCGTGCTCTATGGGGTCATGCCGCATCACCACCAGGGGAACGGCCCTATTCCCCATGCACCGGAGATTCAGCCCGAAAGTGTATCCCGACGCCTCTTTGAAGCGATCGATAGACTTCTGCTCCGCGTAGCGGAGGATGAGCCGATCATTCTAGTCATCGAGGACATTCAATGGGCGGATCAGACAACCCTCGCTGCATTGGAGTTTCTGTTTCGAAGGTGGGAAAAGGGACTATTCCAGATCTTGTTTTCCGTCCGCTCGGAGGAGGTGGGACGTAAGTCGACTCTGCGACAATTCTTGGATAACCTCAGAATTCATGAAGACCATCTCGAATTTCACTTGGAGGACATCGACTCACTTCACTCTGAACAACTGATTCAGGATTTGTCGGACAGATCCCTTCAGCCAGATGAAATTTCCTACCTGCAATCCCTTGCAGGAGGAAATCCATTCTTCCTTATCGAGCTGACTCTCGAGTACTTGGCCGGTCGAGTCGATAGGCCCGTACTGCCCTCAACCAGTATCTCGATCCCCCTTTCAATCAAACAGGTCTTACGCAGAAGGCTTTCCCAGCTGTCTCCTGACTCCGAGCGAGTCCTCAATGCAGTCTCGGTACACACTCGGCCGATTTCTCTGAAAAACCTCAGCAAGGTTACCGGAATACCTCCAGAAGATTCCCTTCGTGGGCTGGACCAACTTCACCAATTCCGCCTGATACGAAATGATGGAACACAGATTTCACCCGCTCACGAGTTGATCCGGCAAACCGTTTACCAGGAACTGAATCCATCAATTCGGGCGTGGATGCACGAACGTGTGGCCGAACTCCTTCAGGAATCAGAGGAAACTCCGCCCCCGGATGAACTGGCGCTGCATTTTCACAAGGCAGGGGCAGCGGAGAAAGCTCTATACTTTGCTTCCGACGCTGCAGACCGCGCTGAGGAGTCAGGAGCAATCCCAGAGGCCATTCAATTCCTAACAATTGGACGTGAACACACCTCAGATCCTCACAAAATCGCTGCGATCCTTGGGAGAATGGGCCATCTTCATTTCCTGAACCAAAGCATGGAAGAGGCGGCACCACTGCTCGAAGTCGCGGCAAAAAGGCTCCGCGAGCAGGGGACTATCTCGACAGCTCTTCGTTGGGAACTTGAGCGGGTTGATGCTCTCGGAAGGACGGGCCTGCTCCCGCTCCGTGAATGCTTGGAGGAATTAAGTGCCATCGAAACCGAGTCTCTCAGTTCGGAGGAATGGGAGACCTTCATGAGGATCCTGGATGTAAAAGTACATCTCTTTGACCAAGCCGGGGATCTCGAAGCTGTGAGAGCAGTCTTGAGGCAAGCGGAGGCATTTTCTGGGGTGGGCAGTCCAGAAGCACGATCAAAAGCAATGGCGCTTCTTGCCCTAAACATCTATTTCGGCTGCCATGAAACCGGCTTGACAGCGGCTCGATCAGCTGTCGAGATCGCCGAGGGTACTCGAGACAACGACCTTAGTCTCCATGGGTTGAATCGCCTTCTCCTTACCCTCCTTCATCAGGGCCTACTCAATACCGACGAAGGCCGGGGGGTTCTAGCTCGGGCAGAGGATCGATCCAAAAAGACCGGAGATCTGATCCTTAAATACTACGTCCGGCTGAATAAGGGTGTCTGGTATCTGGAAACCAGGAACCTTGATCACGCAGAACATTCTTTCCTACGAGCGAGAAAGGTCATAAGAGGCAGCAGGGGCAAAGAGCCTTTCATCAAATACAACTTGAATCTCGGAGAGCTTTTCCTGGCGAGGTATGACATTCCCAAGGCGAGACAAGCTTACCAAAGATCGTTGAATTATCTGAGTCGAACCTCACCAAATGTATATCGGATACTGATTTCAGCCGGACTGGGACTTTGCGCTCTTCATGATGGAGATCTGAATGAAGCTCGGCTTCGGGAAGCTGAATTGCCTGATTTCCCAAGTTTTTGGACTTTCGATCCCACGATTTTTGTGATCTTCAGGGCAAAAATGTGTTTGAGAAGGGGAGACCCAAAGGGGGCACTGGCCATTCTAAAAGAAACGAGGGAGCAAGTTCGCGGTCGTTTCATTTTAGCTTGGCTTCGACTCGCCTTCCAAGAAATTATGATCCTGAAAAGGGCGGGAACTCACCAAGCCTCCAACTTACCAGAAGAGGCCCTTTCATTATCAAATGAGTTG
>CAZSDD010000019.1:24870-37287 GCA_964605505.1 uncultured Gemmatimonadaceae bacterium | reverse complement strand
GGACGAGAAGTCCCTGGCTGCAGGTGGCGCCCGACCGACGGCGGATGCCCCGGACCGGGATCCGCACTGGCGTTGCGCCGAGATCGAGCTCAACGGCATGGACATGGAGATCGGAGACGGAAGCATCGTGGTTGCCGCCATCACCTCCTGCACCAATACCTCCAACCCGTCCGTAATGGTGGGAGCCGGTATTCTGGCCAGGAAGGCGGTTGAGCGGGGTCTCTCCACCAAACCCTGGGTGAAGACCAGCCTGGCTCCGGGCTCCAAGGTAGTCACAGAGTATCTGAACACCGCCGGGCTCACGCCGTACCTGGATCAACTGGGCTTCAATCTGGTGGGATACGGCTGCACCACCTGCATCGGGAACAGCGGCCCCCTGCCGGAGCCCATCGCCGAAGCCATCCAGGAGAACGGCCTTGTGGTGGCGTCCATCCTCAGCGGCAACCGGAACTTCGAAGCCAGGATCCATTCCCAGGTGCGGGCCAACTATCTGGCCTCTCCCATCCTGGTTGTGGCCTTCGCCCTGGCGGGACGGATCGACCTGGATGTCTACAACGAACCGCTGACCCATGATTCCGAGGGGAATCCTGTTTTCCTGACGGACCTCTGGCCCACTCCGGAGGAGATCAGGGAGACCGTGGCCACCTCCCTGAAGCCGGGGATGTTCAAGGAGCGCTATGCCGGCGTATTCGAGGGGGACGAGCAGTGGAAAGCCCTCCCCATTCCGGAAGAGAGCAGCCTCTACGAGTGGGACGACGACTCCACCTACATCCAGGACCCTCCCTTCTTCCACGGCATGGATCTGAACGTGCCGGAGATCGGAGACATCAGGGGCGCCCGGGCATTGGCCGTCCTGGGGGACACCGTTACCACCGATCACATTTCCCCCGCAGGAGCCATCCCCAAGAATGAGCCGGCGGGGAAATACCTCATGGAGAAGGGTATCGAGCCGTATCAGTTCAACACCTTCGGATCCCGGCGGGGGAATCACGAAGTCATGATGCGGGGGACCTTCGCCAACGTCCGGATCAGGAATCTCCTCCTGGAGGAGAAAGAGGGGGGATACACGGTGAAGCTCCCGGAGGGAGACGTGACCTCCATTTTCGAGGCTTCCATGGCCTATCAGGCCCAGGGCACTCCCCTGGTGGTGCTGGCGGGGAAGGAGTACGGCACGGGAAGCTCCAGGGACTGGGCCGCCAAAGGAACCGCCCTGCTGGGAGTGAAGGCCGTCATCACGGAAAGCTATGAGCGGATTCATCGTAGTAATCTGGTAGGAATGGGGGTTCTCCCCCTCCAGTTCCAGGCCGGGGAGTCCGTCCGGACCCTGGGTCTGACGGGGAGGGAGGTGTTCGACATACGGGGGATGGCTGAGGGGCTGAGGCCGGGTGGATCTCTCTCCGTGACGGCCAGAGCGGAAGACGGAGCCACCAGGGAGTTCAAGGTGGACGTCCGGTTGGATTCAGAGGTGGAAATTGAATATTTCCGAAATGGCGGGATTCTCCACACGGTCCTCAGGAAGATGGCTTCGGGACAGATGTAGGGGCCGCAGCACGGTGGACCGCCCCTTCTTTCACGGGGGAGGGGGAGGGGTTCGCCCCCTCCCCCTTCTGCTTTCCCTTCTCCTGACCGGGTTCTGGACGGGGACAGCCAGCCCTGCTCTGGCCCAGACCGTCCAGGGACAACTCACTGACAGGGCATCCCTGGCGCCGGTGGAAGGTGCGCTGGCCATCCTCCTGGACGCCGGGGGGGAAGAAGTGGACGGGGCCCTCACCAATTCGGCGGGCCGGTTTCTCCTGAGGGCTCCGGGCCCCGGGACCTACACCATTGAAACGGATCGCATCGGCTACGAGAGCATCAGGTCCGAACCCTTCCCCCTGGAAGCGGGCCAGATCTTCGGAATCCGCCTGGAAACGGAAGAGGTAGCCATCCAACTGGAAGAGCTCCGGGTGGAAGGAGAACAGCAATGCGTGGTCCGGCCGGAAGAAGGTCTGGAGGTGGCCCGGGTCTGGGAAGAAGCCCGGAAGGCCCTCACGGTCCAGGAGTGGACGGAGCGAGGAGGAGCGTACCGTTTTCAGATCGTTGATTACGAACGGGATCTGGATCGGGAAACTCGAAGGATCCAGCGGGAAGACCGGAGGGTCACCACCAACCTGTCCCGGAGTCCCATCCGGAGCCGCCCGGCGCAAGACCTCATGACCCACGGCTTCATCCGGGAATCGGGAGATGGGACCCTGGAATATTTCGGTCCCGATGCCACCGTTCTCCTCTCGGACCTTTTTCTGGACAGGCACTGCTTCCACCTGACCGAGGACCCGGCCCGGGCCGGCAGCATCGGCCTGTCCTTCGAGCCCGTGAGGAGGGGCAGCTTCAGGGACGTTAGGGGAACGCTCTGGCTGGACCGGGAAACGGGAGCCCTCCAGTTCCTGGAATATGGATATACGTGGTCTCCCTTCGTCGAAGCCCAGGGCGTGGCCAGTGGACGAGTGGAGTTCCAGGAGCTTCCCAACGGATCCTGGATCGTCAACAGGTGGTGGATCCGTATGCCCATGCTGACCCAGGACCTCTCCAGAGCCACAGGGGGGCGAAGCGGGATCTACGTGACCGGAATCCGGGAAGTGGGGGGAGAAGTCGTCAGAATCTCCACCCTGGATCGGAAAGCGGTAGGCGAGAAGGAAAGGGCCCTTGTGGCGGGCCTGGTCTGGGACAGCACCCGAAACGCCCCCCTCCCTGAGGCCCGGGTCTACCTGTCGGGCACGTCCTATTTCGCCATGACGGATGAACAGGGGCGTTTCCTCATGGAAGGCGTCCCGGAGGGGGTGTTCACCACAGCGTTCATCCATCCCCGCCTGGACAGTCTGGGGATTGTCTCCCGCGGAGTGGACGTGGAGGTGAAGCCGGGTGAGGTGTCGGAGGTTCTCCTGGGGGTGCCTTCCGCCGGAAGCGTACTGGCGGAGGCATGCCGGGGCCAGGATCGGAAGTGGGGATCCTCCGTCATCTTCGGCGCAGTCCGGGACCAGTCCTCCGGCCAGGCGATCCCCGGGGCCGACGTCCGCCTGGACTGGCAGGAGGTGACCCGCATGGGGCCCGGACGCCTGAGCGGCCAGGAAAGATGGGTGGAGATCACCACTGACGGTGAGGGCCGGTACACGGTGTGCAGCGTTCCCAGCAACGAGCTCATCGTCATCCAGGCCGCCTTCATGGACCGTCGGAGCGACACCGTTCACGTCAGGGTCATGGAGGACTCCTACAGGATCGTTGACCTGGAGATCGGCCCTCCCAGGGAAGGGTGAAGGGAAAAGCCGACCTCACAACAAGGCCCTCCCGAGCGAGCCCTTATTCCTTCATCCCCACCGGCTTCCCCAGGACCTCCCTCAGGATCACGGCCTTCCGAAGCTCCTTCAGCGATCCATCCCCGAAGACCTCCTGCCGGACCCTTCCGCCTTTCGGTTTCCTTCTTGACGGGGCGGCGATGCCTTCACCGGATCCGATCTCCCCTGCCGCCACCGCCGGCATCCCCCGAACCTTGGACCGGGGAACCGGAGGGACCTCCACTTTCCTGTCCCGCTTTCTGTCCCGGTCCCCGGCTCTGGAACGGTCGGGGATCCTCCGGTCCGGCTCCGGCCTGGCCTCGATGGATTCCAGGCTCCGGACTTCGAAGGGTGGGATCTCCTCCAGGGATTCCCCCTCGGGAGAGGGGAGCTCACGGCCTTCAGGGGTGGTGTCGGCCCGGTGGGTCTGTTCAGCCCTGGTGGGAGTACCCCGGGCCAGGCCCAGGATCTCCTCCCAGACATCTTCGGGAACCAACCCCTCGGAACTCCGGGCTCCAGCCTCCTCCCCCCTGTCCTGCGTCCGCGAAGGGCTCGCGGGCCTTCCACTCCGGGACGGCTCCTCCCTGCCAGGTCTTTCCCCCGTCCCGGGGTCCGGGGAATGCCCCGGACCCCCTCTCCGCTGGGCGCCTTTCTTCCTTCCCACCGCTTCCAGGACGGAAAAGACGATGAAGATGAGGACGAAGATCAGTTCAACCGGAATGCCTTCCACTGGTCAGCTCCCGGACTCCTGTGTGGGGGAATCTTCCTCCCCGGCGATGGCCTCCCTCATCTCGGTATCCGCCACCACGTTCCGGAATCGGGCGTAGTCCATGACCCCGAGATTTCCGCTTCTGAAGGCATCGGCCATGGCCAGCGGAACCTGGGCTTCCGCCTCCACCAGACGGGCCCGCATCTCCACCACCTGGGCCTTCATCTCCTGCTCCTGGGCCACGGCCATGGCCCTCCGCTCCTCCGCCCGGGCCTGGGCCACCCGCTTGTCGGCCTCGGCCTGATCCGTCTGGAGCTCGGCCCCGATGTTCTTGCCCACGTCCACGTCGGCGATATCGATGGAGAGAATCTCGTAGGCCGTGCCGGAATCCAGTCCCTTCTGAAGAACCATCTTGGAGATGTCGTCCGGGCTCTCCAGAACGGCCTTGTGGGATTCCGCAGATCCGATGGTGGAGACAATCCCCTCCCCCACCCGGGCCAGGATGGTCTCCTCTCCGGCCCCACCCACCAGCCGATTGATGTTGGCTCGGACCGTAACCCGGGCCACCGCGATGAGCTGGATGCCGTCCTTGGCCATGGCCGCCACCATTGGGGTATTGATGACCTTCGGGTTGACGGATACCTGGACCGCTTCCAGGACGTCCCGTCCCGCCAGGTCGATTGCCGCGGCCTGACGGAAAGACAGCTCGATATTCGCCTTGTCGGCGCTGATGAGGGCCCGGACCACCCGGTCCACCGAGCCCCCGGCCAGATAATGGGCTTCCAGATCGTTGATCTGCAGGTCCACGCCGGCCTTGTTGGCCCAGATGAGGGGTCGAACCACGGCAGGGGGACTGACTTTGCGGAGGCGCATTCCCACCAGGTACCCGATTCCCACCCTCACTCCGGCGGAGATGGCCTCGATCCACAGTCGGACCGGGATGGCCCAGGCGATGACGGAAAGGAGGGCAATGGCCCCCACGACAAAGAAGGTGGTGGTGATGAGAAATTCATCCTGCATGTGACCGTTCCTCCATTGAAGCCGGGCCCTCGCAGGGAAGGCCTCGTGACATGGGTACTCTGCGACTTCCGCTATGGTTGCTCATGTCGATCCCCCTGGGGACCGGTTCTGTTCAAGCCTCTTCCGGTCCGGGTCCCTCGTCTGCCTCCGGGGGATTGATGGCCCGGACCACCACTCGATAGCCCTCGGAGCTGACGATCCGAACCTCCGTGCCTTCTTCGATCCATGCCGATTCCGAGACGGCGTCCACCCGTTCCTCCCCGATGAGAGCCGTCCCTGACGGCCTCAGGTCCGTCAGAGCCAGCCCCGTCAACCCCACCAGATCCGGGCGACGGGTAGCCGAAGCCCAACCCTGGGATCGCTCCCCCTTGGTGGACAGGAACACCCCGCTCCGGGCCAGGCGATTGCTCCTGGGCAGGTGGCGCAACACGGCCCAGGAGGTCAGGAGCATGATGAGAATCGTCGTGGAGAGGATGGCCCCGGCCTGGGCATAGTCCGGTACCGTGGGAATGCCTCCCACCAGGCTCAGAAAGACGCCGGCAAGGACCCCCACCCCCCCAAGGATACCGAAGAGCCCGAATCCCGGGACGATGAAGATCTCCACAGCGATGAGGACCACCCCGACACCGAAGAGGATCAGGTCTTCGATACCGGCCAATCCCAGGATCAGGTGGGAACCGAAAAAGAGGGACAGGGAGAGAAGGCCGGCGAGCCCGGCCAGGCCAAGGCCAGGTGACTTGATCTCGGCGATGAGTCCCAGGAAGCCCAGGGAGAGAAGGAAGGGGGCCACCAGCGGATTGGAAAGAAACCGAACGATTCGTTCGGCCCAATTCACCCGCGCCGTGACCACCGAGGCCCCCTCGAGGCCCAGCTCCGCCAGGAGCGCATTCCAGTCCTCCACCTCCCACGCGTAACCGAGATCCACCGCTTCGGCAGTGGTGAGGGTCAGGAGTTTTCCCGACTCCACCACGCCCTCGATTTCGATATCCTCGTCCACCATGGCTTCGGCGATGGACGGATCCAGTCCCCGGGCTTCCGCAAGAGCACGCATCTGGCTGCGCATGGCGGATACGATTTTCTCCGGAGCCTTTTCTCCCGATCCCACCACCGGCGTTGCAGCGCCCATGACGGAACCGGGCCGCATGAAGATGTTCCGGGTGGACAGAGCGATGAGGGCCCCTGCCGAATAGGCGTGGCGATTCACGAAGGCGTAGACCGGAACCTGGGCATCGGCGACGGAATTGGCAATCCGCTCCGCCGCGTCCACCCGGCCTCCGGGCGTCTCCAGCTCCAGAATGACGGCGGACGCCCCCGCCTGCTGGGCCTCCAGGATGCTACGCTCCACAAAGGGAGCCAATCCCAGTTCGATGGTCCCCTCCACCGGCACCCGGAACACCAGGCCCGAGGGGGAGCTCTGTGACGTGAGCGGCTCCAGATGGAGGATCGCGAGAAGGACCAATACGCCAGTGATCTTCAGACCGGACATCGCCTTTCCTTTTCCCGGAAATTCATTCCGGCTGCCTTCCTGTGGAAAGAAAAATCCGCTCCCCCGGACCGACCTCGGGAGCGGATTCGGCGCCCAGCCTGCCCATGGGCCTCAGCCGGGCTCCGCCCCGAGGAGCTGACATGCATAGTAAGCCCGGCGGATCGCCCGGGGGTAGTCCCCCCGTTTCAGCGCTTCCGCCGCTCCATTCGTCAGCCGTTGAATCCGGGTCAGCTTCTCCCCAGAATACGCGTCCGGGTCCTGATTTCTTCTGAGGTGGGCCCTGGCCTGTTCCAGAAGCTCCAGGGCCACCTGTTGCGGGGCGACCTCTCTCATGGCGTCAGCCGACTGCAACGCCAGTCTCAAGGCTCGCTCCCCGTCCCCGTTCCGGAGGACTGAAAGTGCCTCGTGGTGGAATTGGAGGGCCTCTTCCCGAGCCCGGGCCACCTTCTCGTTGGCCAGGAGGGTCCCCATGCCCTCCGCGGACCTCAGACTCTCTTCGTTCTCCTGAAGGAGCTTCTCCACACCTGAATGATTGAGAAGGGGATAGAGGCGAGCGGCCATCGCCGGGTAGACCTGCCGAGTCCGAACCAGGGCACCATCATCGTCTCGCAAGGCCCAGGAATCCCGCCAGGCTGCCAACTCCTCCAAACCCTCCGCCTCCAGCCCATGGGCTTCCATCAGCTCCGGAACCGAGGGAAGCCGCCCACCGAGTGCCACGGCTCCGTGGGTTTCCGGAGCCACCACCGACAGAGGGTGCCCGTCAACGTCCTGGCAACCGGACGCCGGAAGTGTCAAACCGACACAGGTGAGAAGGGTGAAGAGCAGGTGTTGAACAAAGTTGCGCATGGAGAGCCGATTCGGAGTCCACTGTTCGGGAATAGTCGTGCCTCAAATTACGTGCAAATGCCGTACCGGGTCCAGTCCCGGCTTCCTTGCCCCCCTCAGAGCCCATGGATAGCTTGCCGACGAAGGACCCCAACCCGTGCAGGCGTGCAGGAATGAATGAGGGTTCAGTGCCGGACAGACGAGAAGGTTACGACGAAAAGCTGATTCAGATCCTGGAGAGTGCATGCGGGATCTTCGCCGAGAAAGGCTACCACCACGCCAGCGTTCGGGACGTGGCAGCGGCTACCGGCGTGAGCCCGGCTGGGCTCTACTATTACTTCTGCAGCAAGGAGGAACTCCTCTTTCTGATCCTGGATCATTCCCTGACTTCCCTGCTTGGACGCGTGTTGAAGGCCTCGGCGAAGGCCTCGGACCCGGAAACCCGGATCCGATCCATCATCCGAGCCCACATGGCCTTCCTTTCAAGCCACCCTTCCGAGATGCGGGTCCTGGCCAGGGAATGGGACGCCCTTACCGGGGCGTTTCGCCGGAGGATCCTCAGGCGTCAGAGACAGTACGCCGCCGTGGTGATCCGAACGCTACGGGACCTTCGCCCCGGCACGCCGAGGCCGGAGCTCAGGGCCGCCGCCATGGTCCTCTTCGGAATGTTGAACTGGATGCATCAGTGGCACATGCCCCAGCGAGATCTCTCCCTGGACGACATAGGAGAGCATTTTTCCAGGATCTTCCTCCTGGGTTTCCTCCCGGACGCAGCCCGGGAACGGCGAGAAGGCGACGAGGGGCCGAAGGGGGAACACCCCCCACTCGGTGGGACCGGAGCTCCCTCTTCCCTTCTCTCGGGTCCGGGGTTTTGATGTGTCGCTGCCAAAGGGTCCGCACTGCCCAGGCCCTGAACGGCCGCAGCCAGCCGAACCCTCATCGATGAGATCACAAGAGCCCTGGAGGAAATCTTGATCGCATTGGACCGGGAGGAATCATGAGGATCCGATGGATTCGCGGCGGCGCCATCCTCTTCTTCCTTCTATTCATCGGGGCCGTGACCTGGCCGGGCATGATTGCAGGAAACCGGATCTTCCCCCTGATCCTGGGCCTCCCCTTTTCCCTGGTCTGGATCGCCTCCTGGGTCATCGCCTCCTTCCTGGTGCTGGTCATTCTGGACCGGGCTGAGGGGAAGAACCGGGGAGAATCCTGATGGAGCGATGGCAGATCATCGGAATCATCATCGGATTCTATCTGGCCCTGACCCTGGCCATCGGCCTGACGGCCGGCAGGAAGGCCACCAGGAGCGTTACCGGCTACGTGGCGGGGGACAGGGCTTTCGGCCTCGTCATCATGTACTTCATCTTCGGCGCCACGATGTTCTCGGCCTTCGCCTTTCTGGGGGGGCCGGGGTGGGCGTACTCCCGGGGGGCCGCTGCTTTCTACATCCTCTCCTATGGGGTCCTGGGCATGGCTCCCTGGTATTCCATGGGACCCCGGGTGGCCAGATTGGGGCGGGCATACGGTTACGTGACCCAGGCCCAGCTCCTGGTGGGCCGGTTTCCGTCCAGGTTCCTGTCCGTCCTCATGGCCGTTCTCACGGTCCTGGCGTTCATCCCCTATGTGACCCTGCAGATGCGGGGAGCCGGCATCGTCATCGAAGCCGTCACCGATGGGCACATCCCCCTCTGGCTGGGCGCAGGCGTAGCCTATGGCATCGTCCTCATCTACGTCCTCACCAGCGGCGTATCTGCGGTTGGCTGGACCAACACCTTCCAGGGCATCTTCATGCTGGTCATCGCCTGGACGCTGGGCCTCTATCTGCCCATCCGTCTTTATGGCGGCGTGGGAGAGATGTTCACCCGCATCGCCTCGGAGCGCCCTGAGCTTCTGACGGTTCCAGGCCTCACAGCCGCCGGGGATCCATGGAGTTGGGGAGGGTACTCCACGGCAATCCTGGTGAGCGCAATCGGCGTGGCCATGTGGCCTCACCTGTTCATGAAGGCATTCACGGCAAAGAGCGATGACACCATTCGTCGGACCGTGGTCCTTTTCCCCACCTTTCAGCTCTTTTTGATTCCCGTCTTCATCATCGGTTTTGCCGGTGTGCTCTTTCCGGAATCGCCGCCGGAGCCGGACTTCATCCTCCCCTTCATGATCCTGCAAAGCGACCTGCCCGCAATCGTGGTGGGCCTCTTCTGCGCCGGGGCTCTCTCGGCTTCCATGTCCACAGGAGACGCACTTCTCCACGCCGGGGCTTCCATAGCCGTGGAAGACGGGGTGGGGCAGTTCCGGAGGCTCAGGGACGAGCAGCAGCGTCGCCTGATGCGGATTCTGGTGGTGGGAATGGGAGCGTTGGCCTACTTCTTCGCTCTCTATGAGGGCGTTTCTCTGGTGGCCCTCCTACTGAGCTCGTACGGCATCGTCGCTCAGTTCACCCCCCCCCTGGTGTCTGCCATCTACTGGAAGGGAGCCACCACCGGGGGGATTATCGCCGGACTGGTGGCGGGCACGCTGGCCACGCTCTTCTTCTTCTTCAATCCCGAGCTCAGGCCTCTGGATCTCCATGAGGGAATCCTGGGGCTGTTGATCCACATCCCGATCCTGGTAGGGGTGAGCCTGGTCACTCCCACCGGGAACCCGGCCAGGACGGAGGCATTCATGCGAGTGGCAGCCACGGGTGGGGGAACCGGGAAATGACGGGTCCCGGAGCCGGGGAAGGAAGACGGAGCCCGGATCAGAGCCGGGACGATCAGGCGTCCCTGGATTCTGTCAGGAAACGGATTCTCGAGGTGGACGAGCTTCTGGTGGAGCTGATAGGAGAGCGCCGAAGGCTCGTCCTGGAGATCGGAGCATTGAAGGCCAGGCTGGGCCTCCCGGTCCTGGACCCTTCCAGAGAGGCAGCGGTCGTCCGGAGAGCGGCGGAGCTGGCCCGGGAACGGCGTGTGGACGAAGAGCTCACCCGGGATGTCATCTGGCGGATCATCGCCTCGGCCCGGGAGGAACAGGAGAAGAAAGGCTGACTGGAATCCAGGGGGCTCGGAAACCCCTGGCCGCGTTAATCGTCCACGTTCACCCGACGCCACCGGCCTCCCAGAGACGCCACTACCGTGGAGGAGGCTCCCAGGGGAACACGGATCCCGAATGGTTCGCCCGGCGGGGTCACCCCACGCAGAAGATGGGGATTCAGGTCACGGATCTCCCCCAGGGGCACGCCAACGGCCTCTGCGATGGTTCGAAGGGTGGTTCCACCCGGAACCCAGACTCGCTCGAAGCGAACCGGTTGGGACCGCTTGACCTGGAAACCGTAGTCTTCGGCAGCCTGGGCCAGGAGGACCGCCGCCAGCATCTTCGGCACGTAGACCCGGGTTTCCAATGGAAGATGATCCACGACTTCCCAGTAGAGGTCCTCCGGCTCCTGGATGTCTCCGGCGTGGATCTTCACCATCTGGGCCACCCGGCTCGGGCCTGCATTGTAGGCCGCGGCGGCCAGGTACCAGGATCCAAAACGGTCGTGAAGATGCGAGAGGTAGTCCAGTGCGGCTTCAGTGGCCCGAACCGGATCCCGCCTCTCGTCCACATAGGCATCGATACGAAGACCGAAGGCCTCGGCCGTGGGTCCCATGAACTGCCACATTCCCGTGGCAGCCACCCGGGATCTGGCACGGGGGGAAAACCCGGACTCGATGGCCGCCAGATACAGCAGTTCCCGTGGCATCCCCCGCCGTTGGAGGGACTCCCGGATCATCTCGGAGTAGAGCCCTTCCCGCTCCAGGTATCGCCGGAAGATGGGCCTCTGGTCGGTCGTGTAGCGCCGCATCCACTCGTCCACCTCGTCCTTCAACTCCGGGGGAAGGGAGAGGGATGGCGCGATTTCCGCCACATGGGGCGGCAGGACGACATCGTCCGTTCCCTCGTCGAACCCGAAGAGGGTGCCGAGAGTCAGGACAAGGCCGATTCCCAGGAGCAGGAGTCGGCGATGAAAGGCTCGGAAAGCCAGGACTTCCTGGCCAAAAGACAGAAATCGATCCAATCGAGAAAGAGAGATGACCGGAAACCCCGGTCTTCGACCCCTCTTTTCATTTCTTTTGTTCTTCACGTTTACCTCCAGACCAGCGTTCCTTCCCCTTACGGCAGATCTTCCCCATAAGATCCATCATCGGGAAAAAGTGATGCCCGCAAGGGCCCGCCAGGCGTCGGTGATGCGTATCCCGGTTCTACCGGCCCACAAGAAAAAGGGTCCGCCCTGAGGAAGACCCTCAGGAGCGGACCGGGCAGAATCCGAGGGGATCTACTCTACAGGGTAGACAGACACCTGTTTGCGGTTGTGACGAGTCTCGAAAGTCACCACGCCCTCGACTTTCGAGAAGAGCGTGTCATCCCTCCCTCGGCCGACGTTCCGACCGGGGTGGAATTTGGTGCCACGCTGGCGGACGATTATGCCTCCGGCAGGGACCTGCTCTCCTCCATATCGCTTCACGCCGAGATACTGCGGGTTGCTGTCCCGTCCGTTCCGGCTCGAACCAACACCTTTTTTATGTGCCATGGTTCCCTCCTCTGGACCTCAGGCGTTCACAAGCCCTGAGGAAATCAGACAGAAATCTCGTCCACCCGGACTTCGGTGAACCCCTGCCGATGCCCCTGCTTGCGGCGGTATCCCTTACGGCGCTTCCGCTTGAAGACGATGATCTTCTTGTCGCGTCCATGCCGAAGGATCTCGGCCTTCACCTCTGCCCCGTCCACGGTGGGCTCCCCCACCTTGACATCGGAACCGTCGGAGGTCAGAAGGACCTCGTCGAAGGTGATGGACTTTCCGGGCTCCGCGTCCAGCGAAGGAACACGAATCTTCTTTCCGGGTTCAGCCCGAAACTGTTTTCCACCCGTCCGGAATACCGCGTACATATGGCCCTCAGGTCAGGATTTTCCGTGACTCGTATAGCCCATAAAAGGTATGGAAGATGGGGGCCGGGTCAACCCCCGGGGAGCGAACCGACCCTCTCTCCCGCCTGGAATCATCGCTCATCCGGTGACATACTGGTCCGTCACGTCCATTTCGGCGGGGCCGGCCA
>CAZSDD010000019.1:0-24770 GCA_964605505.1 uncultured Gemmatimonadaceae bacterium | reverse complement strand
ATCGCTCATCCGGTGACATACTGGTCCGTCACGTCCATTTCGGCGGGGCCGGCCAGGAGCCTGAATTCGTCCTGCCTCATGAGGGGATCGTCCAGAATCTCCACCTTGAGCCGGGTCCGCTTTCGGATTCTGGGTAGAAAGTCCGTCTCCTGCTCCAGGATCTGCAGGGCCACTTCGGGATGCATTCGGACCACGATGCGCTTCTCCCTCCCCTCCGCCCCGACCCGGGCGACGCTTCGCTCGATGCGGCGGACCACCGTTGCGGGAGAGTAGACCCGGCCGGCTCCGCCGCAATGGGTGCAGGTTTCGGTGAGGGCGTAGAAGAGGGAGGGGCGAACCCGTTGCCGGGTCATCTCGACCAGTCCCAGGTCCGAGACTTCGAAGGCCTTGGTCTTGGCCCGATCCCGACCCAGGTGACTGCGAAGCTCGTGGAGGACCCGGTCTCGATTCTTCTGGGACTCCATGTCAATGAAGTCGCAGACCACGATCCCACCGATGTCCCGGAGACGGAGCTGTTTGGCGATCTCCCTGGCTGCGTCCAGGTTCGTCTTGAGAATTGTGTGCTCCGGGTCCTTTTTCTTCTTGCCCGTGAAGCGCCCGGTGTTCACGTCGATGGAAACCAGGGCTTCGGTGGGTTCGATGATGATGTAGCCCCCGGACGGAAGGTTGACCTTATTCTGAAAGGCCTGGTGGATCTCCTCGTTGATCTCGTGCCTGTCGAATAGAGGCAGTGGATCCTGATAGAGATGGAGCCGGTCCAGAAGGTCCGGGTCCACATTCTTGATGTACCGGGTGATCTCGGCGTGGATCTCCCGGTTATCCACAATCAAAGACTCGAACTTGTCGCTGAAGAGATCCCGGATCACGCCGCTGATGAGCTTGGCGTCTGAATGGACGATGGCGGGGGCCTCGGCGGTCTTGGCCTTTCGCTGGATCTTCTCCCAGATCTGATGAAGTCGCTGGAACTCCTTCTGGAAGGTGTCCTGATTCAGCTCCTCGCCCACGGTCCTGACGATGACCCCGCCGTTACCCCTGGGCACTACGTCCTTGGCAAGCTTCCGAAGTCGGGACCTTTCTCCTCGATCTTCGATCTTTCGGCTGACGCCCACATGGGAAGATCCGGGCATGTAGACCAGAAAACGGCCCGGAAGGGAGATCTGGGTGGTCAAGCGGGGCCCTTTGGTGCCGATGGGCTCCTTGGTGACCTGGACCAGCACCTCCTGCCCCTGACGAATCAGGTCCTGGATGGGAACTTCTCGGCGGGCTCTGCCCCGGCCTCCGCCGTTTCCGCCGTTTCCGCCGTTTCCGCCGTTTCCGCCGTTCTCGTCATCGTCCTCATCTTCATGATCCAGATCCGAGGCGTGGAGGAATCCGGCCTTCTCGGTGCCGATGTCCACAAAGGCCGCCTGTATGCCCGGGAGCACGGCCTCCACCTTCCCCTGGTAGATGTCTCCCACCAGGCGGCCCTGATCCGGCCGGTCGTACATGAGCTCCACCAACCGGCGATCTTCCAGAATGGCCACCCACGACTCCTGGGGAGTGGCGCTGATCAAAATCTCTCTTTTCAACGAACTTCGGCTCCTCTGGCGGCGGGCCCGACCTGGGCGGAGACCCGGGGAAATCCCGCGTTGGACGGGGGAGTGAGGTGATGTCCCCCGCCAACGAAAGCCATTTCCGAGGGTCCCGGCGGCCGGGACCTGCTCCATTCCAGTTAGTGGGACCGCCTATCTTCATCGCACCTCGTCCGGGGGCCTCAGTTTCCGAAGGCTTCCCGCACCAGATGCCGACCGATGACGATCCGCTGAATCTCGCTCGTACCTTCCCCGATCTCACAGACCTTTGCGTCCCGCATCATCCGCTCCACGGGGTAGTCCTGGGTATACCCCACCCCCCCGAGGAGCTGGACCGCCTGGGTCGTGGCCCGCATGCAGAGCTCCGAACTATAGAGCTTCGCCATGGCGGCTTCCTTCCCGAACGGGCGACCCTGGTCTTGCAGCCAGGCTGCGTGATAGGTCAGGTGTTTCGCCGCCTGGATCTCTGTCGCCAGATCCGCCAGACGGAACTGCACGGCCTGGAAATCCCAGATCTTCCGGCCGAACTGCTGTCGTTCCTGCGTGTACCGCAAGGCTTCATCGAATGCTCCCTCGGCCAGACCGAGGGAGAGGGCCGCCACGCCTACTCTACCGGCGTCCAGAGTCTTCATGAAGTTGATGAATCCCCTGCCCTCACTTCCCAGTTGATTTTCTTCCGGAACCAGAGCGTCTTCCAGGAGAAGCTCCCGGGTGTCCGACGCCCTCCATCCCAGCTTGTCTTCTTTCTTACCTGCCCGGACCCCGGGTATGAAGTCCAGATCGGAAGAGTGACCTACCCCCAACTTCTCCGCCAGGTCCAGGTCCACCGTGGGTTTGGTCACCACGAAATTGGTGATGCCCTTGGCTCCCCGTTCAGGATCGGTGACGGCCGTAACGGTGAAGATCTCCCCCACACCTGCATGGGTGATGAAGATCTTGGATCCGTTCAGCCTCCACCCACCTGCTTCCCGGACGGCCCGGGTCCGGGTGCCGGAAGCGTCGGACCCCGCCCCCGGCTCTGTCAGGCCGAATCCTCCCAGGACCTCGCCCCGGGCCAGGATGGGAACCCACTTCTCCTTCTGCTCATCCGTCCCGAAGTAGAGGATGGGAGATGTGCCCAGCGTCGTGTGGGCCGAAACGGTGATGGAATGGCTGGCGTCGACCCTCGCCAGCTCCTCCACCGCCAGAGCATAGCTGAGGTAGTCCTTTCCCATCCCTCCGTATTTTCGAGGGATAGGGATACCGAACCATCCCCGCTCGGCCATGGCCCGGACACTCTCCCACGGGAACCGGGAACGATGATCCAACTCCCGGGCCACAGGGCGAATGGCCTCCTGGGCAAAATCCCTGACTTCTTCCTGAAATCGCTGATGCTCTTCGGAAAGATAGCGATCCATGGGTCCATCCTCTCTGGATGTGGGGGGAACCGGGCCCCGGCCTGAGGAGGGAGTCGCTGACCTGAAACTACTTCCTGGCGCCCTTCGCAAAAAGGGCGCTCATCGACCTGCCAGCGCCAGCACCCTCCCCATGATGCGTTCACTCAGGCGCTGGAGACACCAATCGCATCGGCCGCAGGAGCGCCCGGGGACCGCCTGACCGAAATACTCCAGGATGATCCGCCTGCGGCAGCGCCCCCCCCGGGCATACGTCTCGACGCCCCGGAGTTGGGCCCGAGCCGCATTCCGCAGGGTTTCGACCCGGCCCAGGTCAGGGGGACCCGGCAGCATCTCGAGGAATTCTTCCCCTTCCAGGCAAAGGGCTCCCGCCTTCTCCAGGGAACGGAGCCCCGCCATGACCCCCTCCTGTCCCCCTTCCTTTCCGAAGAGGTCGACCAGTGTGTCGAAGGGGATCGCACGGGTCTCACCCGAAGGAAATTGCCGGCGGAGCCACCGCAGGAGCTCCCGAAGGCGGTTTTCCGGAGGATGGCTCATGGTCAGGAACGCCTCGTGGATCCGCCGGTCCCTCTCGGCGTGGAGGGCAACGCAGCGGGCAGGGTTTCCGTCACGGCCCGCCCGCCCCGCTTCCTGATAATATCCCTCCAGGCTTCCCGAAAGCTGATAGTGGATGACCAACCGGACATCGGAACGGTCGATGCCCATTCCGAAGGCGTTGGTAGCCACCACGACCGGAGCGGGATCCTCCAGGAAGCGGCTCTGGACGGCCGTGCGACGTTCGGGAGAGAGCCCGGCATGGTAGGATAGGGCCGGAAGCCCGAAGGAAGCCAGATGGCTCCTCACGGCTTCCACCGCTCTTCGAGTGGAGGCGTAGACGATGCTGGCCCCGATCCTGTCCTGGAGGAGGGACCTGATTTCCCGGAGCTTCTCACCATGACCCCGGGCCATTCGGACCTCCCAGGCCAGGTTCGGCCGGTCGAAGCTTCCCACCACACGCTCCGGAGCCCGGAGGAGGAGGAATGCCTCGATTTCCTTTCTCACCCGGAGTGTGGCGGTTGCCGTGAGGGCCAGCGTCGGCATGACACGCATGGAGCGGATCTCTCCGATACGAAGATATGCTGGCCGAAAGTCGTGCCCCCACTGGCTGATGCAGTGGGCTTCGTCCACTGCCAGAACCTCCACGGGCATGCGCGGAATCATGGACCGGAACGCGGGCACCAGAAACCGCTCCGGAGCAACCAGCAGGAGGTCCGTCCGCCCCTCCAGAGCCCGCTGGACGACCCCGGCCCGCCGGGTAGCCGGGGTGGCCGAGGTCAGGAAATCCGCCCGGAGCCCGGCCTTCCTGGCTCGTCCGGCCTGGTCTTCCATGAGGGAGACGAGGGGGCTGACCACCAGCACCATCCCGGAAAGGAGAAAGGCCGGGAGCTGGAAGCAGACACTCTTTCCACCCCCTGTGGGCAGGATCCCCAGGGCGTCGCGACCCTCCAGGACCGCCCTGATCAGGGGTTCCTGACCGGGCCGGAAGCCTGAGAAGCCAAGGGTTCGCTGGAGTTCAGACGTGAGGTCGAATGACGAGCCCATTCCCGAGCTTGGCTTCGAAGCAGGGGCGAGGGAATGGGATCCTGGGCTCAAGCCATGGCGACCGGCCGGTTCTGCAGCGGCTCGCCGGTTCTGCGGCGACTCGCCGGTTTTGCCGCGGATCGCCGGATCAGCCCGGACCCTCGCCTTCTCGGGGAGAGCCTTCTTCGGAGACGTCTTCGTCCCCGGAGGGCGCTTTTCCTCGAAAAAGTCCCAGTATCAGGCCTCCGGACAGCACCACGATGGCCAGGCCCACCAGAAGGGATGAATCCAGACCGATGCCCGCCATGGCCAGGACTGCGCCGACGAAGAAGATCCGCACTCTTGCCTGGAGACTGGGGTCCGGTCCGCGGTCATTCCTTCGACTGGCAAAGATCACGAGCTTCCGGACTTCTTGATGGAAAGAAATGCCCGGACCCCGGCCCGGCAGGCCTCCGTCATGCGGGCTTCCACGTTCACTTCGGCTCCCCGTTCCACGCCCTGGGCCACCGTGAGGTCGGCCTGTTCGTAGAGGAGAGCCTTGGTGAGGGCCAGGGCCGACGGGGGGCGCTGGGCCAGGTCGTTCACAAATGCGGCCACCTCTTCGTCGAACGCCCCCGTCGGATAGACCCGGTTGACGAGGCCGATGCGATGGGCTTCCGCTGCCGAGATGCGGTGCCCCAGGGTAACCAGCTCAAAGGCTTGGTTTTCCGGAAGCTTCTTCCGGAGAATGGCCATGACCATGGCCGGGACAAAGCCCAGATGGACTTCCGGGTATCCGAGCTCCGCCGCATCCTGAGCCAGGACCAGGTCGCAGGCCGTGGCCAGCCCACACCCTCCTGCCAGAGCTCGACCCTGGACGGCGGCCACGACGGGCCTGGGGTGGGTCCGCATGGCCAGGAGGAGGTTACCCAGCCGCCGAGCGTCGGCCAGGCCTTCTTCCCGGGAGGACTCCAACATGCTCTCCAACTCCGTAAGGTCGGCTCCGGCGCAGAAATCCGGGCCTGCACCCCGGAGGAGGATGACCCGGACATCCTCCCGTTCCCGGGCGCCTTCCAGGGCCTCCGCCAACGCTTCCACCAGCGCCCCGTTCAGAGCGTTTCGCTTCTCGGGTCGATTCAACTCGAGGGTGAGGACACCCCGGGATTCTCTCTGGAGGAGCACCGGTTCACCCATTCAGAATCCGATCCGCTGCGTCCGGGGGTACCCGACCACGGCCCCGGACTTCCTCCGAAATGTCATCGGGGACCTCCACCTCCATGCGGAGAAGAGCCGTGGCCGTCACCTTGGCCTGGGCGTCCGTCATGAGAGAGACGGTGCCCCCCCCTTCCAGGGCGTCGTGAAGGACGAAGTTCATGGCGTGGAGATTGGGGAGGTCGAAACGCTCCACCCTCCCCTTCACCAGAGGCCCGAAGTGCTCCTTGACGCGCTCCGGCGTGAGGAGCTCCTGGAGGAGCGGGTAATGGGCAGGGTCGTAGGCGATGACACCGACATTGGCCCGATTTCCCTTGTCGCCGGAACGGGCGTGGGCCAGATGGACGAGCTGAATCCGGGCCATGGGCTACTCCGTCTCCAGGATCCGGGTTTCCAGGAAGGGCTCCACCACTTCACGTCGTATCAGAGCCGGCCAGTACGCCATGACTTCCTGCACGCGAGGCCGGCCTCCGGCGAAGCCGGTGGCGGAGGGGGGACCGGTGAGGACCAGCGGCGCGAGCTCCCGGGTGAACCGTTCCACGGCCCGACGATCCGGACCTCGGACCCCGACCCGGAGCTGAACCTCCGGGACGTCCGGAGAAGGGGGGCCCACCAGGTGGCCATGAGTGGAGTCCCACCCCACCAGGTCGGCCCGCACCTGGTGGAATCGGAGGCCCAGGCGGTCCATTCTCTCCCGGAGGACCTTCTCGGCGGCCCGGGCCTTGGCCGGGGCATCCGGCCAGGCATAGACCAGAGTTCCGATGGCTCGATAGCCCGCCGAATAGGCGATGGAGACCTTGAGGAAATCGGTCCTGGGACTCCCTCGTACCCCCAGCACCCGGACCCTGTCCGGTCCGTCGTCCTCCAGCCGGATGGTCGTGAAGTCCGCCACCACGTCCGGCGTCAGGTAGGCCCGGGGATCCCCCACTTCGTAAACGATCTGCTCCGCCACCGTGGCCCGGCTGACCCGGCCCCCCGTACCCGAGTGCTTCGTCACCACGAATTCTCCGGAGGCCTCTGCTTCGATGATGGGAAATCCCACCCGGGCCAGGTCCGGCACCGTCCACCACTCCGACAGGGTGTTGCCCCCGCTGGCCTGGGCCCCGCACTCGTTGATGTGCCCCGCCACCACCCCGGCGGCCAGTCGGTCCGTGTCAGCCATGTCCCAGCCGAACTCGTGGATCATGGGCGCATAGGTAAGGGCGGCATCGGCACAGCGGCCGGTAAGGACCACATGGGCCCCATGGGCCAGGACCCGGACGATGGGCTCGGCGCCCAGGTAGGCATTGGCACTCCGGACCCGGTCCCGGATGACCTCCAGGGACTCCCCGGTGTCGATGTTGGTGAATGGGTGCCCCTCCGCCATGAGTTGATCCAGGCGGGGAACGAGATTGTCGCCCAGGACCATTCCCACCCGGAGTCCCCCTCCCCCTCCCGCCCGCTCCGCAGCCTCCAGGAGGGCTTCGGCACACCCTTCGGGGTTCACCCCGCCGGCGTTGGTCACCACCCGGATGCCCCGCTCCATGACCGCGGGCAGGAGCCGCTCCATGAGGGGGATGAAGTCCCGGGCGTACCCGGCGGAAGGGTCCCGATCCCGCTGTTTCTGCATGATGGACATGGTGACTTCCGCCAGGTAGTCCATCATGAGGTAGTCGATGGGCCCCCCTTCCACCTGCCGGACGGGAGCGTCCAGGTCGTCGCCCCAGAAGCCCTGGCCGGAGGCGATTCGCAGCGGGGCTCTCCTCATGGGGACTCCCCCGCGGGAGGCGGCGACGGCGGTGCAGCCGGGTCGTGGGGAAGCTGGAACGGGCCCACGTGGGGGCCGGGATTCCGGAGGCCGGCTCTGAGGAGAAGGGCCAGGGCGTCCCGGAGCTCCTCCGGCAGCAACACTTCATCCACGAACCCACGGGCGGCGGCGAACCGCGCGTCCAACTGCCGCTCATACTCCTGTCGGACCTCGTCCATGCGGGTCCCCAGCTCTTCGTCCGGGACCTTTCCCTCGGCCTTCAGCCGATCCAGCTGGGCGCTGAAGAGAGCCATGACGGCGCTATCGCCTTCCATGACTCCCATGCGGCCTGTGGGAAGGGAGAGGATGAAGTCCGGATCGAACCCCTGGCCGGCCATGGCGTAATACCCCGCTCCGGAAGCGTGGTTGACGGTGAGGGTCAGCTTGGGGACCGTGGCCACGGACATGGCCTCCACAAACTCGGCCCCGGCCCGGATGATCCCGGAATGCTCGGCCCGGGTTCCCACCATAAAGCCGGAAACGTCCTGGACGAAGAGGATCGGGGTCCGGTGCCGATTCATGGTCTCGATGAAATAGGCCACCTTCCGGGCGCTCTCCGTGTATACGATTCCTCCGAATCGGGGGGGGCCCGGGCGATCGTCCTTGATGATTCCCCGGGCATTGGCGATGACGCCCACGGGGATCCCCGTGAGGAACCCCGTGCCGCAGATCATCTCCGCCGCGTGGCCCGGTTGGAACTCCACCATGCCTTCGCCGTCCAGAATGCACTCCAGGAGCGTGTGCATGTCATAGGGTCGACGGTGGTCCGGGGGGAGAATTTCGTAGATTTCCTCGGCAGGCCGCGCCGGAGGCTGAAAGGACTGGGCGGCCATGCCCCCGCCTTTCCGGAGGGCAGGGGCCTCGAGCCCGTCCCTGGCCCCGGGAAGCTCACGAATCAACTCCCTGATTCGAACGATGCAGGCTTCGTCGTCCGGAACCATGTAATGAGCCACTCCGGAGATCTCGGTGTGGACCCTGGCGCCGCCCAGCTCCTCCCTGTCCACGGACTGACCGGTAGCGCCCTTGACCAGATTGGGCCCCCCCAATCCCATGAAGCTCGTGCCCTCCACCATGAGGATGACGTCGGAGAGGGCCGGGAGGTACGCCCCCCCGGCGATGCATGGCCCCATGACGGCCGAGATCTGGGGGATCTTCAGGTACCGCCTCATGATGGAGTTGTAGTAGAAGATCCGGGCAGCCCCGTACTGACCCGGGAATACGCCTCCCTGATAAGGGAGGTTGACCCCGGCCGAGTCCACCAGATAGACGATGGGGATCCGGCAGCGCATGGCCACTTCCTGGGCCCTGAGCATCTTGGTGATGGTCTCGGGCCACCACGAGCCGGCCTTGACCGTGGCATCGTTGGCCACCACCACCACTTCCCTTCCCTCCACCGATCCGACTCCCGTCACCACTCCGGCGGCGGGAGCCTCTTCTTCATACCGGTCGTGGGCAACCAGCAGGCCCAACTCCACCCAGGGGGCATCGGGATCCAGAAGGAGCCGGATTCGCTCCCGGGCCGTGAGCTTTCCCTGATCGTGCTGTCGCTGGATCCGGCGTTCACCCCCACCCATCCGGAGACGGGCCCGAAGCTCCTCCAGCTCCATGGCCAGCGCCCGCAGCCGACCTCCGTCCGTCCTTTCCTTCCCCGACGCGATCTCACTCATTCAAGGCTTCCCCCAATGGAATTCTCCACCTCCCGGCTAGCGATTTACGGCCCATTCACGGATATACGCCACCGCCTCCGAGGTGGGCGTTCCGGGGCCGAAAAGGCGCCCGATCCCCTTCTCCTTCAGGGCCTCCGCATCCTCCTCCGGTATGATCCCACCCCCCGTAAGGAGAATATCTCCGGCCCCTGCTTCCTCCAGGAGCTTCCGCACCCTGGGAAAGAGGGTCATGTGGGCCCCGGAAAGGACCGACATGGCCACCACGTCCACATCTTCCTGGACCGCGGCGCTGACGATCATCTCCGGCGTCTGGTGAAGGCCGGTATAGATGACCTCGAAGCCCGCATCACGGAAAGCCGATGCGATGACTTTCGCCCCCCGGTCATGACCGTCCAGCCCCGGCTTGGCCACCAGGACCCGGATCTTCTGATCTGCCTCAGGCATTCCACGACTCCCGATTGATTTCTGACGCCCTCCATCCAAGAAAACCGTTGGAGGCCGGTCCGACCTCCGGCCTCCGGTTCGGCATCCGGTCTGAAGATAGGAACCTCCACGGCCCGGAGGAAAGCCGCTCCGGATAATCGGGCAGGGCCGCCCACCTCATCAGAAGAAGACGGGTTCCCGGAAGCTACCGAACACTCTTTCCATGGCGTCACGGATCTCGAAGAGGGTGCAGTAGGCCCTGGCACATTCCAGAATGGGCTCCACCAGGTTCTCCTCGGTGCCGGCGGCCTTTTCCAACGCCAGGAGGGCGGCCTCCACCCGTCCGGCGTCCCGCTCCGCCCGAAGCCGGGCCATGCGGGCCCGTTGGCGCTCCTCCACGTCGGGAGAGATCCGGAGCCTCTCGATCTCGATGATGTCGGACGGGTCGGAGAAGTCGTTGACTCCAACGATCTTCCTCGCGCCCGACTCGGTCTCCCGCTGCTGACGGGCGGCAGAGCCGGCGATGGCCTTCTGGAACCAGCCTGCCTCGATACCGGGCACCACGCCCCCGATCTCCTCCACCTGACGAAAGATCTCCTCGGCCTCGGCTTCCAGGTCGTCGGTGAGGGACTCCACGTAGTACGATCCGGCCAGGGGATCCGTGGTGTTGGGGACCCCCGTCTCGTAGGCCAGGATCTGCTGGGTGCGAAGGGCGATCTTCACCGCCTTCTCCGTCGGAAGGGCGAGGGTCTCGTCCATGGAGTTCGTGTGGAGACTCTGGGTCCCGCCCAGGACCGCCGCCATGGCCTGGTAGGCCACCCGGACGATGTTGTTCTCCGGCTGCTGGGCCGTGAGGCTGACCCCTGCCGTCTGGGCATGGGTCCTCAGCCGCCAGGAATCCGGATTCGTGGCCCCGTAGCGCTCCTTCATGTAGCGGGCCCAGATGCGTCGGGCCGCCCGGAACTTGGCCACCTCCTCGAAGAAGTCGTTGTGGACGTCGAAGAAGAATGAAAGCCGGGGAGCGAACCGGTCCACGTCCAGCCCCCGGGCCATGCCCCTCTCCACGTACTCGAACCCGTTTCTGAGAGTGAAGGCGAGCTCCTGGCCCGCGGTGGATCCCGCCTCCCGGATGTGATAGCCGGAAATGCTGATGGGGTTGTATTTCGGAGCGTTGTGGCTCGCCCAGTCAAACATGTCCACGATGAGCCGGAGTGCCGGTTCCGGCGGGTAGACCCAGGCGTGCTGAGCCTGATACTCCTTCAGGATATCGTTCTGTACCGTGCCCCGGAGCTTCTCCGACGAAACACCCTGCTTCTCCGCCGCCGCCACGTAGAAGGCGAAGAGGATGACGGCAGGTCCGTTGATGGTCATGGACACGGAGACCTGGTCCAGGGGGATCCCGTCAAAGAGGGTTTCCATGTCTGCCATGGAGGAAATGGCCACGCCGCAGACCCCCACCTCTCCAAGGGACCTGGGATGGTCCGAATCGTATCCCATGAGGGTCGGGAAATCGAAGGCCACGCTCAGCCCCGTCTGCCCGTTGGCCAGGAGGTATTTATACCGCTGGTTGGTCTCCTGGGCCGTGGCGAAGCCGGCAAACTGCCTCATGGTCCAGAGGCGGGTCCGGTACATGGTGGGATATGGGCCCCGTGTGAAGGGAAAATCCCCGGGAAACCCCAGCTTCTCCCGGTATCCGCCCTCTCCCAGAAGATTCAGGGGGGTGTAGAGAGGCTCCACTTCCCTGCCGGAAATGGAGGTGAAGAGAACGTCGTCCCTCCTGGGGATCTCTTCCCACCGTTGCCGCCAGGCCTCCAATTCCTGCCGGAGGGCCCGGATCTCCTCTTCCTTCTCCGACAGCCTCTCCCGGAGCTCCGAAGGAGTGGGAGAATTCCGATGGGTGGTGGACATGGATGATCCCCTTTTCGCTGAAAAAAAAATGGATGACGCCGGCAACTCCTATCCCGGCCTGGAGGGATCGCCTGCCAGGAGCTCCTCCAGGATGGTGGCCCCGAGAGAATATGGGGTTGCCTCCCCTGAGAGTATCTGATCGACGCCCCCGGTCAGCCTCTCCCGGACCCGGGGGCTTCCCTCCAGCAGCCGTCTGAATTCCCGTTCCACCACATCCCTCACCCTTCCCATGGCCCGGGCCCGCCTTCGGGTCTCCAGAAGACCGGTCGCCTCGATAAAGCTCCGGTGTCGGGCGATGGCGGCCATGAGATCCTCAACCCCGTCTCCGGATTGGGCCACGGTGGCGAGAACCGGGATCTCCCAGACACTCGTTGCCTCCGGATCCGCTCCGGGCGCCTCTCCCTCTTTCTGGCTCCCTTTCCGGGCCAGGCGCCGCAGGTCCACCCCGTGGTGGGCCGGGACGTCCTTCAGGGCCTCTCCCTCCCGGAGATGGATGGCCGACTCCAGATCCTTTACGAGACGATCGGCTCCGGGGCGGTCGGCTTTGTTCACCACGAAGATGTCGGCGATTTCCATGAGGCCCGCCTTCATGGCCTGGATGGCATCCCCGGATTCCGGGACCAGGACCACCACCACGGTGTCGGCGGCGGCGGTGATCTCCAGCTCCGTCTGGCCGACTCCCACCGTTTCCACCAGGACCTGGGGAAATCCGAAGGCATCCATGAGGTCCAGGATCTCCTTGGTGGTGGTCGCCAGCCCGCCCAGGGAGCCCCGGGTGGCCATGGACCGGATGAAGATCCCTGGATCCGTGGCCAGATCGTTCATCCGGATCCGGTCGCCCAGCAGAGCCCCTCCGGAGTAGGGGGAGGTAGGATCCACCGCCACCACCGCCACCTCCTCGTCCCCGGCTCGAACCAGGCGGGCCGCAGAGGCCACCAGGGATGACTTGCCGGCGCCGGGAGGACCGGTGAAGCCCACCCGGCGGGCGAAGCGGGGCTCCTCGAGAACCGCATGGAGGAATGCCTGGAACCCGGGGCGCTGGTTCTCCACCAGGGAGATGGCCCTGGCCAGGCCGACCTTCTCACCGGCCCGGAATCGCTCCAGAAGGCCCAGAACCTCATCCGGCATCTCGCCGTGCAAGGCCTCTTCCACCAGGACCGGCCCACGGCCCTCCCCGACTTCGGCCTGCTTCAAGAGCTTCTCCTCCCCTTTTCCGCTGCTCGGAACCTGACTTCCGGGAGCGTCGTTCCTTCTACCCATGGTCAATAATAACGGTCGTCGGGCCGGATGCCCCGGGCATGCCGTAGGGGGTTCTCCAGAAGGTGGGTGGGGATCAGGAACACCAGGACGAACATGACGAAGGACACCAGAAAGCCTGCCGCCAGAAGCCAGTAGCTTCTCAGGGAGATGAAGAGGATGGAGGTGATGATGGCGGTGCTGGTGGCGAACACGCTCAGGAGCACCCTCCGGGCCTGCAGGTGGATGACCCGTTCCTGGCCCTGGATGTCCCTGGGGTGCATCCGGACCCGGAGTTCCTCCCGCTGGGCCCTGATCAGAATATCCCGGACGGACCCCATGGTGGACTGAGCCTCCACCAGGAGATCCCTGGCCATGGTCGCGGGCTCTCTTCCGGTGGTCCTGTGAATATCGGAGCGGAATCGGCCGATCACCCTTCTCAGCAGCCCAAGGCCGTCAAAATCGGGGGCGTATCGGTATCCGATGCCCTCCAGCAGAACGGAAGTCCTGAAGAAGTAGACCAGCTCCTGGGGCAAAAGGAGGGGCCAGGCGTAGAAGGTATCGAAGATCTCCTGGACGATTTCCTGAATTCGCTCCCGGCTGGAGCCCCGGGCCCGCTCCATGATGCGCATGATTTCGATGGCCGCCTCCCGGACCTCCCCCCGGGAAACCTCCGGGGAGATCATGCCGAGCTGGTACATCCCGTTGATGGTCCCGTCCAGATTCTCCCTTTCCACGGCCAGGGCCAGGTTCAGGATGGACTCCCGAGTCCACTTCGGCACCCGGAGCACCATTCCCCAGTCCAGGAGGACGATCTGCCCGCTCTTCTCCACCAGGATGTTGCCGGGATGCGGATCGGCGTGGAGGAACCCGTCCACCATCATCATCCGGAGATAGAGGCCCGTGAGAGTCTCCATGAGCCGATTGAGCTCCATCTCACCGGAAGCGAAACGATCCTGGAGCCGGTCCACCTTGGTGCCGGAACAGTACTCCATGACCAGGACTCTGCGCCGGGTGTACTCCTCCAGGACCTCCGGAATCCTCACCGTTCCGTCGGGGGGGAAGTGCTTCCGGAACAGGTTCATGTTCTCGGCCTCCTGCCGGAAGTCCATCTCTTCCCTGACCCGGGCTGAAAACTCCCGGACCACGTTGGTGAGCGCCCGAACGTGATGATTGGGGAAGAGGATGTTCAGCCAGAAGAGGAAGCGGAAGGAGATGTCCAGGTCCAGGTCCACCAGGGCCTCCACTCCCGGGCGGAGGACCTTCACGGCCACGTCCCGCCCGTCCACCCGGCCTCGGTGCACCTGGCCCAGGCTGGCGGCTGCCAGAGGGGTCTGATCCAGCTCCGAAAAGACCTCCTCCGACGGGCGCCCCAACTCCTCCTCCAGGACCCGAAAAACAGCCTTCCACGGATCCGGGGGAACCTGATCCTGAAGAGTCCCCACCTGCGTCAGGTAAGGCTCCGGGAGGATGTCTGCCCGAGCGCTGAAGAGCTGTGCCAGCTTGATGAAGGTGGGTCCCAGGTCCCCCAGGACCCTGGCCAGCTTCCGAGCCCGTTTTTCATGATGGACGGCAGTCCGGTGCGCAGGGCGACCGAGGAGGATGAATCGCCGCCGGTCCCGGAGAAAGGCCACCACGAACGGGGTGAGCCGGAAGAGAACCGAAGCCGTGCGCAAGGACCGTCTCATAGCAGGAATGCCGTGGCCAGGCCCAGGAGGAGAAAGAACCCGATGAGGTCCGTGAAGGTATGGACGAAGACGGAAGAAGCCACCGCCGGATCCACACCGAAGCGATTCAGCAGGGTCGGGACGAAGGACCCGGCAAAGCCCGCCACTATGAGGTTTCCCCACATGGCCAGCAGCACGACCACCCCCAGCTTCGGATCCCCTCCCACCAGGAAGCTGATGGCGGCGGTGGCCGCTCCCAGAACGGCACCATTCACCATCCCCACCAGGACCTCCTTGCCCACGGCCCGGAAGGGTCCGGCTCCGATCTCCCCCTCTCCGGCCAGGGAGATCCGTCGGACCGTCACCGCCAGGGCCTGCGTTCCGGCGTTTCCTCCCAGAGCGGCGATGATGGGCGCCAGGGCCGCCAGGGCGATGATGTCGTGGACCGTGTCCCTGTAATACCAGACCACCGAAGCCGCCACGGTGGCGGTGAGGAGATTGAGGGCGAGCCAGGGCAGGCGGATGCGAACCGTTTCGGACCAGGTCCCCCTGAGCTCCTCCTCGTCCGAGGTACCTACCAGTCGGAGGATGTCCTCCGTCTGCTCGGCCTCCATGACGTCCAGGACGTCGTCGAAAGTGATTCGACCCAGGAGCACACCGAAGGAATCCACCACCGGGATGGAGACCAGGTTGTAGCGGGACATGAGGCGGCCCACCTCCTCCTGGTCCTCCCCGGGCTGGACCGACGCCAGGACCGGCTCTACGAGCTCGATGACAGGCAGGAGGGGGTCTGCCAGGATGAGGTCGTCCAGGGGGACGGTCCCCAGGAGCCGATGGCTCTCGTCAACCACAAAGACTGTATAGAAATCCTCCACTTCCCGGCCCTGCCTGCGAACCTCGGCGATGGCCTGCCCGGCGGTGAGCGTACTCTCGACTCTCACCAGAAGGGTGTCCATCAAGCCGCCGGCAGACTCCTCGTCATACCGGAGCAGCCCCCGAATCTCTCCGGCTTCCTCCAGGGGGAGGGCAGCCAGGATCCGGGCCCGCTCCTCCGGCCTGAGGCCCGCCACCAGGTCTACCGCATCGTCGTATTCCAGCTCATGGATGAGCTCGGCCCCTTTTCTCGGATCCAGGGCCGCAAGGAGGTCTCCCGGATCCTCCTCCTCGTCCATCTCCGCCAGGGTCTCCGAAGCCAACTCCTTGGGCAGGGCCCGGAGAAGGGCGATTCGCTCCTCCTCGGACTCCAGGGACTCCAGCAGGTCCGCCACGTCCGAAGGGTGCAGCTCGCCCAGGAGATCACGGATCTCCTCCGGTGATTCTTCATGAACCAGCTCCCGAAGTCGGAGCCTGACCGTTTCAAAGTCCGAGGAACCGTACGACGTCAAGGAACCTCTCCCGGGAAAGGGGGACCGCCCGGCAGGCGCTTCCGGCCACGTCGGGCCGGGGGCGTCCGGCTGTAGGCGCGCATCTGACTGGGCATCTGGCGACGCGTGGGAGAAAGATTCGGGACTTCCGGAGAGGGCGTCAACCCGGAGTCGGTTCGGGAAGATGGAAGGTCCGCGTTCGGGAGCAGAGGATGAGCCCCGTCACCGGGACAGCGCTCTGGCCAGAATCTCTTCCTGGATCCGGAACATGGGGCTGGCCCAGCGATCCTCTCCCGGAGGGTGGTCGTGCCCCAGGACGTGAAGGGACCCATGAATGGCCAGACGGACCAACTCTTCCTCCAGCGGCACACCTTCCGCGCCACTCTGGCGTCGGGCCTGCTCGTATCCGACATAGACGTCGCCCACTATGGCCTGCCCCGGCTCGTGGAGTGGAAAGGCGAGGACGTCCGTAGGCCGGTCCCTGTCCAGGTACTCGTGGTTCAGGGTCCGGATGCCGTCGTCGTCCAGGAAGGTCAGGGAGATCTCTCCTTCCTGGATTCCTCCGTCCCGGAAAACCTCCAGCACGGCCTTCTCCAGAAGGGAATGAGGGAGAGGCCAGCCCCCCATCTGGCCGATCTGGACCCTGGGGCCGGAGGCGTCAGCCGAGTTCATGGTTTTTCGGAAGGAATCGACTCTTCCGGCTCCTTGTCCTCCCGGGCTCCTTCCTCCTTGTCAGACTCTGTGATGTGCTTGGTGGCCGGATAGTCCAACCGGTGGTGGAACATCCCCGTCACCACTTTGGTGAATTGCTCCTGGATGACGTCGATCTCCTTCAGCGTCAGGGGTGACTCGGCAAGCTGGCCATCCCTGATCTTTCCTTCGATGATGGCCTTGATGAGCTCCCCCACCCGCTCACGGGACGGATCCTGAAGGACCCGCGTCGCCGACTCTACGGAGTCGGCCAGCATGGCGATGGCAGTCTCCTTGGAACGAGGCTTGGGACCCGGATAGCGAAATTCGTCGGGATTCGGTTCCTCTTCCGACTCTTCCTTGGCTTTTTCGTAGAAGAATCCGATGAGCTGGGTGCCGTGGTGTTCCGGTATGAAGTCCGCCACGATTCCCGGCACACCCGCATCCCGGGCCATTCGCTCTCCTTCGATCACGTGCTCCCTGACAATGGCAGCGGAGGTGTGGGGCTTCATCTTGTCATGGGGATTCCGGATCCCCGGCTGGTTTTCCACGAAGAAGTGAGGCTTCAGCATCTTCCCCACGTCGTGGTAATAGAGCCCCACCCGGGTGAGGAGTCCGTTTGCCCCGATGGCGGTGGCCGCCGCTTCCGCCAGGTTTGCCACGTTGATGGTGTGGGCATACGTCCCCCCTGCCTCCATGGAGAGCCGCTTCAGGAGGGGCCGGTTGGGATCAGCCCACTCCAGGAGGGTCTGATCCGTGGTGATGCCCGTAAACCACTCGAAAACGGGCATGAATCCCATGGCCAGGATGGCCGCAGCCGTAGCGTTGCCGGCAGCCCAGAGCACGGAGACCAGAATCGATGAGGGCTCCAGCTGATTGATGAGGCCCTGGGAAAAGATGGCCAGGGAATATCCAAGGGTGATGAGGGCGATGAAGATCCAGGTCTGGGATCGCCTCCGGACCGCCCGGGCCGAAAGGGCCGCCGCGGCTCCGCCCACCAGGGTGACCACCAGGATGGGGAACTCGTTGAACGGAGGCTGGACCCCGGTGAGGACGGCCAGGACCATGGCCAGGACGAGGGCCATGCGGCCATCCCAGAGAACAGCCACGGGCAGGGCGACGAAGGCCACCGGCAGAAGCTCCCAGGGAAGGCCCTGCAGGGCGATCCCCCAGGCCGCCAGAAGATAGACCAGAACGAGAATACCCTGGAGGAGGATCCAGCGATAATTCTGATACACTTCGGACCGGAAGAAATAGAGCAGGAAGCCGAAGATCCCCAGTAGGACCAGGTTCAGGAGGCCGCTGCCGAAGAGGTTTCCCCAATCTCGCCCCATCTCACGAAGGAGACCCTGGTCCCGCAGGGCGGCCTCGTAGGCCTGGAGATGCTCCACCTCCTCTTCCTGGATGGGCTGCCCCCTCCGCAGGATGGCCTCTCCTGCCAGGATGTTTCCCTTGGTGGGAGGAACGGTCTGCCGGGCCTGGGTCCGGGCCTGGGCCGTGGCCACCGGATCCAGGACGAAGCTGGGTTCGAAGTAGCGGATGACGATGAGGCGAAAGAGGCTCTCCAGCTCGGGGCGGGAGGAATCCAGGAGGCCGAAGGCCTGGTTCAGGAAGCTCTGGCCCCAGAGGAGGGAGTCCGTGGGAAGAGACCGTTCCTCTCCGGAGGGATAACGGACCACGACCCGCCGGGCTCCGAGACCCCGGGCATCGTTCAGGTCCAGAACAAGGGGAATGAGTTGCCGGGTCACGTTTTCGGCGGCGCTTCGGAGAACCCTGAGGTCACCGGGAGAGAGAAGGAGGTCCACCTGTTCGCCCCGGGCCGGGATCCCCTCCTCCCTCAGGACCTCCTCCACCGCCGTGCGCCCTCCGGTGGCTGCGGCTCGTTCCACCTGGTCGAAAAACCGTTCCAGCCGGGCCGCCATGGAATCCCGGGCTTCGGGTCGGTAGAGGAAGGTGGGAGGAATGACGGCTTCCGCCGTGGCCCTTTCCTGTTCCAGCTCATCCTGCGTCTTGGGAATGGTGAAGGGGATCTCCGCCAGGAGGTCCGTCTCCGCCACCGTCCCGACCTCATAGGGGGTCAGGCTCCGTTGGCCTGCCGACGGGAAGAGGAGAGTGGTCACCGCCGCCAGGACCACCAGAACGGCTACCCGGGCCCCGTGGAAGACGACCCCATGAGGCCAGGGCGCCCGGGGCCTGGTGGAAAGGTCCTGGAGTAATCCTCTGCCTCGGCCCTTACCCCGTTTTCGGCTCACCCGTCGTCGGCTCCTTCATCCCGGGCATAGGCCCGGATGATGTCTCTCACCAGGCGGTGACGGATCACGTCCTTCCCGGTGAGGTAGATGAGGGCGATCCCATCGATTCCGTGGAGGATCCGCTCCACCTGCAGGAGCCCCGAGTCCTCCCGCCGGGGCAGATCGATCTGGGTCTTGTCCCCGGTGATGACAACCCTGGAGTTTAATCCCAGCCGGGTCAAGAACATTTTCATCTGGAGGGTCGTGGCGTTCTGCGCCTCATCCAGGATCACGAAGGCGTCAGAGAGGGTCCGGCCCCGCATGTAGGCCAGGGGAGCGATCTCGATTGTCCTGGACTCCAGGGACCGCCGGACCTGCTCCGCAGGCATCATGTCTTCCAGGGCATCGTAGAGGGGCCGGAGGTAGGGATCCACCTTCTCCTGGAGGTCCCCGGGGAGAAATCCCAGGTTCTCACCGGCTTCCACAGCGGGGCGGGCCAGGACGATCCGCTTCACCCGCCTCTTGTGGAGGGATTCCACGGCCTTGGCCACAGCCAGGTAGGTCTTTCCCGTCCCCGCCGGCCCGATTCCGATGACCACGTCCTTCTCGGTGATGGCCTCCAGGTATTTTCGCTGACCATCGGATTTCGGGGAGATGACCTTCCGAGTGCCCGGAAGGGCGATTCGAAGCTCCTGATCCGGAGAAACCAGGGCGTCGCCGCCAAGCGCCGCCGCCTCGTCTGCGAATCGGCTGATGTCCGCCACGTCGAAGGGTTCCCTGAGGCTGGCGCATTCGATCATATGGCGGACCACCGGGGTAGCCCGCTCCACGGCCGCCAGGGATCCGGAGAGAACCACCTGGTCACGCCGGAGCACGACCCGGATCCCGAAGACCCTGGAGAGTTCCTGGAAGTTCACGTCATTCACACCGGCCAGGAGAAGCTGGTCAGCCCCTTCGGCGTCCAGGCGGTGCTCCAGCAGCGTATCGTCGAATTCGGCCATTCGGGTTTCCTCAGCGATCCTCGGCATGGAGGCGCTTCAGGTGCAGCTCCGTCAGATCCTCATCGGTGATCCGGGTGGGCGCCCCCTCGAAGAGGGCCCGGGCCGCCGTGGTCTTGGGAAAAGCGATGACGTCCCGGAGACTGGGGGCCCCGACGAACTCCTTGACAATGCGGTCCATTCCCAGGGCGATGCCTCCATGGGGAGGAGCCCCGGAGGCCAGAGCTTCCAGCAGAAAGCCGAACTTCCAGTCGATTTCCTCGTCCGTGAGGCCCAGATGTCGGAGGATCGCTCGCTGAACCTCCGGCCGGTGGTTACGAATGCTCCCTGAACCGAACTCCACTCCGTTGAAAACCAGGTCATAGGCCTGTCCCCGAGCGGCCTTTGGATGGGTCTCGAAGAGGTCCATGTCCTCCGGATGGGGATGCACGAAGGGGTGATGGGAAGCATCCAGAGCCCCATCTTCGTCCTCCTCGAAGATGGGGAAATCCGTGACCCATAGCCACGCCGATGGGGACACCGGTTCATGACCCAGGGCCTTGAGAGCCGGAACACGGACCGCATCCAGGGCCGGAGAAGTGACGCGATCCGGCCCGGCAGCCGCAAGGGCCAGGTCACCGGATCCGAGCCCCAGAGCGTCCAGATCCTTCTCTCCCATGAACCTGGAGAGGGGTCCGGAAGCCCCCTCCTCACTCCGCTTCACCCAGAGCAGACCGGGAGCCCCGGCCTTCCTGGCCAGACCTTCCAGGTCATCGATGTTCTTCCGGGAGAGACCGGCCCCTCCCTCCATCCGAAGCCCCCGGATCCGGCCTCCGGCCTCCACAGCCTTTCGGGTGATCCCGAATTCAAGGGACCCGAGGGATTCGGTCCAATCCTGGATGGTAAGGGGGTATCGAAGGTCGGGCCGGTCCGAGCCGTAGCGCTCCAGGGCCTCCCGGTACGGCATCCGGGGAAAGGGGACGGGCACCTCGACTCCCGCCACATCACCCAGAGCCGCCATGAGGCCCTCCATCCATCCGAAGAGATCTTCGGGCTGAATGAACGAGGCTTCGATGTCGATCTGGGTGAACTCGGGCTGGCGGTCCGCCCGAAGATCCTCGTCCCGGAAGCAGCGGGCGATCTGGAAATACCGATCCACTCCGGCGGTGACCAGAAGCTGCTTGTAGAGCTGCGGGCTCTGGGGAAGGGCGAAGAACTCCCCGGGGTGGTTCCGACTCGGGACCAGAAAGTCCCGGGCACCTTCGGGGGTGGGCTTGGTGAGGATGGGGGTCTCCACCTCGAGAAAGCCGATTTCGTGCATGTAGTTCCTGACCGCCAGGACCAGCTCGTGCCGGAGGCGCAGGTTCTCCTGCATCTCGGCCCTTCGGAGATCCAGAACCCTGTGCCGGAGCCGCAGGTTTTCCGAGGGAAGCTCCTCTTCCGGGTTGCGGAACACGGGGATGGGAGGGGTGGTGGACCGGTTCAGCAGAGTGACACGGGTCGCCCTGAGCTCCACCTCCCCGGTGGTCATCTCCGGATTCCGGGCATCACCGGGCCGGTGGGCAACCTCACCTTCCACCTGGATCACATCTTCGGCACCCAGCTCACGGGTGAGGGCCACGGAGGCCTCCTCCGTCCAATCGGGGTTGACCGATATCTGGAGGATGCCGCTCCTGTCCCGCAGGTCCACAAAGAAGACTCCCCCCAGGTCCCGTCTCCTGTGGACCCAGCCCGTGAGGGTCAGGTGCTTCCCCGCTTCCGCCGCCGTGATACGTCCCACCATCCGGGACCGGAAAGAAGTCTGCTCTATACCCACTTCGGATCTGGACGACATGCTCGTCTCCATCCTTTCAGTTCGCTTCAGCCCTCGGGTCCAGTCGGAGCCCTGATCGAACCGGGCCTCGCTCAACAAAAAAAAGGACCGCCGCCCAGATTGCAGCCGGCCCCAGCTTGTCACAGTATGAGTCGATGGGCGCCTTCAAGTCCAGAAGCCAGGGCCCGTCTCAAGGGACGCCGATTCGATCATTCCCCGGCTGGAAATCCGAGTCTCGTTCCGATCCAGGGCCAGCCTCGCTAAGTTAACGGCGGGCATTTCCCTGTTCAAGAAACCCCGGAACCCTAGCTTTTTGCGCTACCTTCGCTTTCTTTCGCTCCTGCTGGTCCTGGGAACGGCGGTGCCGGCAGCCGCCGGGGGACAGTTGATCTTCGATTGGCCCGTGCGCTCCGTGGCCCGACCGGAGGCTGTCCTGACGGGAGCCGGCGCCGTGTTCTGGAATCCCGGGAGCCTGGCGGCCTCCGCCGGAACCCACCAGGAATTCTGGATCACCCACATCGATGGACCCGACGCCACAGGTGTGGGGGGGTTGGCCCTGGCCGGGACATTGGACCTTCCGGCAGGAATTCGGGCAGCCCTGGGGTACTGGCATCTGGGCATACCGGACATCCCCATCACCACCGACTCCCCCGCCCAGGACTTCGGCACCATGGAGGTGGCGGAAGACGTGGCGGTCCTCGGGCTGGCCCGGAACGGAGTGGCGGGGATTGGGCTGGGTGGAACCCTCAGGGTGCAACGGGGGTCCGCGGGGGGGGAGAGCCTCTCCGGGATGGAAGGGTCCCTGGGCATGAGCGTCACTCCGGCGGTCCCCCTCTCCCCGACACTTGGACTGGCACTGGAAGGGCTGGGCCAGACCCCGGGTTTTCTGGCCGGTGTGGAGGTGGCCCTGCCCCCCCTGGCCGGGGCCCGGATTCCCCTGCACCTGGGCTACGGCATTCAGCGTGAGCGGGGAGCGAAGGCCGCGGCTCATCGCTTTTCATTCCGTGGTTCGTGGATGGAACGGCTTCACCTGGGCTTCGGGCTTTCAGGTTGGGGAGAAGACCAGGGATGGACCCCCCTCTGGACATTGGGGATGGATCTGGGACGGTATTCCTTCTCGCTGCTGAGGGAAGATCTGGCCAACGGCTTCGGTCCGGTTCACTACTACCGGGCTGCCATCCGCTTCCCCCCATCCTGATCCCGCACGAGGCCACGGCATGCCGGAAGAAAAACAGGACCTGCTCTCCATGGAGCCGGAGGAGCTGACTCGAACCCTGGAGAGCCATTTCAGATCCCGGGGACAGCCGTCCTATAGAGCCGGGCAGGTCCGGGAGTGGATCCTGGAGAAGCTGGTCCCGGACTTCCAAGCCATGACGAACCTCCCCGGGTCGGAGCGGGACGCCCTGGACTCCCTCTTCGTTCTGAACGAAGCCAGAGCCGCTACCGTTTCCCGCTCCAGGGACGGCACGGTCAAGCACCTCTGGAGCCTGAAAGATGGGGAGCTGGTGGAGTCGGTTCTGATTCCAACCTCGCAGCGACTCACTCTCTGCATCTCTTCCCAGGCCGGATGCGCCATGGGATGCACCTTCTGCAGCACCGGATACGGCGGGTTTCGGAGGAATCTCACATCGGGAGAGATCGCCGCCCAGTACCGGGCTTCCCAGCGATGGGCCCTGGAGCACCAGGGGTATGGGCGCATCAGCAACGTGGTCTTCATGGGGATGGGGGAACCCCTGGCAAATCGGAATGCCCTCTTTCCCGCCCTCACCATCCTGAATCAGGGCTACGGGGTGGGTGCCCGTCGGATCACGGTATCCACGGTGGGGCTGGTGCCGGGAATCCTGGCCCTGGCCGAGCGACCGGAGCAGTTCAGGCTTGCCCTGTCCCTCCACGCACCGGAGAGCGATCTCAGGAAGACACTGGTGCCCCTGGAGGAGCGTTACCCGCTTCCGGTGCTCATGGAGGCCCTGAAGGTCTTCGACGCCGCCGGCGGCAAAAGGATCACCTTCGAGTACACCCTCATCGACGGGATCAACGACGACGTCTCCCTGGCACCGAAATTGGCGAATCTGGCCGGGAGCCTCCGGGCATTCGTGAACCTCATCCCCTTCAATCCCATCCCTGACCGGGACTGGGGGCCCAGCCCTCCGGAGCGAATCCGGGCCTTCGAAGGAATCCTGGAAGCCAGGGGGATCTCTGTGGCGGTGAGGGAATCCCGGGGCAGGGACATCGACGCGGCCTGCGGCCAGCTCCGGGCCAGCGTCCTGGGAAGCTGATCCGGGGGCACCCGGGGATTCCGGTTCAACAGCTCGTCAATCCACTATGTCCCCGATGCGGTCCCAACGGACCTCCCGAAGCCAGGGGAAGGGCCTGGGGGAGTCCTTGTCGTAGGAGAAGTAGACCAGAACCGCACGCCCCTCCAGCCGCCAACCCTCCAGCAGTCCCCAGTAGCGGCTGTCCAGGCTGGTATCCCGGTTGTCTCCCAGCATGAAGTACCGGTCAGGTGGAATCACCAGAGGGCCCCAGTTGTCCCGGGTGGGCCGGTAGGGCCCGTTCCCCCCCTCCTGGAGAAGGTACCGGTCCTGCCAGACCATCCATGGGTGGGTATCGTCGGCCTGGTCCGGCGTGTGCCTCACGTAGTCCTCCTGGAGGGCCCGGCCGTTCACGTAGAGGACCTTGTCCCGCATCTCCAGAGTGTCTCCCGGCAGTCCCACGAGACGCTTCACCAGCTTCATGTCCTCCTCGTGAGGCGGATCGAATACCAGGATGTCTCCCCTCCGGGGTTCACTGTAGCCCGGGATCCGGAGCGAGGTGCCGGGAACGGGGCTCCCCACTGCGGCCCGGTTCACCAGAAGGAGGTCTCCCACCAGAAGGGTTTCTTCCATGGAGCCGGAGATGATGACGAAGGTGTTGAAGAGGAAGCTCCGGATCACGATGAAGAGGACGAGCGCCACCGCACCGGACTTGATCCATTCCAGGAGGGCGTTCTCCTCCTTTCCGGGAGGATCGGCACCCTCCTTTCCGGAGAGGCTCTTCTCCTGGCCTTCCTTCGTCCCGGATACGGCCCCGGTCTCTTCCTGTCGCTTACGACGCTGCTTTTTCGCCATTCGCTACGGCCTGGTGGAGTTGGGGTTCCCTTCCGCTTCGCCCTTCTTGAAGAAACGCCGAAAGTCCCACCAGGGAGATGGAGACGAATCTTCCTCAACGGACTCCGCAGGATGCTTCCATTCGGGGCCCAGCCGGACCGTGAGGTCCACGTACAGGTTTGAATCGGGCTCGGATCGAACCTCTC
>CAZSDD010000018.1:26218-37552 GCA_964605505.1 uncultured Gemmatimonadaceae bacterium | reverse complement strand
CCTGGCGTCCAGCGAAAAGGCCGTGCCGAGTGGATTTGACCACTCTCACAGTGGTAAAATCCCCCAAGCTCCTCAACTCCGTCGGCTAAGTGGATTTCACGTCGGGGTTGATGGGGATTTCCGTCATCTGACCCGCGGATTGCCGACATTCACGCCCCCACGGCCGCTATCGACGGGGAAACCGCCGACACTCATGCCCGCACGCCCGCGACCGACCCGGAAACCGCCGGTATTCGCGCCCCCACAGCCGCCATCGACTCAGCAAACCACCGACATCCCATCGCGGATCGTCACCATCCACGAACCGCCGCCATCGCTCCACGAACCACCAACATCCCATCGCGGCCAGCAATTTCCCCGACCGCCCCGAAGACGCCGGCAGGCAGCTAAGAGAGTCGGCCACCAGGGGCAGCTCTCTTCCCATAGGGCCCCCACCCCACGATCGCGGTGCCGAGGCACGGCCTTGTCTCAGTCCGGCGGCAACTCCCGGATCAGGGCGTGGAGGAGGGACTTCAACCTGCCCCCGGCCCTTCTTCCCACCTCCATCACCTCCCGGTGGTCCAGCTTCTGGCTGCCCATCCCCGCCGCCCGATTGGTGATGAGGGAAAACGCCACTACCCTCAGGCCCAGGGCTCCGGCGGCGATGGCCTCCGGGACCGTTGACATGCCCACGGCATGGGCTCCGGCACTCTCCAGAAACCTGACCTCAGCCGGGGTTTCATAGCTGGGTCCCAGGACCGCGGCGTAGGTGCCTCGGTAAAGAGGAATTCGCATTTCCCCGGCCAACTCCATGACCCGGGCCCCCAGAGACGGATCATAGGGGCGGGTCATGGCTGAAAGCCGGCCGTCGTAACCACGGTCCGAAAGCCGGCCCTCGCCGCCATGGACAGGGTTCGGGAGAGGGTTTCTCCACATGAGATTCAGGTGGTCGTCCAGGAGCATGATGGAGCCCGGCTCCAGGGGTTTCGCGATGCCGCCGGCGGCATTGGTGAGGATGACGATCCCGGCCCCCAGGGCCGCGGCCAGACGAACGGGGGCCACCACCACATCCGCAGGATGTCCCTCATAGAAATGGAAGCGGCCGGCCTGCAGGAGGACTCTCCGACCCTCCAGGGTCCCGAAGACCAGGTGACCCGAGTGTCCCTCGACTCCGGCCCGGGGAAATCCGGGAATCTCATGGAAGGGGATGGTGACGGAGTCCTCCACCCCGTCCACGAGGCCGCCGAGGCCGGAGCCCAGGACCAGGAAGATTTCCGGCTCCTCCTCGTCGAGACGCCTTCGTACCGCCGCCCTCGCCGCTTTCAGCCGGCTCCGCACCGCCACACTCGCCGCTTCCAGCGGAAACCGTCCCACCTTCCCCTCGGCGCCCACCATCAGAGGATCATCCCGGCGATGGTGGCCGTCATGAAGGCTGCGAGGGAACCCGCCACCATGGCCCGGAGGCCCAGGCGTGAGAGGTCATGGCGGCGGCCCGGGGCGATGGGTCCGATTCCCCCGAGTTGAATGGCGATGGAGGAGAAGTTCGCGAAACCCGATAGGGCGTAGATGGCGATGACCACCGAACGGGGCTGGAGATCCACCCCCGCCTGGAGCATGGAAGAGAGTTGGAGATAGGCCACGAACTCGTTCAGCACCGTCTTCATCCCCATGAGAGATCCCACGGTGACGGCGTCCACCCACGGCACTCCCATGAGCCAGGCCAGGGGTGCCAGAATCCAGCCGAGGATCACCTCGAAGGAGAGGCCCTCCACCCCCATCAGGCCGCCCGACCAACCGATGAGTGCATTCAGGAGAGAGATGAGGGCGATGAAGGCCAGGAGCATGGCTCCCACGTTCAGGGCCAGGCCCAGCCCGTCCGAAGCCCCGCGGGCCGCCGCGTCGATGACGTTCACATCGGGTTTTTCCAACTCCAGCTTGATGCCCCCCTTTGTGACCGGCTCCGAATCCTCCGGATACATCAGCTTGGCCATGACCAGGGCCGCCGGGGCCGACATGACGGAAGCGGCCATGAGGTGCCCGGCGATGTCGGGGAAGTAGGCCACCAGCATCCCCACGAAGGCGGCCATGACTCCTCCGGCCACTGTGGCGAACCCCCCTGTCATGACGGCGTTCAACTCGGACATGGTCATCTTCTCCAGGAACGGCCGAACCAGGAGTGGAGCCTCCGTCTGCCCCACGAAGATGTTCCCGGCCGCCGAAAGGGTTTCGGCCCCCGAGGTCTTCATGGTCTTCTGCATGACCCAGGCGGCACCCCGGACCAACCACTGCATGATGCCCAGGTGGTATAGGACGGTCATGAGAGAGGAGAAGAAAATGATGGTGGGAAGCACGTTGAAGGCAAAGGAGGCGCCCGTCCGGGCCACCTGGCCCGGAATCGTGCGGATGGGCGCACTGGTCCCCGGCTCCCCCATCCCCACCGGGACGTTGTCGTATACCAGCTCTCCGAAAACGAATCGGGCCCCCTCGACGGTGAATCCCAGAAGGGAGACGATGACGGTGTTCATCCAGGCGAAGATCTGGGCTCCCATGGGGGTCTTCAGGATGAAGAGGGCAAACAGGAGCTGAAGGCCCACGCCCCAGAGGATGACCCGCCAGGCCATGTTCTTCCGGTCCACGCTGAGGACCCAGGCCAGGAACCCCAGGGTCAGGAGCCCCAGGACCGAGCGAAGGCGGCCGAGAAGGGAGGTCCCCAGCCCCTGGTCGATCTGATCCCGGAGAGAGGTTTGCTGAACCCGTGAAGGATCTCCGTCATCCTCTGTGCCTGGATGGCCCAGACCCTGACGCGGCCCCCCGGGATCCTCCTCCGTGTATCCGGCCGGGGTGTGTCCGGCCGGGGTGTGTCCGGCCAGCACCCCCGTGGCCAGGAGGAGGAAGGTCACCGACCAGAGCGCCAACAGGGGAACTGCCGGCCGTTTCATTCCCTCAGAGGTCCTTTCCCCAGCCTGGTGCCGGTGGGAAGACCCGGATCAGAGCCGCCGGACCCGGACCCGATGTTGGGGATCGCAACGAAAAAGACGGTCCAATATGGCCCGGAAGGCTCCCCGTAACCACCACCTACCACCACCCACCACCCCGGAGGTCCCGGCGCCGGACCAGGGCCCCGGCCCGCTTGGCCCGGACCAGAGCCTGGTTCTGGAAGGGCTTCACAAGGGCCAGCCCGGCCAGGAATCCCCCGATGTGGGCCCAGAAGGCCACGCCGCCCCCTGCTCCGGGCATCTGGATGGTCGAGGAGGCCACCTGCAGGAAGAACCAATAGAGGAGGAAGAAGCAGGCAGGAAGGGGAAAGACCCGGATGAACACGACGATGATGAAGAGCGTGTGGACCCGTGCCCGGGGATAGAGTACCAGATAGGCCCCCATGATGGCGCTGATGGCTCCGGACGCCCCCACCATGGGCAGGACGGAATCGGGAGCCGAGAACACATGGCTGATTCCCGCCACCAGGCCGGTGAGAAGATAGAACAGGAGGAAGCGGCCGTGGCCCATCGAATCCTCCACGTTGTTTCCGAAAATCCAGAGGAACCAGAGATTCCCGACGAGGTGCAGCCACCCGCCGTGAAGAAACATGGAGGTGAAGAGGGCTTCCCAGGTCAGGCCGCCCAGGCCACACGGACCCTGGCCGCTCCCGGGCCCGAGAGCGGCCGGCCCCGTCCATCCGAGCCGGCCAACCGCCCCGGAGATCTCGGCGGGTATGGCCCCGAGGGCACAGACCGAGTCCATCATAACCTCAGGGGAAAACCCGGCACCCTGGACATATACCCAGGCTCCGATACACAGCCCAATGATGAGGAGGGTCACCAGGGGAAAGATCTCGGTGGGGTTGTCGTCGTAGAGAGGGAACATGCCCGTGCTCGGTTGAAGCTTGGAGTGCCATCACCGTTCAATCTCTCCAATCTCTGCCGGAACGGCGGACACCGCAAAGAAACCTGCCAATTTGGCTCGAAATATCCTCCAAACGGGAGATCTTCCCGGCATGGAGGTTGCTCTCTCCCTATGACTGGATCAAGAAACGGGGGTTCTCGTCGGAAGCCCCGAAAAAATCGAAAAACCAGCAGTAAGGAGCCGTCATGGGCAAAGTAATCGGGATCGATCTGGGCACCACAAACTCGGTGGTGGCCGTCATGGAGGGCGGAGAGCCCGTCGTCATCCCAAACTCGGAGGGAGGCCGGACCACACCGTCTGTCGTGGCCTTTACCAAGGACAACGAGCGACTGGTGGGCCAGGTGGCCCGGCGACAAGCCATCACCAACCCCAGGAACACGGTCTTCTCCATCAAGCGGTTCATGGGTCGGAAGGCATCCGAGGTGACCCATGAGAAGAAGCTGGTCCCCTATGAGGTGACGGCGGATGGTCAGGACCGGGTTCAGGTGAACCTTCCCAACGCCGGGAAGACCTTCACCCCCCCGGAGATTTCCGCCATGATCCTTCAGAAGATGAAACAGACCGCGGAGGATTATCTGGGGCAGAAGGTGACCCAGGCCGTCATCACCGTTCCGGCCTACTTCAACGATGCTCAACGGCAGGCCACGAAGGACGCCGGTAAGATTTCCGGCCTGGAGGTGCTGCGCATCATCAACGAGCCCACGGCAGCCTCCCTGGCCTACGGCCTGGACAAGAAGGAAGACCAGAAGATCGCCGTCTTCGACCTGGGTGGCGGAACCTATGACATCTCCATCCTCGAGCTCGGCGAGGGCGTCTTCGAGGTCAAGTCCACGAACGGGGATACGCATCTGGGTGGAGACGATCTGGACCAGCGCATCATCGACTGGCTGGTCACCGAATTCAAGAAGGACCAGGGGATCGACCTCTCAGCCGACGCCATGGCCCTCCAGCGCTTGAAGGAGGCGGCCGAGAAGGCCAAGATGGAGCTTTCCTCCACCATGCAGACGGATATCAACCTCCCCTTCATCACCGCCACGCAGGAAGGCCCGAAGCATCTCAACTATTCTCTCAGCCGCTCCAGGTTCGAGCAGCTGGTGGAACCCGAGATGAACCGGTTGATCCCCCCCATGGAGAAGGCTCTGGCCGACGCCGGACTCTCCAAGGACGAGGTGGATGAAGTGGTCATGGTGGGTGGATCCACCCGGATTCCCAAGGTCCAGCAGATCGTGAAGGACTTCTTCGGAAAGGACACCCACAAGGGGGTGAACCCCGACGAGGTGGTGGCCGTCGGCGCAGCCATCCAGGGTGGTGTCCTGGCCGGCGACGTCAAGGACGTCCTGCTGCTGGACGTGACGCCCCTCTCCCTGGGCATCGAGACCCTGGGTGGCGTCATGACCACGCTCATCGAACGGAACACCACCATCCCCACCAAGAAGACCGAGGTCTTCTCCACCGCCGAAGACAATCAGACCACGGTGGAGATCCACGTGTTGCAGGGTGAGCGTAAGATGGCCCGGGACAACAAGACCATCGGCAAGTTCCAGCTCACCGGGATTCCACCGGCACCCCGGGGCATGCCCCAGGTGGAGGTCACGTTCGACATCGACGCCAACGGCATCCTCAATGTCTCCGCCAAGGACAGGGCCACCGGCAAGGAACAGAAGATCCGGATCGAAGCCTCCAGCGGCCTTTCAGAAAACGAGATCGACAAGATGGTGAAGGACGCCGAAGCCCACGCCTCGGAGGACGAGGAGCGGCGTGCCAAGGTGGAGGCCCGGAATCAACTGGATTCACTGGTCTACCAGGTGGAGAAGGATTCGGCAGAGTGGGGAGACAAGGTTGCGGAAGGCACCCGTGAGCGCTTGAACCAGGCCGTGGAGAAGGCCAAGGAAGCGTTGAAGGGCGACGACACCTCCGCCATCAACCAGGCCCGGGACGAGCTCATGCAGGCCTTCAGCGCTGCGGGCCAGGAAATGTACCAGGCTCAGGCCGCCGAGGGTGGCGGCGCAGGCCCGGACATGGGAGACATGGGAGACATGGGTGGCGCCGCGGAAGGCGCCGCACCGGGCGCGGAAACCGCAGGTGAGGAAGAGGAAGTGGTGGAAGCCGACTACGAGATCGTGGATGAAGAAAAGTAGCGGCCCCTTAATGGACTTTTCCCCGGATGGATCCTGGCCCGGACATCCGGATCTGTGAACCGGCAAGAGCCCGGGAAGAACAGGAGGGCGGCAGGCCGGACAACGGTCGGCCGCCCTCCTTTCATCCAACCGAAAGGGAGCGGAGGACCCCGGACCCGGGATCCTCTCAGGTCCTGGGCGGGTAACAGTTTCCTGAGAGGCGGGTTTCTGAGAAGCGGGTTTCTGAGAGGCGGACCCCGGGAGACGCCAAGAATCAGCGAGACCACCAATTCTAGAAGTATGAGGGAGTAATTCGATGTTTGATCCGCTACGGGCAAAGACCCGAGTCATCGTGACCATCGCCCTGGGATTCGTCGGGGGTCTGGGACTGGCTTCGGCCCTGGGCTGGACGGGCCCCACCTATGCCATGCCCTCCATCACCTCGGCTCCGCAGGTGACCCAGGAGGCCGTTCAGCCGGCCCTGGATCTGAGCGACGCCTTCGCGAACGTGGCCGAATCCGTGACGCCTGCCGTGGTTCGCATCGAGGTCACCTCCACCCAGCAGGTCAGCGGCAGGCGAATGCAGATCCCGGAGGAGTTCAGACGGTTCTTCGATTTCCCCGAGGGTCAGGATCCCGGAGAGCACCCCGACATCCCCCGGGTGGGAGGAGGGTCCGGATTCCTCATCTCCCAGGACGGCTACATCCTCACCAATGACCATGTGGTCGCAAGCGCCGAAAAGATCCGGGTCTATCTCATCGACGGCCGGTATTTCGACGCGGAGCTGGTGGGAACCGATCCCACCACCGACGTGGCCGTCATCAAGATCGACCGGACCGGCCTTCCGTTCTTGAGCCTGGGAGACTCGGAAGACCTCCGGGTGGGTGAGTGGGTCCTGGCCATCGGAAACCCCGGCTTCGGTGGCAGCCCCGAGGAGTTGGACTACACCGTCACCGCAGGGATCGTCAGCGCCAAGGGGCGCCCCCTTCGCCTCATCCAATCCGAGCTCCAGCGGAGCCAGGAGGAGACAGGACTGAACCCGGCGTTCGCCATCGAGGACTACATCCAGACCGACGCCGTCATCAACAGGGGGAACTCCGGTGGCCCCATGGTGAATCTCCACGGCCAGGTGGTCGGAATCAATTCGGCCATCATGACCCCCACGGGATACTACGCCGGCTACGGGTTCGCCATTCCCATGGACCTGGCGTCCCGGGTCATGGAGGACCTCATCGAATTCGGCCGGGTTCGTCGGGCCTGGCTCGGGGTTTCCATCGTCGCCGTAGCCCCGGAAGACCAGGAGTATTACAACCTTCCCGAGGTGGCCGGTGTCCTGGTGCAGGAAACCACTGACGGCAGCCCCGCGGCCGAGGCCGGACTCCGCCAGGGCGACATCATCTATTCAGTGGAAGGGACGACGGTTCGCACTCCCAACGGCCTCCAGAATCTCATCGCCCAGCAGCGGCCAGGGGAGCGGGTGCGGGTCCGGATCTATCGGGACGGCTCTTCCCGGGAAATGACCATCCAGCTGGGCGAGGCACCCCTGGCCGCCACCCCGGTGGCGGAGGCTGCTCCGGAGCGTCCGGCAGCGGAGGAGAAGTTGGGCATCGGTTTCCAGCCCCTCACAGAGGAGTTGGCCCAGGCCATGGGGTATGATGAGCCCGGCGGCGTGGTCATCACTCAGATCACCCCGCTGGGACCTGCCGCGCGGAGAGGCGTGGGACGGGGAGAGAAGATCCTGGAGATCAACGACCAGCCCGTGGAAACCACCGGAGACGTGGACCGGATTCTCAGGGGCGTGGAAGAGGGCGACGTGGTTTCCCTGCTCCTGGGCCGCATGGATGGCGCCAGCCGTATCGTGAACGTCCGGGCCGGGGGCTGAGCGTGACTGCCCGGTGAACGATGCCGGAGGTGTTTCGTTCGACCAGCGATAAAGATCCGCAGGTCAGGAAGAACCTCGGCAGGCCAGGAAGTAAAATCGGCGGCGCCCGTCCAGGCATGACTCCCTGGGCGGGCGTCGGCGGTTTCGGGGCCCCATGGCGGCTCCATGGAAGGCTGGCCCGACACAACCGTGTTGATGCCCTCTAAGCCCTTGTTTATCTTTGATTTCAGCGACATTCATCCACGTCGTGTGCGAAAGTGGCGGAACTGGTAGACGCGCAAGACTTAGGATCTTGTGGCTTAGGCCGTGGGGGTTCGAGTCCCCCCTTTCGCACTGGTATATTCTTACTCACCATCCAATGAGAAATCGAGCAGGGCATGGCAATAGATCCCTCGACCCTCCGTATCGACGTGGAGGAGCAGGAGGCCTGGAACCGGCGTCTGACGGTAACCGTCCCCTCCGACACGGTTGAAACCGAGCGAAACAAGATCATCCAGAAACTGGGAGGGCGCCTGAAGCTCCCGGGATTCCGGAAGGGAAAGATCCCGCGGGGGGTTGTGGAAAAACGGTTCGGACCCGCCGTGGATCAGGACATGCTGGATCAGGTCATCGGCGAGGCCTACCGCATCGCCCTCCGGTCCCAGGAGCTGGAGCCCATCTCCGAGGGGCAGGTGGAGGATGTGAAATACAAGGCTCGGGAGGATCTCACCTTCTCCATCTCCTTCGACGTTCAGCCGGTCATCGAGCTGGAACGGTTGGGAGGCTTCGCCGTGAAGCGCCCCAAGCTGGAGGTGACTGAAGAGGATGTGGACCGCGTCCTGGATCGTATACGGGACCAGAACGGGGTATGGAAGCCCGTGGAGGAGGGAACCGCCCAGGACGGAAACCTGGTGACCCTCCAGATTCAGCGCATCGAGAGCGGAGAGCCCGAAGGTGAGCCACGCCCCTACGAGATCGTCCTGGGCGACGGTGAGGCCATTCCCGAGGTGGAGGACGCCATCAGGACCCTGGCGGTGGGAGAAACGGGTGATTTCACCGTCACGTTCCCGGAGGACTTCTCGGACGAGAGCCGCAGAGGGGAGCAGGAGCACCTCCGGATCCACCTGGAGGCACGGAAGACCAAGGAGTTGCCGGAGCTCACCGACGAATTCGCCACTTCCCTGGGGGAGTTCAAGGACCTGGAGGACCTTCGAAACCGGGTCCGGGAGGACCTGGCCCGGGAGGCCGGAAAGCAGGCCGAATCCGTGGTGAAGGGCCAGCTGATGGAATACCTCCTGGAAGCCAATCCCTTCCAGGTTCCCCGCTCCATGGTGGAGCGGTACATGGACTCAATCCTGGGCGACACCGCCAAGCTCGACCCGGAGGTGTTGGCGCAGACCAAGGAGAGCCTCCGGCCCGAGGCCGAGAAGACGGTGAAACGAATTCTTCTCATCGACAGGGTGGCCGACCTACAGGGCCTACGTGCTTCCGAGGACGAGTTGGATGATCGGGTCCAGGAGATCGCCGAGAAGAATGATGTGAAGCCCGGGCAGGTGTACAGCAACCTCCAGAAGTCCGGAAGCCTGGAAGGACTGGAACGGGAGATCACGGAAAGCAAAGTCTGGGATTTTCTGTATTCCCAGTCCACTGTCGAAGACGAGGCCTGAACACGAAGCGCCTCCGGGACGGACCGCTCCCGGTCGTTCGCGGAACCCTGATTCGAAGCGCCCAACAACCCAGGAGACCGAAGTAGATGCCCATCTTTCCCCCGTACGTCATCGAGCGCACCAGCAGGGGCGAACGGAGCTACGATATCTTCAGCCGCCTTCTCATGGACCGCATCGTGTTCCTGGGAAGCGCCATCGACGACAACGTGGCCAACATCATCATTGCCCAGCTCCTCTTTCTGGACGCGGAGGACCCGGAACGGGACATCTATCTCTATGTGAACTCACCCGGGGGAACCGTCTACTCGGGACTGGCCGTCTACGACACCATGCGTCACCTCCGGGCCCCCGTATCCACCTTCTGCGTGGGCATGGCCGCGTCCATGGCCGCCGTCCTGGTAGCCGCCGGGGAACGGGGCAAGCGGGCCGCCCTGCCCAATTCCCGGATCATGATCCACCAGCCCTCCTCCGGCACACAGGGTACCGCCGCGGATATCGAGATCGCCGCCCGGGAGATCCTGCACATCCGGCAGCGGCTGAATGAGATCATGGCGGATCATACGGGGCAGACCCCGGAGCGTATCGCAGAGGATGTGGATCGGGACAGATTCATGAGTCCCGCAGAGGCCATGGAGTATGGCATCATCGATCGGATCCTGGAGCCTGGAGACACCGGCCGGGAAGATCAGAAGAAGCCCTCGGATCCGGAGCTTTCCGATTCGACTTCAGAATGACTGTGGAGTGACCGATACCAGCGCGGGACGGGAATGCCCGCACGGAGGGGAGCCATGAGCGTGACCGGCGACAAGCATCTCCGGTGCAGCTTCTGTGGAAAATCCAAAGACAGCGTCAAGAAGTTCATCTCGGGGCCGTCCGTCTACATCTGCAACGAGTGTGTGTCCCTCTGCAACGAGATCCTGGCGGAGGAAGAGGAGCGGGAAGCCGTCGAATCCCAGGTCCCCAGCCCCACACCCATGGAGGTCAAGGAGGTCCTGGACCAGTATGTGATCGGCCAGGACAACGCCAAGCGGGCGCTGGCGGTGGCCGTGTACAACCATTACAAGCGGGTGAACCATCAGGGCGTGCTGGACGAGGTGGAGATCGAAAAGGCCAACATCCTCCTCATGGGACCCACCGGCGTCGGGAAGACCTTGCTGGCACAGACCCTCGCCCGGATGCTCCAGGTTCCCTTCACCATTGCCGACGCCACCACCCTCACCGAAGCCGGATATGTGGGTGAGGACGTGGAGAACATCCTGGTTCGCCTCCTGCAGGCAGCGGACTTCAACATCGCCGAGGCGGAGCGGGGCATCGTCTACGTGGATGAGCTGGACAAGATCGCCCGCAAGTCGGAAAACCCATCCATCACCAGGGACGTATCCGGCGAGGGAGTCCAGCAGGCACTCTTGAAGATATTGGAGGGAACGGTGGCTTCCGTTCCGCCCCAGGGGGGCCGGAAGCACCCCCAGCAGGAGTACATCCAGGTCGACACCCGGAATATCCTCTTCATCTGCGGCGGTGCTTTCGACGGGTTGGAGAAGATCGTGGAGGCCCGGGTGGGGAAGCGACAGATCGGGTTCACCGGTGGCGACGCGGAAACGACCCGGGAGGACGTGCTCCAGATGGTGGAGCCGGAGGACCTCCAGCGTTTCGGCCTGATCCCCGAGCTCGTGGGGCGTCTCCCTGTCACCGTCACTCTCGAAGAGCTGGACGAGAGCGCACTGGTCCGGATTCTCCAGGAGCCGAAGAACGCTCTCATCAAGCAGTACACCAAGATGCTGGAGCTGGAGGACATCGGCCTCACCTT
>CAZSDD010000018.1:13286-26118 GCA_964605505.1 uncultured Gemmatimonadaceae bacterium | reverse complement strand
CGCGGCTCCAGGGGGTTTCCGCGCCGTTTGTTCCGCCCTACCATAAACCCCACCGGATGCTCCGTCGGGGCTCCGAGAGTGACGTTTCTCCATTTATCCTGAAAACATCGGTTGAGCAGCGGTATGGCTACCCTTCACCGGATCGATGGACCCGTCGAGGTCCCCGAGGAGCTACCCGTCGTCGCACTTCGGGATCTGGTTTTCTTTCCCTACATGGTGCTTCCCCTCCTCATCGGCAGGGCGCCGTCCGTGGCAGCTCTGGAGGAGGCCGAAGCCAAGGACAGCCTGCTCCTTTTGGTGGCCCAGCGGGATGCCGACGTGCTTGATCCGGAAGCGAAAGACCTCCACCGGCTGGGTACGGTCATACGGGTGATCCAGAAAACGGACCTCCCCGACGGAACCTCCAGGGTGGTCATGGAGGGATTGGGGCGAGGGCTGATCCAGGAGTTTCTCGAGGAGAAGGAGAGCTTTCGGGCCAGAGTCTCCCTGGTGGAAGGCGGAGAGAAGGAAAACCCGAAAGACATCGATCCGGACCTGGAAGCCCTGGCCCGTGGCGTCCGACGCCTCTTCGAGGAATACATCCTCCTGAATGAGCGGATCCCCCGGGAGTTGGCGGGAACCCTGGCCTCCATTCAGGACCGGGTGCGCCTGGCCCATCTCATCTCCGGCCATCTCCTGCTCTCCTCCATGGAGAAGCAGGAACTCCTGGAGTCCCCTTCCCTGGAAGAGCAATTCCGGGTTTTGCAGGAGATCCTGTCCAGGGAGCTTGAGATCCTTCGCATAGAGGAGAAGCTGGACGAGCAGATACAGCGGCAGATGGACTCGGGCCGGAAACAGCTCTATCTCCAGGAGCAGCTCAAGGCCATCCACAAGGAGTTGGGGGCCAGCGAAGGAGAATGGGGGGAACTGGAAGCCGCAATCCTGGAGTCCCCCCTCCCGGGGCACGCCAGGGAGCGGGCAGAACGGGAGTTGGACCGGTTGAAGCGGTTGAATCCCGTGGCTCCTGAGGCGGCGGTAATCCGAAACTATCTGGATTGGATCCTCGGGCTTCCCTGGATGGGGAGAAGCGAGGACAATCTGGATGTGGCCCACGCCGCCGCAATCCTGAACCAGGCCCATTTTGGCCTGGATGAGGTGAAGGAGAGGATTCTCGACCACATCGCCGTCCTCTCCCTGGTTGGAGACCTGCAGGGTCCCATTCTCTGCCTGGTAGGACCTCCCGGCGTAGGAAAGACCTCCCTGGGCAGGAGCATCGGCCGGGCCCTGGGGAGGGAGTTCGTCCAGGCTTCCCTTGGGGGGGTCCGGGATGAGGCGGAAATCCGGGGACACCGGCGAACCTACGTGGGAGCCCTCCCGGGCAGGGTCATTCAGGGGATGCGAAAGAGCGGAAACCGGAATCCCGTCTTCCTCCTGGATGAGGTCGACAAGCTTGCACGAGATTTTTCCGGGGACCCTGGAGCCGCCCTGCTGGAGGTTCTGGATCCCGAGCAGAACAGGTGCTTCACCGACCACTACCTGGAGTTGGAATTCGATCTGTCCGACGTCCTTTTCATCGCCACCGCAAATACCCTGGGTGGGATTCCCGAGCCCCTTCGGGACCGGATGGAGGTCATACGGATTCCCGGCTACCTGTCCACGGAAAAGAAGGTCATCGCCCGGGAATTCCTCTGGCCGAAGCAAAGTGACCGCCACGGACTGGCGAGAGGGGGGGTCGAGCTCAGCGAAGGGGCCCTGGACCGCATCATCAAGACCTACACCCGGGAGGCCGGCGTAAGGGAGCTGGAAAGGCGGATCAGCGGTGTGGCCAGGAAGCTGGCCCGGAAGGTCGCCGAGGGAGGCGGATCCCAGGATTCCCTCCCCCCCCGGGTCCTGGAGGCCCAGGAGATTCGGGACCTCCTGGGGCCTCCCCCGTACATTCCCGAGCCCCGGGAGGAAGGGGACGCCAGAGCCGGGATCGCCAACGGACTGGCATGGACGGCAGCCGGGGGAGAGATCCTGGACGTGGAGGTGGCGGTGGTTTCCGGCACGGGTAAGATCCAACTCACCGGCACCCTGGGGGAGGTCATGAAGGAATCGGCTTTCGCCGCCCTGACCTATGCCCGCTCCCGGGCCCGGCTTCTGGGCCTCACCTCACAGTTCCACCAGGAGGTGGACATCCACATCCACATTCCGGAAGGGGCCACGCCCAAGGACGGTCCGTCTGCCGGAATCACCATCGCCGTAGCGCTCATCAGCGCCCTCACCGACATTCCCACCCGGTCCGACGTGGCCATGACCGGAGAAATCACTCTCCGGGGGAGGGTTCTGGGAGTGGGAGGAATCAAGGAGAAGGCCGTGGCAGCCCACCAGGGAGGAATCAAGCGCATCATCCTCCCGGCCTCAAACGCCGGAGAGCTGGAGCTTCTACCCACCGAGGTCCGGGAAGGAATGGGCTTCGCCCTGGTGAGGACCATGGACGAGGTCCTGGAGGGCGCTCTGGTCACCGCTCCGACCTCCAGGCTGGACACATCCCCGAGGGAGGTGCTGGAGGGTGCTGCAGATCCGGGGGTCCAGCTTTCCCAATGATCATTCGCAGCGTGGAGTTCGCCGGCGCCGTGGCGGCCCGGGGGGGGCCGATGCCGGAAGGCGGAGACCTTCCCCAGGTAGCCTTCTCCGGAAGGTCCAACGTGGGAAAGTCCTCCCTGATCAACGTGCTCCTTCGCCGGACACGTAAGAAGGTGGCCCACGTTTCGGCCAAGCCCGGGAAGACCCAGACCCTGAATTTCTACCGGGTCAACGACGGGTTCTTTCTCGTTGACCTTCCGGGCTTCGGGTACGCCCAGGCACCGGAGGCTGTCCGGGAGTCGTGGCGGGCCATGGTGGAGTGGTACCTCTCCGGGACCGAAGCCCTGAGGGGGGTCGTCCACCTGGTGGACGGACGGCATCCGCCGACACCCCTGGACCTGGAGATGATGGAGTATCTGAGCACCGTGGGACTTCCGGCCCTGGTGGTCCTGACCAAGATGGACAGGGTGAAATCATCCAAACGGGAAAAGACCATCCAGGACGCGGCGAAACAGCTGGGGCTTGACCGGGAGCAGCTTCTTCCCTTCTCCTCCAAAACCGGAGAGGGGCGGGAGATCCTCCTGGCGGCCCTGGAAGACCTGATCCCCTCTCTGGGCGAAGGCTCTTGAGTCTGGAGGATTTGCCATGAGACGCCCCCGGGCCGCACAAGCTCTTCTGGCTCTGACGGCTTTTCTTTCCGGTTGTGGCATGGCCGCCGAATCCCCTTCCACCCCCACCCCCTCCGGCTCCCGGGAACCGGGGGAGGAAGCCCGTGACCTGGTACCCCCCGGATATGGGACCCTGATGCAGGACCAGATCACCCTTCGGATCCGGAAGGAGGATCTTCTCATCAAGGTCACCCCTCTGGCCGAAAGCGTGATCCGCCTCACTGCACCGGACACCTATGCCCGCCTTCATGGGCTGGTCCTGAGCCGCGGATCCCAAGCCTCTCGGGGGGACTCTTCCCAGGACCTCTTCCTGGTGAGCTTCTTCAGCTACCAGCCCGATGTTCGATATGAGCCTGAAGATCTGCTACTGGTGAACCGGGGCCTTCGTTACCGGCCCAGGGGAATCGCCCCGGTGACCCCCTCCTGGGGCACCCAGCGCCTGGGGCAACAGGAAACCCGGATGGCCATCTATGCCTTCGACGGCCCCCTGGAGCTGGATCGGGATCTTGTGGTGGAATACCAGACGGTCAGAAACGAGATCTGGCGGAATCGAATCGTGCCTCTTCTTCAGACCGAGGAGGCCAAGGTCCGGGCCAGGGCCGGAGGCTGATCCCGGAACGGGGTCATTCCTCCAGGCCGAATTTCTTGATCTTCCTGTAGAGCGTGCGCTCTCCGATACCAAGAGCCTCGGCGGCTTTCCGCCGATTCCCCCCCACCTCGTCCAACGCCGTCTGGATGGCCTCCCGCTCCACGTCGTCCATGGTCATCCCGGGACGGTATACCACCCGGCCCTCCTGAGGCGGGGGTACCTCGGATCCGGACGGTTCCCCTTCCGCTTCAGGGGGCCTGGCCCCCTCCTCTTCTTCATGAGACCCGCCTTCTTCCTCCTCCTCGCGGGAGTGGACGTATCCCAGATCGTAAGCCGGAGAAAGGTCGAATGAACCCAGGGACTCCAGCTCCCTCCCCACCAGATGCCCCTCCTTTCGATATCGCTCGAAGTCCCGCCGAAGGTCGTCGATGTCCATTCGTAGGTTGACCAGGGTCCGGAAGACGAATTCCAGCTCGGGCCGGAGCGCCTGGCCCTCTTCCTGGCCCTCACGGGCCAGAGCCCGGGGGATGGGGGCCGGCAGGAGCCCCCGGCTCCGGGGATACCGAACCTCCCCCGGGATGTCCTGAGCCTCGATCCGCTGCCCCGGCGCCAGCACCACCATGCTCTCCACCAGGTTCTTCAGCTCCCTGACATTCCCGGGCCAATCGTGGGCCTGGAGGATCCGCATGGCCTCGTCGGAGATGCCCACGAAGGGTCGGTCGTGTCGAGTGCTGGCCTCCCGGATGAACTCCGCCACCAGAATTGGAATGTCCTCCTTCCGCTCCCGGAGAGGAGGGAGCTCGATGTGGAGGACATTCAGGCGAAAGTAGAGGTCCCGGCGAAATTCGCCGATCTCCACCAGATGTCGGAGCTTCTGATTGGTGGCGGCGATGACCCGGACATCCACCTTGAGGGATCGCTCCCCACCGACCCGGTAGAACTCCCGCTCCTCCAGGACCCGAAGGAGCTTGGTCTGGGTGTTCAGGGGCATCTCCCCGATCTCGTCCAGGAAGATGGTTCCCCTCTGGGCCAGCTCAAAGAGCCCTTTCCGGGAATCGATGGCTCCGGTGAAGGCTCCTTTTTCGTGGCCGAAGAGCTCGCTCTCCAGGAGCGTGTTCGAGAGGGCCGCCACATTCACCGCAATAAAATTCTTGTGACGGCGAGAGGAGAGGGCGTGGATCCCCCGGGCCACCAATTCCTTTCCGGTGCCCGACTCTCCCGTGATCAGGACCGTCGCATCCACGGGAGCGATCTGGACCACCCGCTCCAGGGCCTCCCGGATGCTATCGGTTTCCCCGACGATGCCTGTGATCTCCTGGAGACGGTTCCTTTCGATGAGAGTCCGGCCAAGGAGGAGAATGGTCCGCGGATCCGGAGGATGGGGAAACACCTCCTGGAGGTCCAGGGCCCGGGCGGCCTGCCGAATCCCTTCTTCCCCCGGCCGGGCCACCCCGAACACAGGGATGTGGCTCGTTTCCCTGGCCTGCCGGGCCTGGGCGGCGGTGGCCTCGTTCTTCAGGCCGCCGGTGAGGATGAAGAGAAGGGGGTTCTGGATTCCAGAGAGATCTTCCCGGGGAGTGACGAGCTCCACACCATATCCCGCCTGGCTGAAGGCATCCCGAAGGAGCCCGGCAACATCCAGGTCATGGGTTGAAATGAGTACGGTACCACTGGCCGTCGGCATCTCAGGAACCGGTTCGGGTCATGGGCCTGAAGGTCTGTTGAAAGAGGTGACTGAGCCGCATCACGATTGCCTGTGCACTGTAGCCTGGGAGCGCAGCAGGGCCGACAGGTGCCCCAGGAGGGGTCCCAGGACCGTCAATCCATCCTCAACACCGCCGGGGCTTCCAGGAAGGTTCGCCAGAAAGACCGGTCCCCTGGAACCGACCAATCCCCTGGAAAGGACGGCGTAGGGGGTAGCCTGCTCTCCCTTTCTCCGCAGGGCCTCGGCCAGCCCCGGGGCCTCCCGGTCCAGGACAGCCCGAGTGGCCTCCGGCGTCACGTCCCGGGGACCGAAGCCCGTCCCGCCCGTGGTGAGAATCACGTCCACACCTCCACCATCGGCCCAGGAGAGGAGAACGGGGACGATGACCTCCGTCTGATCCGGAACGGTGGCCCGGAAGGCCATCTCATGGCCCTCCAGGCTGCACCATTCCTCCAGAGCGGCCCCGCTGCTGTCTTCTCGATCTCCTCGACTGCATGCGTCGGAAACGGTCAAGATCCCGACTCGCAGTTGGGTCCGGTCTTCCATCATCAGCGTTTGATGGACCCCTCTTTGTAGAACGGCGGCCGTTGCACCACAGCCGGAATGACCTTGTTTCGGATGCGGATGCCAATCTCCGTTCCAGCTTTGGAGAGTTCCGTGGGCACGTACCCCATGCCCACGCCCACGCCCAGAGAGGGGCTGACGACACCGCTGGTTACGACGCCCACGTCTTCTCCACCGGAGGTGATGGGGTAATCATGACGGGGGAATCCCTTTTCCGTGAGCCTGAAGCCCACCAGGCGGCGGGTGACACCCTCTTCCTTCTGCCTTGCCAGGACCTCCCGACCGATGAACTCTCCCTTGTCCAGCTTGGTGACCCAACCCAGGCCCGACTCCAGGGGGGTGTGCTCCTCGTCCAGGTCGTTCCCGTACAGAGCGTATCCCATCTCCAGGCGGAGGGAGTCTCTGCAACCGAGACCCGTGGGAATCAGGCCCTTGTCGGCACCGGCCTCCATGAGGGCGTCCCAGAGCTTCATGGCGTCCGCTGCGGGGATGTACAACTCGAAGCCGTCCTCGCCGGTGTAACCGGTCCGGCTGATGATTCCGTCGATCCCGGCCACGGAGCCCCGGGTAAACCGGTAATATCCGATTTCGCCCAGGTCCGTAGCCGTCAGGGACTGAACGATCTCCGCCGTCATCGGTCCCTGGATGGCCAGAAGTGCCGTTTCGTCGGACTCGTCCACCACCTCCGCGTCGAAGCCCTCGGCCTGGGTCTGCACCCAGGCAAGGTCCTTCTCCTTGTTGGAGGCGTTCACCACCAGCATGTAGTAATCCGGACCCCGGTAGACCAGAAGGTCGTCGATGATCCCGCCATCTTCCAGGCACATGGCGGAATACTGAACCTGCCAGACCGCCAGCCTGGAGGCGTCGTTCACCGTGATCTTCTGAATCAGGTCCAGCGCCTGGGGCCCACGGATGAAGAATTCCCCCATATGGCAGACGTCGAAGAGACCCGCGTGCGTCCGCACCGCCCTGTGCTCGGCATTGATACCGGTTGGATACTGGACAGCCATCTCAAACCCTGCGAAGGGGACCAACTTTCCCCCGTGTCTCACGTGGGCCTCATGGAGTGGAGTCTTCCTGAGCTCTTCACTCATGGGTATATCCTTTCGATTCTCGTATTACGAAATGGAGCAGGCGTTCTCAGCCCATGAGCTCCATCATGATGGCCTTCTGGGCGTGCAGCCGGTTTTCGGCCTCGTCGAAGATCCTGGACTGGGGCCCGTCGATGACCTCTTCGGCCACTTCCATGCCCCGGTACGCCGGAAGGCAGTGGAGGAAGATGGCATCGGGCCGGGCCTGAGCCATGACCTCCGCCGTCACCTGATAGGGCTGGAAGATCCTCACCTTCTCTTCCTTCTCCTCTTCCTGGCCCATGGAAACCCAGGTGTCGGTGGTGACCATCCGGGCCCCCCTTGCCGCCTCCATGGGATCCCTGGTCAAGGTGATGGAGGTGGCCTCCCGCGCGGCCGCCAGAATCTCGGCATCCGGGTCATTGCCCTCGGGAATGGCCAGGCGAAGATCCAACCCCAGGACCCGGGCCGCGTTCAGCCAGGAATTGGCCATGTTGTTGCCATCCCCGATCCAGGCGATGGGCATGCCCTCCAGCTCCGTCCCGAACTCTTCCTGTACCGTCTGGAGGTCGGCCATGATCTGACAGGGGTGGAGGAGATCCGTCAGACCGTTGATCACGGGAACGGAGGAATGCCTGGCCATCTCCTCCACCTCGGCGTGGTCGAAGGTGCGGATCATGATGCCGTCCACATAACGGCTCAGGACCATGGCCGTGTCGTAAACGCTCTCGCCCCGGCCCAGCTGGGAGGCGGAGGAGGCCAGGAAGAGGCCATGCCCGCCAAGCTGGGTCATTCCCACTTCGAAGGAGACGCGGGTCCGGGTGCTGCTCTTGCGGAAGATCATGGCCAGGCTCTTCCCGGCCAGGGGAGCCCCCTGAATCTCTCCGGCCTTGAGGCGGCGGGCCAGGGAGAGAAACCCCAGAATATCGTCCCGGCTATGGTCGGGAATTGCGACGAAATGACGAAGAGACATGGTAGTCAAAATCCTCGATTGATCAGTGGTCGATACGACTCGAAAAAACTGAAACTCCAGCTTCTGAAGGTACCACGGATCCGAGGCCCGGGGAAAGCGCCCATGCCGTTTCGGCAGGAATGAGCAGGGTCGGCGCCTGCCAGCGGGAACCCGGCCTCGCTCTCCCCCCCTCCGGTCCGGCATCGGCGAGGCTCCTTCGAGTGGCCTCCTCCCTTCCCGTCCGGTGGCTCAGAGGATGTAACGCCTCAGATCCTCGTCCTCCATGATGTCCTTCAGCCGCTCCTGGACGAAGGAGAGGTCCACGACGATCTTCTCCAGTCCGTCCTCCGGAAGCCGGAAGAGGATGTCTTCCAGCACGGTGGTGAGGACGGTCTGGAGACGCCGGGCTCCGATGTTCTCCATTCGGTCGTTCAGCTGGGTGGCGATCCGGGCCACCTCCCGGATTCCCTCATCTGTGAACTCCAGGGCGGCTCCTTCGGCATTCATGAGGGCACGGTACTGGTGGACCAGGGCGTTCTTGGGCTCCTGCAGAATCCGGACGAACTCGGCTTCACCCAGGGTCTGGAGCTCCACTCGGATGGGGAACCGGCCCTGGAGCTCCGGGATGAGGTCGCTGGGCTTGGCCACGTGGAAGGCCCCGGCGGCAATGAAGAGGACATGCTCGGTCCGGATGATGCCATACTTGGTGCTGACGTTGGACCCCTCCACGATAGGCAGCAGGTCTCTCTGAACGCCCTCCCGGCTCACGTCGGGGCCGGCTCCTCCCCGGTCTCCCGCGATCTTGTCGATTTCGTCCAGGAACACGATCCCTGTGTCTTCGGTCCGATCCAGGGCCTCGTTCACCACCTCGTCCATGTCCACCAGCCGGTCCAGCTCCTCCTGGAGGAGGATGCGACGAGCCTCGGCCACCGTCACCGAGCGCCGCTTGGTCCGCTTTGGCAGCATCTCCTGGAGCATCTCGGTGAAGTTGTGATCCATCCCCTCCATTCCCCCCATGGGGATCATCATTCCCTCGATGGACGGGGTCTGAGAAACCTCGACCTCCACCTCCCGCTCCTCCAACTTTCCGTCGGCCAACAGCTTTCGGAGCTTCTCCCGGGTCCGGGCCCGCCGGTCCTGGGGAGTGAGCTCCTGCTCTTCCTCGCCTTCAGGAGGCCTTGGCTGCACGCCGCCGGGGCCTGCCACGAAGACGTTCGGGCCGGACGGGATGGCCTGCTCCTCCTGCTTCTGGGGTCCGGGCCGCGCCGTCATGGGAAGGAGGAGGTCCAGGATCCGGTCCTCCACCCGGCTCTGTGCCTGGTCCTCCACCTCAGCTTCCCGCTCCGCCCGGACCATGTTCACCGCCGTATCCACCAGATCCCGGATCATGGACTCCACGTCCCGGCCCACGTAGCCCACCTCGGTGAACTTGGAAGCTTCGACCTTTACGAAGGGAGCGCCGGCCAGACGGGCCAGACGGCGTGAGATCTCCGTCTTTCCCACCCCCGTGGGCCCGATGAGGATGAGGTTGTTGGGGAGGATCTCGTCCCTGAGCTCGTCTTCCACCCGTTGGCGGCGCCACCGGTTTCGCAGAGCGATGGCCACGGCTTTCTTGGCGTCGTCCTGGCCAACGATGTACTTGTCCAGCTCCCGGACGATCTCCCGGGGGGTCAATTGTTCCATCCAATCTTCCGCTTCCGCCTCGACTTCTTCCTCCGGCGTTTCGGAAGCGGGCGGGCCGGCGGGATCTATCTCACTCATTGCTCAACTCCAGAACCGTGATTTGCCGATTGGTATAGATGCAGATGTCTCCTGCGATCTCCAGGGCCTTCCGAACGATCTCGGGGGCCGGGAGATCCGAGTGGGCCTTCAGGGCCCGGGCCGCTGCCAGAGCGTAGGAGCCGCCGGAGCCGATGGCCACGATCTCGTCGTCGGGCTCGATGACGTCCCCTTCCCCGCTCAGGAGGAGGAGCTGCTCGGCGTCGGCCACCACCAGGAGAGCGTTCAGCCTCCTGAGATATCGATCCGTTCTCCAGTCCTTGGCCAACTCCACGCAGGCTCGCGTGAGATTGCCCGGATACCGTTCCAGCTTTTCCTCCAGCTTTTCGAAGAGGGCGAAGGCATCCGCCACGGCGCCGGCGAACCCGGCCAGGATCTTGCCGTCCTTCAGGGCCCGGACCTTCTGGGCCGTGGCCTTCATGACCGTATCCCCCAGCGTCACCTGGCCGTCCCCGCCCAGGGCGGTGGTTCCGTCCTTCCGGACGGCCAGGACGGTGGTGGCGCGAAGCTCTGGCTTGTTCATCTGAACTCCTGGTTGTTGGCGGACCGGGGGAAGATCGCCTCCCGACTCGCTCCTTTTTGTATGGCTTCAACCGGGAACGGTTCCCGGCGTGGTTCTCCCAGAGGTCAGGACCGGGGATGGGCCTGCTTGTAGACCTTCTTCAGGCGATCCCTCGAGGTGTGGGTGTAGATCTGGGTCGTGGACAGGGACACGTGGCCCAGGAGCTCCTTCACGGCCATCAGGTCCGCCCCGGCGTCCAGGAGATGAGTGGCGAAGGTATGGCGAAGGGAATGAACACTGAGGTCATGGTCCGCCGCGGCCCGCTCCAGATGATCTCGAACCGTCCTCTGAATGGATCGCCGGGAAAGGCGCCTGCCCCGGGTATTCAGAAGGATGGCCCTGGTATCCCTCTCGCCGGATCCGGAGGCCAGAAGTTCCTCCCGGCGGGGCTCATAGCGGCGGATTGCCCGCATGGCTCGACGGGTGACGGGAACGATGCGCTCCTTCTTCCCCTTGCCGCGAACCTTCACCTGTTCCCCGGCCAGGTCCAGATCCGAGAGGTTCAGGCCATGAAGCTCCGAAAGTCGGAGGCCACTGCCGTAGAGGAGCTCCAGGATGACCAGGTCTCGGGTGCCGACCAGGGAATTCTCGGCAGCTCGGCTCTCGGCCAGCCGGAAGACGGCTTCCACGTCGGATCGGGTCAGGTGGCCCGGGAGGCGCTTCTCCATCTTCGGGGCCCGGATGGCCCGGGCCGGATTGGAGGAAACCTTCCCCTCCAGGAGGAGATGGCTGAAGAAGGCCCGGACCGCTGAGAGCTTCCTGCCGATGGTCCGCTTGGACAGCCCCCGACGCCGGCAAGCCCCCATGAAGCTCCTGAGGCTGAGGCGGTCCACTTTCTCCCAGGCCCAGGCCGGCGTCCCCAGATACTCCGTCAGGAAATCCTGAAGATCTTCGAGGTCCCTGCGATAGGCCGAGACGGTGTGCTCCGAAAGTTGGCGCTGGTCTGAAAGCACCTTGAGGAAGTCCCGCACCGCGTCTCCGGGTTCGGTCATGACGCATCCTCCTCTCCCACTCCCGCTTCCCGCACCCAGCCCAGGAAGTCCTCCTGGGCCCTCCGGGCCAGCACGAGCCTCTTCTTCTTCTTGTCCCTGATCCGCTCCTCCAGTGGATCCACCAGCCCCCAGTTGGAGTTCATGGGCTGGAAGTGCTTCGGCCGGGCCTCGCGCAGGTACCGGTAGAGCCCTCCCAACATTGTGGTGGCCGGAGGGAGGGCCGGTTCCCGCCCCCCGATGATCCTGTGGAGGTTTTCGGCGGCCAGAAGACCGCTGGAGGCAGATTCCGTGTACCCTTCCACTCCGGTGAGCTGGCCCGCGAAGATGAGGTCCGGCCGATCCGCCGGAGATCCCCAGGGAGTCAGGCAGGACGGAAAATTCAGATAGCTGTTCCGATGGATTGAGCCCCAGCGGAGGAACTCGGCCTCGGCGAGTCCGGGGATGAGCCGGAAAACCCGACCTTGTTCTCCGACCCGGAGGCGGGTCTGGAAGCCCACCATGTTCCACAACTGTCCCTGCCGGTCCTCCCGCCGGAGCTGGACCACGGCCCAGGGCCGACGGCCGGTCCTGGGGTCCTCCAGACCGATGGGTTTCATGGGGCCGAACCGGAGGGTGTCGTCTCCCCGGCTGCCCAGAACCTCCACGGGAAGGCAGCCTTCGAAGTAGGGGACCGCGTCGAATTCCGGGGGCCGGTGTACGTCCGCCGTCCGCAGGGCCTCCAGGAAGTCGGCGTATTCCTCCCTGTCCATGGGGCAGTTCAGGTAATCCGAATCCTCCCCGAACCGGCCGGCCTCGAAGACGATGCTCCGGTCCAGGGATTCACCATGTACGATGGGAGCGATGGCGTCGAAAAAGGAGAGCCCCCGGTCACCCAGAGCGTCCTGAATGGCACGTGAGAGGGCCTCGGATGTGAGGGGCCCTGTGGCCACGACGGCCGGACCCTCCGGAAGGCGATTCCGCTCTTCCCGTAGGATTTCGATGTGCGGATGGCTCCGGACCGCTTCCGTCATTCCTCTGGAGAAGAGGTCCCGGTCCACGGCCAGGGCCGACCCTGCCGGAACGGTGGCATGGTCAGCGACCCGGAGGAGGAGGGACCCCATGGCCCTCATCTCCCGCTTCAATTGCCCGTGGGCGTTGGCAGGATCCTGGCTCTTGAAGGAGTTGGTGCAAACCAGCTCGCCCAGGCGATCCGTCTTGTGGGCCGGCGTGGTCTTGACGGGCCGCATCTCCACCAGCCTCACCCGGTGTCCCCTTCGGGCAAGGGAGAGGGCAGCCTCGCAACCGGCCAGGCCCCCACCCACCACTTCCACCATCTCTGCCACTGCCCGCCTCCTGGAATGGAGCCTGTGGGATTCTGCTTCTCAAAGGGACCGGCCACGTTCGAACGAAGGGACCGGCCACATTCGA
>CAZSDD010000018.1:0-13186 GCA_964605505.1 uncultured Gemmatimonadaceae bacterium | reverse complement strand
TTGCGCCCCCGACTCCCTCTTCCCCTTCCCTTTCCCTTCCGGGCTTTGGCCTTGGCCAGGAGGTCCAGGGCGTCGTCCACGTCCACCTCTTGTGGATCCATGGTCTTGGGGATGGAGGCGTTCAGGCTTCCGTCGGTGACGTAAGGCCCATAGCGGCCGTTCAGGATCTCGAGCTCCTTGCCCGAATCGGGGTGGGGTCCCAGCTCCTTGATGACTTCCTTTCCGGGCTTGGTGGCAATGAGCTCCAGGGCCTGCTCCAGCGTCATCTCGAAGAGGAGAGCCGGAGTCTTCAGGTTCCGGTAGGTGCCTCCCATCTGGACGTAGGGGCCGTATCTGCCGATGCCCACCGTCACCTCCTTTCCCGTCCTGGGGTCGGTTCCCAGGGTCCGGGGGAGGGAGAGGAGGAGGAGAGCGTAATTCAGGCTCACATCATCCAGGGTCATGCCTTCCGGAAGGCTCACGCGCTTGGGCTTCTCCCCTCCGTTCCCTTCGCCCAGCTGAACGTACGGTCCGTACGGGCCCACCCGGGCCACGACGGGCAGCCCCGTGTCCGGATCCTCTCCCAGGGCCCTCTCCTGGACTTCCGGGGCGTCCAGGGGCCGGGTACTCTGGCACTCGGGATATCCGGAGCATCCCAGGAATCGGCCAAACTTGTTCCAGCGGACCAGCATGGGACGTCCACAGATGTCACAGGTCTCCCCCTCCGCTTCCAGGAGCTCCCTGACGATTTCCTCGGAATGCTCCTTCCCCTGCTCCAGCTGGCGTCGAAAGGAAGGATAGAACTCCTCAAGGAGCTCTCGCCAGGGAACGTCCCCTTCCTCCACCCGATCCAGCTCTCCTTCCATCCGACTGGTGAAGCTCACGTCGAAAATGTCGGGAAAAACCCTCACCAGAAGCCTGGATACGGTGTCGCCCAGGGGGGTGGGACTGAACCGGGCCTTCTCCACCTCCACGTATCCCCGGTCCTGGATGGTGGAAATGATCTGGGCGTAGGTGGAGGGCCGGCCGATGCCCAGCCTCTCCAGCTCTTTCACCAGGCTGGCCTCGCTGAAGCGGGGTGGCGGCTGGGTGAAGTGCTGGTTCGGCTGGAGAGCCTTGAGGTTGCTCTCATCCCCCTTCTCCAGCGCCGGGAGGGGCTCCAGGTCGTCCAGTCGCCTGTGGTCCCCGGACTCGGTGGCCTCCTGGTAGAGACGGGTGAAGCCGGGAAACTTCACCACGGAGCCCGTGGACCGGAAGAGATAGCTGCGGCCCGTGGCCCCATCCAGGGCGAAGTCCACAGTGGTCGTGTCATATACCGCCGGGGCCATCTGGCTGGCCACGAATCGAAGCCAGATGAGCTCGTAGAGGTCCCCCTCGTCAGACTTCAGGTACTTCCTGGCCTCATCCGGGTGAAGCGCGGGGTTGGTGGGCCGGATGGCCTCGTGGGCCTCCTGGGCCCCTTTCTGCTGTTTTCCGTGAAAGAGCCGGGGCGAGGAGGCCAGATATGCTTCTCCCATCTCTCCCTTGATCCAGCTCCGGGCCTGATCCACCGCCGACGGAGCCACCCGGGTGGAGTCGGTCCGCATGTAGGTGATGAGCCCCGAAGTGCCTTCGGCCCCCATCTCGACACCCTCATAGAGCCGCTGGGCCGTGGTCATGGTCTTTCGGGCCGAAAAGCGGAGCCTCTTGGCCGCGGCCTGTTGCATGGTGGAGGTGGTGAAGGGTGGGAAGGGGTTCTTCCTTCGCTCTCTCCGCTTCACCTCCGTTACCACGAAGGGCCGGCCCCTGATGTCCTCCAGGACCGCCAGGGTTTCCTGCTCGGAAGATAGAGTGAATGCCTTTCCCTGGATCTTGTGGAGCTTGGCCTCGAACTCCTGGTCGTCCTTCTCCAGGAGGGCCACGATGGACCAGTACTCCTCCGGAGTGAAGGCCCGGATCTCGTCTTCCCGCTCACAAATGAGGCGAAGGGCCACCGTCTGGACCCGCCCCGCGGAGAGCCCGGGCCGGATGGGCTTCCACAGGAAGGGGCTCACCTGATAGCCCACCAGGCGGTCCAGGATCCTCCGGGCCTGCTGGGCCTCGACCTTGTCCATGTCCAGGCTCTCGGGGTGCTTGAGGGCCTTCTGGACAGCGTCGCGGGTGATCTCGTAGAAGGTCACCCGTTGAAACCGCTCCGGAGATTTCTCGAACCCCAGTTGGGAGGCCACATGGTATGCGATGGCCTCTCCTTCCCTGTCAGGGTCCGTGGCCAGAATCACGCCCTCGGCCTCCCTGGCCATCCGCTTGAGCTCCTGGAGAATCTTTCCCTTACCCCGAATCGTCACGTACTTGGGCTCGAACCCCTTTTCCAGGTCCACCCCCAGCTCCTTGGCCGGAAGGTCCCTGACGTGGCCGACGGAAGCCGCTACCCGGTAGTCCTTGCCCAGGTAACGCTCGATGGTCCGCGCCTTTGCCGGAGACTCGACGATGACGAGGTGCTTGTCCTTGGTGCCTTTTGCCATTCCCTCACCCGGTTGTGGGCGGGACCCTGCCCCGCCCCGTGTCATTCATGAGTTGCTCGACGTGCCGCGCCAGCGTTTCCGGATCTCCCGACTCCGAATCCACCGCCAGATCAGCCCGCTGATAATGCTCCTCCCGGACCTCCAGGAGCTCGCGAGCCAGGGCCAGTGGGTCCGCAACCGCCAGAAGGGGTCGTGTCGGCCCCTCTTCCCGAACCCTTCGCACGGCCTCCTCGGGAGACACCTTCAACCATACCGAGAGGGTCCCGGAAGGCAGAACATCCAACCGCCCTTCCCTGGAAGCCCATCCTCCCCCGGAAGCCAGAACCACTCCCTCCCGTCGGAGGAGCCGGGCTCCCACCTGGGCCTCCATCTCCCGGAAGCGGGCCTCACCATGCTGGCGGAAGATCTCTGGAATGGGAAGCCCCACCCGGCCCTTCACCTCCTGGTCGAAATCCCGGAAGGCCCAGCCCAACCGCCTGGAGAGAGCCTGCCCCACCAGGGTTTTCCCGCTTCCCATGAACCCCACCAGAAGGACCCGGCGAATGATGGTGGAATCTCTCAACGCCGCCCGAATCCTCTCTGATTGATATGATGGAGGTAACCCTCGAAGTTACGGGCCACCTCCGCCATGGAGTCTCCGCCGAACTTCTCCAGGAAGGCATCGGCCAGCACCAGCGCCACCATGGCCTCGCCGACGACCCCGGCGGCGGGCACGGCGCAGACATCGCTCCGTTCCACTGCGGCGTGCGCCACCTCCCCGGAGCGGAGGTCCACCGAGGCCAGCGGTTTCCTGAGGGTGGAGATGGGCTTCATGGCCCCTCGGATCCGCAAAGGCTCCCCGGTGGTGATCCCACCCTCCAAGCCGCCGGCTCGATTCGTGGAGCGGCCCAGCCTTCCCGTCCGGGGCCGATCCGGCGCAGGCACGATGGCATCGTGCACCTGCGATCCTGGTCGAAACGCCGAACCGAACGCCTCCCCCACCTCGACCCCCTTCACAGCCTGGATGGAGAGCACGGCCTGGGCCAACCGACCGTCCAGCTTGGCGTCCCATGACACGTGGCTTCCCAGCCCCACGGGCACACCCCTGGCCACCACCTCGAAGACACCTCCCAGGGTGTCTCCCGTCTCCTTGGCCTCGTCGATGGCCCGCATCATCCCATCCCCGGCGCCGGAATCCAGGGTGCGAACGGGAGACTCGTCAGCCCTGGCGTTGATCTCTTCCGGCAGGGGATCCGGATATCCCGCCTCCACTGCCCCGATGGACAGGACGTGACTCTCCACCCGGATGCCGAAGTTCCCGAGGAGACGCTTGGCAACAGCCCCGCACGCCACCCGGGCCGCTGTCTCCCGGGCGCTGGCCCGCTCCAGGATATCCCGAGTGTCTCGCCGGTCGTACTTCAGAACCCCCACGAGGTCCGCGTGCCCCGGGCGGGGCAGGTACATGGGGCGAAGGGCCTTGGGGTTCTCCTCCGGGTCCGGGTGGTCGTGGGCCATGGCTTTCTTCCAGTTCTCCCAGTCCCGGTTCCAGATGACCATGGCCAGGGGCGATCCCAGGGTCTCCCCCAGGCGCACTCCCGAAAGAAGCTCCGCCCGATCCGACTCGATCTGCATCCGCCTGCCCCGTCCATATCCCTGCTGTCGCCTCCGGAGCTCGGGATCCACGTCCCTGGCGACCTGAATGTCCAGCCCCGCCGGGACTCCTTCCAGGAGGGCCAGAAGGCCCCGGCCATGGGATTCACCGGCAGTTCGGAAGATAAGGCGCTTCAGGCTCATTTCGGACCCTTCATGGAGATTTCCCCCGGGAGGCTTGTATTCGGATCATTTTTTCGGGCTCCCGCGGCCGGCGGGATGTTCCCGCTCCGAGCCTCGGACCCTGAAGAGCGAGGAGTTCCAAAAGGAGCGAGGAGTTCCAAAAGGATAGGGGATGCCGCTCCATCCACCAAGGGGAACGGGAAACGCCCCCGGCACCTTCACCAGGGGCGTCCGATTGCCCTCAGAAGAGGGATTGTCTCCTCACAAAAGGGATCGCCTCCTCAACTTCCCCCGGCATCCGGATTGTTCGGGTGATACCTGAACACGTCCACCTTCCTCACCGGCACCACCACCACACCGTCGGTGGAAGTGGTAGCGAAGAGCTTCATCACCGTGCAGGCATCGTCCGTGCCTCCTCCGTCTCCCAGGATCGGTGCGGTGAACTCTTCGTTCTGGTAGATCCTGACGGCCTGGCCGATGGCAAGGCCGTTCCTGGAGGAAACAGGAACGGAGCCGCAGCTCAGTCCCGCGTTGTCCTCGGCCGTGGGCAGGACTGCCCGGAGGGGCCCGGTGATCTGGTCCCGGAGGGTGATCTGGCCGATTCGGGTGAACTTGAAGGTATCGACAATGTCGATGGTCCCTTGAGCCGTTCCAAGAAAGGCCAGGTGGGTGTCGGGACTGTAGACGCCTGTGATGTTCTCCAGCGTCTTCTGATTCGCGTGAAGGGGGTGCAGCGCCGCACCGGCCCCTCCACCGGAAGCAGTCAGGTCCACCACTCCGTTGAGTTGGAGCTGGGTATCGAAGAAGTATGCCGCGTTCCCCCGGGCTACGCCCAGGGTTCCGTCGTAGTTCAGGCCCACGCCCGAGACGATGTCGGCTGCGTTGGTCAGCTCGTCCCACACTCTCAGATTGCTGGAGAGGTCAGTGGTATCGTACTGCGAAGCCCGGTACATCATGACCCGGCCCGTGGGCGTAGTAGCCCCCTCACCGATGAGCACCCACCCCCCATCCCCGGAAGCCGTGACGAAGGTCGTGTCGGCGAAGGCAAATCCCGGAATGTTCCAGCGAGTCCCGGGCTCCACGTAGAGGTCCGACCCTTCGGCGGCCATCCTGGCCCAGGCGTTCTCCACCGGATCAGCGGTGCTGGTGCTCGCCGTGGCGGAGATGATGGAATTGGGAAATCCAGGCACGTGATCGAAGAAGGTCACACTGGCCACCACAAAGGCGGTGGTGTCTCCGGCGAGTGTGTCCACACTCACGGCCAGCGTGTCGGTCCCGGACGTGATGCTGTCCACGTGGGCCACGGCCCAGAAGTCCTCGGCCTCGGCGTTCACCCCGTGCTCGACGAATAGCTTGACCTCCGAGCGTTCCCCACCCGGAGGGAAGTATGCCTTTCGGGCGGTGCCCAGGTCACCCACGGCACTGGTCCTGGTGGAGAAGATGATATTGCCGAAGGAGTCCACGGCCAGATACTGGGGCCGATCGCTGAAGGAGGGCGGCTCAGGCGTCGGGTAGGAAGAGATCACGAAAGAGAATCCCGAATCCCCCTCCTTCAGCTCCACGTCGAAGATGACCACATCCGGAGAGAAGAACCGCTGCTGCTCGATCTCACGCTCCAGATCCAGGTCCACGACGGAGATGTTCGTCCCCCCGGAGTTCGCCACCAGAAGCTGGTCCCCGGTACGGTCCAGGGTGAGGCCCCAGGGTTCAGAGCCCACACCGATTGCGGCGCCGAACCGCTCCTCCGCCAGGCGGAAGACTTCCACCCGGTTCCGTTGGATGTTGGAGAGGAGGAGGTTTCCCCGGGTGTTGTCCACAGCCGCGTCCATGATCCGTCCGCCCGAAGGCAGGGACACTGTCCGGCCGGCAACCGTGATGTGAGTCAGGCGCAACCCCGTCCGTCCGTCCGCGACTCGCTCCCCTGTGGCCAGCGTGGTACAGGGCAGATCCATGGGAGAACCCGCCGTCACCGAGGCGGCGCAGTTTCCGCTTCCATCCACCGCCCAGCCCGTGACCTCGTAGACCAGAGTGTCGGGAAGGTGCAGCGTGTCGACGTTGAAGGGCCTGAACTTGAAGGTGGACGTCTGCTGCCCCGTCCTGGCCGGTGAGAAGGTCGCTTCTTCGAACCGGACCAGTGTATCACCCCGCTCCGGGGAAATGGCCTTCACCGTATACCCCACCCGGGTGATCCCGCTTCCCTGGGAGTCATCCTCCCCCGAAACGGTGACGGAGATCTCATCGGTGGTCTCCAACCGCTCGTTCCCGGCGGCGGAAAGGGTGACCGTGGGCAGAACCTCGTCCTCGGCGCCGGAGGAGACGATCTGAAGGGTGACAGGGCCGTCCTGTCCTGTGACATCCAGGCTATTCCGGGCAGTGGCCGTCACCTCGGCGATGCCGGTCACCCCCGACGGGACCACCACCGCCGTATCTACCCGGACCGTATCCCGGGGGGAGTTGAAAGGAATGACGATGCTCTTGGAAAACGCCCCTGAAACCTCGATGACCAGATCCAGGATCCCCTCCGGGTCGGTGGCCTCCACCTGGAGATTCAGGCTGAGACCCGCCTGGACCTGCTGGTCGTCCTGGATGGTGAGGAACCGGACGCTGGGTCCCCCGAGAATCACCTCTACGCTGTCGGCGGAGAGGTTGCCCTGGGAATCGTAGGCGACGGCGAAAAGGACCGCGGTTTCCCGGGTGTCGTCCGGGAGTGCGTTCAGGTAACGAGAGACGGTGGTATCACTGGAGGGGGCATCAAACCTCACCATCTTGGAGGAGTAGCGGGGAACGATGGTATCGGTACCCAGATCCGAGTCCCCGCGAAACGCCACGCCCCCGAACAGGATCGAATCCACCCCTGCGTCATCCCATGCCCGGGCTCGGATGAGGACCGAATCTCCGACGGGACGGGCTGCCGGCTCCCTGGGCTCCTCGATCTCCACCTGTGGGGGAGTTCCCACGCCCTCGTCTCCAACTACCGTACCGCTGGGGGAGAAGAGATTCTCTCCGTCGCACGACCAGAGGACAGCCAGGGCCCCCAACCCCACCAGGACGGGTTTCAGGCGTAGACGGGTACGAATGTCGTCAGACATCAAGTTCCTCCCTGGCCCTTTCCTAGTTCCATCCGCCCCGAACGATGGTCGGGGTGACGAGAATCATGAGATCGCGTTGGACGGTCTGTTCCCGGGTGACCCGGAAGAGGCGTCCAAGAACGGGGACATCCATGAGCAGTGGGATTCCCGCCCTGACTTCATTGGTTTCGGTCACGGTCAGCCCGGCGATGACCACCGTCTCTCCGTCCTCCACCAGGACCCTGGAATCAGCTTCCTGGGTCTGGAAGACGAATCCGGCGTCGGACTCCGCCGGGATGGCGGCGGAGCGCTCCGCGTGGAGTTGAAGCAGGATCTTTCCGTCGCCGGTCACATGGGGAGTGGCCTGGAGGATGATACCTGTCTCCCGGATCTCCACCTGGGCCGTGGGGATCCCTTGCTGCCCTCCACCGGCCTGGGCATCCAGAACCCGTATGGGGGTCTCTTCACCCACCAGGATCCTGGCTTCCTGGTTGTCCATGACGGTGACGCTGGGATGGGCCTGGATGTCGCTGAGATTCATTGACTCCAGGGCCTCGATGAAGTTGATGAGGGTGTGACGGCCGATGATCAGGCTGGTAAGGAGAGTCAGGTTCGGATTGGGTACCCGTGAGCGGGCATTCCCGAGAGCCGCGAAAGAAGAGCCACCGAGGGCCACGACGTCGGTACCGATCTCCACCTGCTCGGTGGCGGGATCAATGACGCCGTCGCCGTCCAGGTCGATCGCCCCCGGCGTGAGGACGTTCAGCTGGTTCCCCTCCGAGTCTTTCAGGTCGTACGTGACTCCGAATTCCCTCAGGTCCGTCCGGTTGATGAAGACGATCTTGGCAGAGATCCCCACCTGTGGGGTTTCCCTGTCCAACTCCTCCACCAGTGCCTCCACCTGATCCAGGACTCTCTTGACGTCGGTGACGATGAGGGTGTTGGTGGAAGGGCTGCTGGATACCTGACCCCGTTCCCGGGTCAGAAGGGCCTGCACCGCCGTCTGGAGCTCCGCGGCGGTCGCGTAATTCACCTGGAAAGCCCGGGTGCTCGGCTGCTCCAGGGTCTCCCGCTCGTTCAGGTTCACCAGGTTGTCCACGCGGATGATCCCGGATTCCATCTCCCGTGCAACCAACCCCTGTGACTCCAGGATTACCTGAAGAGCCACGTCCCATGGCTGGTCCCGGATCTCGGCGGAGATGCTGGCTTCCACGTCCGCCCCCGGGACGATGGAACGGTCCGCGAACTCCGCGAAGGTGAAGAGGACCTCGGCGATAGGCGTAGACTGGAAGCTCAGGGAGATTCTCTGGGCTTCCACCTGAATCGGGAGCACCGCATTCGATCCGGCCACCTCCCTGGCAGGCTGGAGCTCGGCGGCAGGAAGCCCGGTGCTCCAGGGCTCGAAGCTCTCGCCGGAATTCTCCAGAACCAGGCGAAGCTCTCCGTCACCCGGAAGAATCTGATACCCCACCACCCGATCCAGCTCGATGACCACCCGGACGATGTCGGCCGAGTACTGGCTGGTCCGGATGGACCGGATTCCACCCCTGCGAATATCCAGGAAGTTGTCTCGCGGCAGGGCGTGGTGGGAGTCCAGGAGATCCAGGACCAGTCGGTTCGGACCTTCCATGGTGAAGTCCCGGTATTCAGCCTGGCCTTCCATGGAGATGACGACTTCGGTCCGCTCCGGGGCCGGCTGAATGCTCAACCCGGTGACCGGGCCTCCCATCGTCGCGAGGAGACCAGCCAGAAGGGAAAGGAACGAGGTCATGAGGAGCCTCCTTGACCAGGTCGCTGCAGCTCCATGATTCGCTGCTCCGTAAGGCCGAATTCGTCAACTTCCACGACTACGCGTGTCCGTTGGATTTCAAGGATTCGAACGTTTCCGAGTCGCTCACCCCGCCGGGCCCTGAAGGTCCGCCGGGTTTGCTGCTGTGCCCCCTGCTGCCCTCTGGGGCCGAAGAGGGCCACGGAGAGGTCGGGGTTGGAGGAGTAGATGACGCCGATGAGCTGGATTTCCTCGAAGCGGGGCCCCCCTTCGGTTCCGGACACCACCCGAACGAAGGGGTTTCGCCGCTCGAAGGTCGGGTAGGCGAAGACTTCCCGCTCGAATACCAGGTTCGCCGTGTCCGGGGGGGGCGACTGCTGGCCCCACAGACCTCCCGGAAACAGGAGGCCCACCAACCCCAGAAGCAACAATCCTCTCATGATGGTCCTCATCATCTCCCTCCCGGCTGTTCGGCCCCGGCGTCACCGGGAGCGCCGGAAGGAACGATATAGGTCTGAATCTGGAGACTGACCGACAGCGGAGATTCCATGTCCAGGACGCTCTGATCCCCCTGGAAGCGCGTCACCTCCAGATTTACCGGCGTGATGATCCTGGGCAGGGAGGCGATGGTGGTGAGGTATCGGCCAAGATCGTGGTATTCACCGATGAGATCCAAGTGATAGCTCTTCTTTGTGTAGAACGATCCCACCTCGTCGGCTTCCGGCTGAAGGACGGCAAGCTCCACTCCGGTCCGCCGAGCCACCCGGGTCACGTCATTCAGGAGGGCGGAGACCTCTTCCCTCTGGGGAATCAGCGCTTCCAGCTGGCCCACATGCCGCTCATAAACGGCCAGCCGCTCCTCCAGCTCAGTCCCGCCTCGAGTCGCAATGATCTGGGCTCGCCGGTTCTCCGAGTCCAACTGCTCCAGCCGGGCGGCCATCTCGTCCACTTCGGTCTTCGCAGGCTGATACCAGTAGGACCAGAAAAAGTAGAATCCCGCCGCCGCCAGAATCCCGATGATCAGCGCATTTCTCTGCCTGGGATCGTCAGGTATTAGAGCCATGGTTCAACCCGTCACCTTATGGTCCATCAGGACCGGCGTCGAAGAGGGGAACGGTCTCCAGCAATTCCACTGGGGGCCGCTCATACTCAACATTCAGCTCGAATTGATTAACGATGCGACTCACCCCGCCGATGGTCTCCACGACCTGCTCCGTGCGGATGAGCTCGACATTCCTCAGGAACAGAGAAGCTTCCAGGTTCTCCATGAACTGGGTGACGGCGAAGTTGTTGCCGGCCCTGCCCGAGATCCGGATGGAGAGGGGATCCCCTGCCGAGATCTGGAGGACCTGTTCGAGCCAGGTGTAGTCCGGCAGGGCCCTGGCCACCTCATCCATGATGTGGGGCCAGGTGTAGCGGTCCCCGTCGATCTCCTGGATGATGGACACCCGCTGGGCGATGGAGTCCCTTCGGGCCAGAAGGGCGTCATTCTGCTCGATGAGATCCGCATAACGGGCAGAGTCGCTGACGGCCTCCTCAAGGGAGACGGTGAGCTCCCCGTGGGTTCCGCTGGTAGTGAGGTAGAGGTAGGCGGAAACGGCCACCGCCAGGAGCACCACCAGTGCGGAACCCAGAACCCACGGATCCCTGGGAGCAGCCTCCACGCTGGGAAGCTTGAAGGAAAGCCCGGAGCCTCTGGAGCCCCTCTTCTTTCCGCCCGGTAATAGATTGACCTCGATCAAGATTCGATCACCTCTGGCCTAAGCCCTGAGGGCCAGGCCCAGGGGGAGGAGGAGCATGGGAGAGGCCTCCTCCAGGTTCAGATTCACCGCCGCATCCGGCCGCACCGGTGTTCTCTCGAAAGGATTCACCAGGCGGGTCTCCACATTCATGCGGTTCCCCACCGCCTGGACCATTCCCGGAATCCGGGCTCCGCCACCGCTCAGATAGATCCTGCCCAGACCCTCCCCGGATTGTCGGGTCATGAGGAAAGCCGAAGCCCGCTCGATTCCCACCGCCACCTCGTCGGCGCTCTGATCCACGAAACGACCCAGGTCCGGCAATGCCTGATGACCCTGCACGACCTCCTCGGCCTGTTCGGCGGTAAGGCCCCGCTCCCGCTGAAGGTCTTCCCGGACTCGCCTGGACCCGAAGGGAATATCCCGGGTGAGGAGGGGCACCCCGTCCTCCAGGATATTCACGTTGGTGGCTTCATGGCCCACATTCACCAGGGCCACGATCCCCTCCATGGCTTCCGGATAGTTGTGCTCAAAGGCATTGTGGAGGGCGAATGCGTCCACATCGATGATGGAGGCTGAAAGGCCCGCATCTTTCAACAGTGACACTTTGTTGTCCACCAGCTCCCGCTTTGCGGCCACCAGGAGAACCTCCATCTGCAGGCCCCCCTCCGCGGGATTCAGGATCTGGAAATCCAGCTCCACGCTCTTGATGTCGAAGGGTACGTGCTGCTCCGCTTCCCAGCGGATCACCTCTCTGGCGTCTCCCTCCTTCATGCGATCCATCTCGATCTTCTTGATGATGACGTCGTGCCCTCCTACAGCCGTGACGACATCTCTGGCCTTCAACCCGATATCATGAAAGAGGTCCCGGATGGTGTCCGCCACCAGCCCGGGGTCCATGACTTCCCCCTCCACGATGGCATCCGGCAGGAGGGGCCGGATTGCGACACGGGACACCTCCGGCTGATCCCCGGAGCGGTCCACCTCGACGAGCTTCACGAAGCCGCTTCCGATGTCGAGCCCCAGTGAAGTCTTCTTTCCGAAAAGGCCCATTTCGAAATACCCGAGAAAGAGAGGGGAACAAATTTTCCCCGGAATGTTGAGACCAGCATACCACTGAAAACCAAGGCTTGTCAAGAATAAAGAGGATGGTCAAAGAATCAAAAGAATTGATAAACATTTGATTCCGATCATCTCGAGTATTCTCATATTTCCATGTTGTCCCCGCCTTCGCCACTAACGGGAATCTCCCTGTCAGGGGAGGTCTGACATGGCTCCCGGCCCATCCTGGGTTCATGAAAAAAGCGTGAAAATTCCTTCCAGCTTCTGCCCGCCTTTCTTGAATTCCCTATTCGATGACCTCCGTCATCCGCTGATTACCGAAGAGAGATCCACCCAGCTCCGGTCCTCCAGGGGCCGAACCCGGGTGAGGTTGGCGTTGTTCAGGACGGCCCGGGTCACGGCGCACTGGGAGTACTGCACCAGGGCATCCCCCAGGACGGTGGAGGAGTCCAGGTTCACGTTGGCCGCGATGACCCCTCCGTTGAAATGGCCGCCCGTCCCCGTAGTCTTCAATTCCCCCCGGACGATGACGGGCCCGAAGAACTCGTGACCCCCCTGCACGGAGAGGTTGCCTTCCACCAGCAGGATTCCCTGTCCCAGGTCACTCGCGGAGATGCTCAGATTTCCCGCGGCATAGATGATGGGGAAATAGCTTCCGCACACCCCCGAGGGGTTCCCCGGGTCGCCCCAATTGTTTAGGAGATCCCTCCGGCAGGTGTAGCTGCCCCCCGCCAGGATGGAATCCGGCTCCAGCTGGGTCATGGTGGTGCCCCCGGGGATGGTGATGTCCCGGAGATCCACCAGGTTGCTCCACTCGAGGTCCCCGAAGGTCAGGAGGGAATCGGGGGTCAGATTGCTGTTCTCCGTCAGCGCCGGGTCTCCCTCCAGGCCGTAGGCGCCTCCGGCGTACGACACGTTGGTGGTATCGTCGATGAGGACCCCCGGCTTGTCCGGGCCCAGGGCGCCGCAGAGGCCTCCCCACCCGGCGGGATCCTCGTTGAATCCGTCGATATAGGAGGATCCGCCAATCTTGAGGTCTCCCACCGTGGTCAGGGCGGCCTGGGGCATGATTTCCGCCGTATTCAGCCGGGCGACCATCCCGATCATCCGACTCGCGTTCCCCAGCATCCCCGACCCTTCCGTGACGGTGCCTGTGGCCAGGAGAAAATAGAGTCGGGGATTCATTCTGGTGACGTCCACCGACCAGATGCCGTCGATGTTGGTGTCGGACACGGTGGCGGTGGACCAGTTCGCGAGGGAACCATAGGTGCTCATGTCCCATTCCGACATGACCTCCATGGCCCCCCGCTCCGCCAG
>CAZSDD010000017.1:25620-38595 GCA_964605505.1 uncultured Gemmatimonadaceae bacterium | reverse complement strand
CCCGTTCCGCCCCTCGGGGGCCCTGGCGTCCCCTAGCGTTGGGGGGGGGAGTTGCGGCCCACCCCCCCACGGCCCGGTCGAAATACCCCTTGAGCGAATCCTCGTCGTAGACAATCTCCATGGCCCGCCCCCCGAGGACATAGCTGGGCCGGACCAGAACCGGGTATCCGATGCGCCGGGCAACGTCCAGGGCCTTTCCTTCGCTGGTGGCGACCCCGTTATCCGGCACCCTGGCGTCCACCAGCCTGCATACCTCGGCAAACCGCTCCCGATCCTCTGCCCGGTCGATGGCGTCCACGGAGGTTCCCAGGATGGGGGCTCCCATCCCCTCCAGCGCCTGTGCCAGCTTGAGGGGGGTCTGCCCCCCCAACTGCACGATTACCCCGGCGGGCTTCTCCAGGTGGATGATCTCGAGGACGTCTTCCAGGGTCAGTGGCTCAAAGTAGAGCTTGTCGCTTACGTCGAAGTCGGTGGAAACGGTTTCCGGGTTCGAGTTGATCATGATGGTCTCGTACCCGGCCTCGTTGAGGCCCAGGACGGCCTGCACGCAGCAGTAGTCGAACTCGATGCCCTGGCCGATACGATTCGGGCCGCTTCCCAGGATGACGATCTTGTCTGCCTTTGAAGGGACCGACTCGTTCTCGTCTTCGTAGGAGGAGTAGAAGTACGGGGTGGCAGCGGGGAACTCCCCGGCGCAGGTATCCACTACGTTGTAGGTGGGGCGGATGCCCAGGGCCCAGCGGCGTTCCCGAACGTCCTTCTGCGTCTCGCCCCTGAGGGTAGCCAACTGGGCGTCGCTGAACCCCTCCCGCTTCATGCGCCGCAGTTCCTCCGGAGAGATTTCCGGCAGCGCACGATACCATTCCTCCAACTCCAGGATCTCCTGGAGCTGGTCCAGGAACCAGGGGTCGATCCTGGTGGCCTCGAAGATCTCCTCCACCGAAATCCCGTCCTCCAGGGCGCGTTTCAGCTGGAACGGACGCTCCGCGGTGGGGCGGCGCAGGGCGGCCAGGAGGCTCTCCTTGTCCTGGGAGGTGAGGCCGTCGTCTTTGAGGCGGGGGCCCGTGACCCATCCGTCACGGTCGATCTCCAACCCCCGGAAACCCTTCTGCCAGGCTGATCGGAAGTTCCGACCGATGGCCATGGTCTCCCCCACGGCCTTCATCTGGACTCCCAGGATGGGATCCACCTCAGGAAACTTCTCGAAGGCGAAGCGGGGGAGCTTCACCACCACGTAGTCCAGAACCGGCTCAAAGGAGGCCGGAGTGGTGCGGGTGATGTCGTTGGGGAGCTCGTTCAGGTGGTAGCCCACAGCCAGCTTTGCCCCAACCCGGGCGATGGGAAAGCCCGTGGCCTTGGAGGCCAGGGCCGAGGAGCGGGAAACCCTGGGGTTCATCTCCACGACCAGGACCTCCCCGTTCTCCGGATTCACCGCGAACTGGATGTTGCAGCCTCCGGCCTCCACGCCGATCTCCCGGATGATGGCGATGGAGGCGTTCCGGAGGCGCTGGTACTCCACGTCGGAAAGGGTCTGGGCCGGTGCCACGGTGATGGAGTCGCCCGTATGGACCCCCATGGGATCGAAGTTCTCGATGGAACAGACGATGATGACATTGTCGGCCCCGTCCCGGACCACCTCCAGCTCGTACTCCTTCCAGCCGATGACGGAACGGTCGATGAGGACCTCGCGGATGGGGCTCGCGTCCAGTCCTTTCCGTACCTGAGCCTCGAACTCTGCGAGGTTGTACGCGATTCCACCGCCGGTTCCACCCAGAGTGAAGGACGGGCGAATGATGGCCGGGTACCCCGTGTCCTCCACGATGGTCAGGGCTTCGGCCAGGTTCTTTGCGAAGCCACCGTGGGGCACGGCCAGGCCGATGCGCTCCATGGCGACGGTGAACTCCTCCCGGTCCTCCGCCATCCTGATGGAGGCGGCGTTGGCTCCGATGAGCTCGACGCCATGCGTTTCCAGCACCCCCCTCTCCTGGAGCTCCATGGCCAGATTCAGCGCCGTCTGCCCTCCCATGGTGGGGAGGAGGGCATCGGGCTTCTCCGCCTCGATGACCCGCTCCACCCAGGAGGCCGAGAGGGGCTCGATGTAGGTCCGGTCCGCCAGGTCCGGATCCGTCATGATGGTGGCGGGATTGGAGTTCACCAGAATGACCCGATAGCCCTCCTCCTTCAGGGCCCGCACGGCCTGGGTGCCGGAATAGTCGAACTCACAGGCCTGGCCGATGATGATGGGGCCGGAGCCGAGGATGAGGATGGTTTCCAGGTCGCTACGTTTCGGCACAGTCGTCAGTCTTCGTTGCCGGATCCGCCGGCCGGTACGGGCCGGGCGAAGCCGGAGCATTCCCTCCCCCACGCGGCGGGAGGTCGGAAGGGAGATGCGTGGATTTGCGTGAATCGGACACGAAATGGTGGCAACCTGGATGGAGGTTGGCAAGGTGGAGCTGGATCGGATTGTTCCGACATCTTGCCAGAGCGGCCCCATGAGGGGACACTTCTTCCAGGGAGTGATAGGAAAACCGGACCTCCGGAGGAACGCTGTGCTGAAGATATCGAAGGCCAGGTGGTTGTCGGGAGCCTGCCTGCTGGTTCTGGCGGCGGGTTGTGTCAAGAAGAGCACCCATGAGAATACCCTGGACCAGCTGGCGGAAGCCCGTGCCGAACAGGATGAGCTGGCGGAGCGCATGGCCACGGAGTTGGAACGGAGAGAACAGCGGGAGTCGCGCCTCAGGGACCAGATGAGCGACCTCCAGAGGGAGATCGACGGCCTCATCGAAGAGCTGGGCATGGCCCGGCGCGAGAACCTTCGAAAGGGGGAGGAGCTGAACGAGGCACGGCTGGAGGCTCAACGGCTCCGGACCCTGCTGAGCGCCCGGGGGGCCCAGGCCCAGCAACTCCAGGCCCGGCTGGACCAGCTGGCCGCCGTGGAACAGGAGATCCGGGAACGCAACCAGATCTACGAGGAGGTCCTCTCCCGCTTCCGCTCCCTCATCGATGCCGGCCGGCTCAGCGTTTCCATCGCACGGGGCCGGATGGTCATCAATCTGCCCCAGGACATCCTTTTCGCTTCCGGGAGTGCGGATCTCGGATCCGATGGCCGAAGGGTTCTGGGAGAGGTGGCCGAGGTTCTTGCGGAATTCGAGGACCGTAGCTTCCAGGTGGAGGGGCACACGGACGACCAGCCCATCTCCACGTCCCGGTTCCCGAGCAACTGGGAGCTCTCGGCGGCGAGAGCCCTGTCGGTGGTCAAGCTCCTGGTCAGCAACGGCGTCTCACCGGAGAACCTTTCAGGGGCCGGGTACGGGGAGTATCAGCCGGTGGCTACCAACGAAACAGCGGAGGGCCGGCGGCTGAACCGCCGCATCGAGATCGTCATGCTCCCGAATCTGGACGTCATCGCCGAGGCCAACCCCGTGGGAGAGTAGGACTCCCTGGGAGCCTGTCCGGGCCAGGGAGCCGGCGGCGTTACTCGGACAGGCTCCTGCTCCTGTCCTGCTCCTTGGCCGACTCCATCTTCACAGCCTTCCTGAGGGCAAAGAGGAAGCCGCCCCAGATGAAGGTCAGGATTCCCGCCATGGTGATCCAGGTCGCCGTAGTCATGAAGAGGATGGTGGGGGTTCGGGCCCGGTTCGGCAAGTGGGGGCAGTACCGGAAACCTCCCTGCGGCCGGGGGTACCAGCGGCAGCGTCCCCCTGATCGCCTGCAGGAAGGAAGACCCATGAGCGTCAGTTCGTCGGTTCCGAGGTCTCCCTCGCTCCCCAGGGTCCTGGTCCTGGGAGCCGGGTTCGGAGGCCTGCGGGTGGTTCGAACCCTGAGGAACGCTCCCTGCCGGATCTTCCTGGTGGACCGGCAGAACCACCATCTGTTCCAGCCCCTCCTCTATCAGGTGGCTACGGCCGCCCTTTCGCCGGCGGACATCGCCCAGCCCATCCGCAGGATTCTCCGGGGACAGAAGAACGTACAGGTGGTCATGGGGGAGGCTACGGACGTGGACCTGGAAGCTCGATCCGTCCGGGTGGGAGAGGATGACATCTCCTACGATTGGCTGGTGGTGGCCACCGGGGCCACACACCACTATTTCGGCAACGAGGAGTGGGCCCGACGGGCACCCGGCCTCAAGACCATCGACGACGCCCTGGAGATTCGCCGCCGGATCCTGCTGGCATTCGAAGAGGCGGAGATGGAAGACGATCCCGAGGCCCAGAGGGCCAAGCTCACCTTCGTGATCGTCGGGGGTGGGCCCACCGGGGTTGAGCTGGCCGGAGCCCTGAGGGAAATCGCCGCCAAGACCATCCCCGCCGACTACCGGCGGGTGGACACCAGCACAGCCCGGATCATTCTGATGGAAGGGATGGACCGCCTGCTCCCGGGCATGTCCGGGAAGGCTTCGGCCCTGGCCCTCAAACAGTTGGAGGGAATGGGCGTGGAGGTGCGCCTGGGAACCCTCGTGACGAATATGGATGAGGTTCTCGTCCACCTGGGCGAGGACCGGGTTTCGGCTGCCAACGTCATCTGGGCCGCCGGTGTAAAGGGGTCACCCCTGGCTCAGCGCCTGGGAGTGGAGCTGGATCCACAGGGACGAGTGCCGGTGGAGCCGGACTGCTCCATCCCCGGTCATCCACAGGCCTTCGTTGTGGGGGATCTGGCGGCCATGGAGGACCCGAAGACGGGGAGGCCAGTCCCGGGCGTGGCCCAGGGGGCCATTCAGATGGGCCGGTTCGTCGGGGGAATCATCCAGGAATCGCTGCCGAGCGGAGAGCCTCCGGAGATCCGCCGACCCTTCCACTACGTGGACAAGGGAACCATGGCCACCATCGGTCGGGCTCGAGCCGTGGCCGACATGGGGGACCTGAGCCTGGGTGGGTTCTCCGCCTGGATCCTCTGGTCCACGGTTCACGTGCTCTATCTGGTGGGCTTCCGGAACCGTCTCATGGTCATGCTGAACTGGGCCTGGCAGTGGCTCGTCCATGCCCGGGGAGCACGCCTCATCACCGGCTCGCCCAGAATGCGGTTGAAGAAGCCGGTGGATCTATAGGAGCCCGCCGCCGAAAGAGGTCGGACGGGTTGGCCAGGGAGCGACAGAGGTCGGACGGGCGGCGAGGCAGCGACGGAGGCGGAACGGAAGGACCGAGCAGCGACGGAGGCGGAACGGAAGGGCCAGGCAGCAACGGAGGCGGAACGGAAGGACCCGAACGGGTGCGATATTGAACCTCAGCCGTAACGCCCCTCGATGTAGTCAGCCGTTTCTTTCCGTTGCGGGGTCAGGAAGATCTCGTCGGTGGCCCGGTGCTCCACGATCCTGCCCAGGAGCATGAAGACCGTCTCTTCGCTGGCCCGCCGGGCCTGGGCCATGTTGTGGGTTACGATAAGGATGGTGTAATCCCCCCGAAGCTCCCACATGAGATCCTCCACGGCCTCCGTTCCCGCCGGATCCAGAGCGGAACAGGGCTCGTCCATGAGAATGACCTCGGGCTTGACCGGAAGAAGCCGGGCGATGCAGAGCTTCTGCTGCTCCTCCAGGGAGAGGGTGAGCGCCGGCTCCCCCAACTGGTCTTTCACGGCGTCCCAGAGGAGGACTTCCCGGAGAGCCTTCTCCAGGATCTCCCCTTCCTGTGAGCGGCTTGCCTTCTCCTTTCCCCGGTGGATCCGGTGGCTGAAGAGGACGTTGTCCCGGATGCTCAGCGGAAGAGGATTCGGGCGCTGAAAGACCATCCCCACTTCCTTTCGGAGTTGGACGGGCTCCACCCGCGGATCCAGGACGTCCTGGCCCAGGACCCGGACGGCACCCGAAGTTCGAACGTAGCCCAGGCGCTCGTTGATGCGGTTCACCGTCCGGAGGAGTGTCGTCTTTCCGCAACCCGAGGGGCCGATGAGGGAGGTGATGAGCCCTCTCTTGACCTTCAGGTCAACATCGAATAGCGCCTGGAAGTCCCCATACCAGAGGTTCAGAGACTCCGTCTCGATGGCAAAGGGAGGACGGGAATCCCGGGTTCTGGCGTCGGCAACGCTGGCGCTGGCGGATCTATCCAAACTTACCCTCCACATACTCCCGGGTCCTGGAATCCTGGACCACCCCCGTGAAGAACTCCTCCGTTTTTCCCACCTCCACCAGCTCTCCGTTCAGAAAGAAGGCTGTCCGCTGGGCCAGGCGCCGGGCCTGCTGCACCAGGTTCGTGACCATGACGATGGTCATCTCGTCCCGGAGCTCCTTCAGGACATCCTCTATGCGCATGGTGGTGACGGGGTCCACGGCGATGGAGAACTCGTCCAGGAGGAGGAGCTCCGGCTCCTGGGAGAGCGCTCGGGCGATGGTGAGACGCTGCTGCTGCCCCCCGCTCAGGAGAGACCCCAGCGCGTGGAGGCGGTCCTTCACTTCATCCCAGAGAGCGGCCCGCCGAAGGCACCGCTCCACGATCTCGTCCAGGCGGTTTCTCTTCTTCACACCCATGAGGCGCGGAGCAAGGGCCACGTTGTCATAGATGCTCAAGGGAAGCCCCACGGGAAGTGGGAACACCACGCCAATGCGCCGCCTGAGGGCGTAGACATTGGCAAAGGAGTTCACGTCCTCCCCGTTGAAGAGGACTGTTCCCTCCACCTCCATTCCCGGCACCATCTCGTTCATCCGGTTCAGGGCCCGGAGAAAGCTGGTCTTTCCACTGTTGGCCGGGCCGATGATCCCGAAGATCTCCTTCTCCCGCACCTGGAAGCTCACGTCCCTGAGCACGGTCGTGGACCCATAGCTGAGACTCAGGTTCCGGACTTCCAGCTTCACCGGCGCGTTCGACGCCACCTGCCGGGCATTCCCCTTGAAATCCCTCCGGAGGTCGGAGCTCGCCATTCCACCCTCCGCTACCATTTCTTCTTTCCCCTGAGGTAGACGCGGAAGCCGATGGAGAGGGCGTTCATGGCCAGGACCATGCTGATGAGAACCAGGGCCACTCCGTAGGGTAGGGCCTCCGGGACCCCCGGAACCTGCGTCGAGATGACATACAGGTGCAGGGACATGGCCATGGTCTGGTCAAAGACCGACTCGGGCAGGAAAGGCAGGAAGAAAGCCGCTCCGGTGAACATGATGGGCGCCGTCTCTCCTGCCGTCCTGGACACTTCCAGGATGATCCCCGTAAGGATCCCGCTGATGGCATTGGGAAGCACTACCCTCCTGATGGTCTGCCAACGGGATGCCCCCATGTTCCAGCAGGCCTCCCGGAAGGCCCTGGGAACGGCCTGGAGAGATTCTCTGGTGGCCACGATGACCACCGGAAGCGCCATGATGGCCAGGGTGAGGGAGGCTGCCAGGATACTGGTCCCGAAACGGAAGAAGAGGACGAAGGCCCCGACACCGAAGAGGGCGTGAACGATGGAAGGGACCCCGGCCAGGTTGATGATGGCCAGATTGATGGCTCGTGTGAGCCAATTGTCCGGAGCGTATTCACTCAGGTAGATGGCCGCCGCCACTCCCAGTGGAACCGAAGCCACCAGGGCAACCGCAACCAGCCAGATGGTCCCCACCAGTGCCGGAAGGATGCCCCCTGCCGTCATCCCGTTGGTAGGGGAAGTTGTGAGGAACGCCCATGACACAGCAGGATGTCCCTTCACCACCAGGACCGTGAGGATGATGATGACGGGAATCACCAGGATGACCGTCATGAGGAGGAAGAGCATCTTGAAGAGCCATTCCACCTGGCGGTTTCGACGGTTCAGAGCCGTGGCCTCGAACATGATCAGCCTCTCACCTCACCTTCCTCTTCCCGGGCCCCTTCTTCACGCCCCGGACCGCCAGATCAGCGGAGAGATTGATGATGAAGGTCACCACGAACAGGAGGATCCCCAGGGTAAAAAGGGCCTGGTAGTGTTCCGAGCCCACCGGGGCCTCCCCCAGCTCCGCGGCTATGGTGGCCGTCAGGGCCCGGACCGAGTCGAAGACGCTGGTGGGGATGTTGATGGAATGGCCGGTGGCCATGAGGACGGCCATGGTCTCCCCGAAACCCCGCCCCACCCCGAGGAGGACCGCGCCCAGCAGTCCGTTCTTGGCCGCCGGCAGAACCACCTTGAGGATGATCTGCCATCTCGTGGCTCCCATGGCCTCCGCGGCTTCCCGGTAGGCGTCGGGAACGGCCTTCAGGGCGTCCTCGGCGATGGTGGTCATGATGGGGGCCGCCATGAGCCCCAGGATGATTCCGGCGTTCAGTACGTTCAGCCCCACCGATTGGTCGAATACGTCGATGATGAGGGGGCTCATGATGCTGAGGCCGATGAATCCCCAGACCACCGAAGGAATCGCCGCCAGGAGCTCCACCAGAATCTTCAGGGTCTCCCTGAGCCTGCCCCTGGCGAACTCGCCGATGAAGATGGCCGCACCCAGGGAAAACGGCACCGAGACCACCATGGCCAGCCCCGTGACGGAGGCGGTTCCCACAATCAGGGCCAGCGCTCCATAGGAGGGATCCCGCTCGAAGGTGGGTCGCCAGGCGGTGGACGTGAAGAACTCCTTCACGTCCATGGTGTTCAGGATGAATCCCAGCCCCTCTTTGGTGATGAAGACGAAGATCCCGAGGATGAAGACGATGGCCGATATGCCCCCCAGGAAGACGAAAGCGGCAATGGCCCTGTCCTGATACCAGGCCATATCCCGCTTCTTCAGGTCTCCGTGCCGGACATAGGACCTCATCCCCTCTCCGGGGGTCTCGGCGGCGCCGGAGACAGGAGGATCAGATGGCATCCGGACCCCTGAGGATTTCCATGAGATCCCTCAAGCGGGTGGCAATCTCACGGTAGATGGCCTCCAGGCGCTCCCCGGCGTTCGGGTCGTCCTCCCCGAAGGGACATGGACCCAGATCCCAGTCCAGGAAAACGGTCTTGTACGGGATTTCCCCGACCATGTCCAGAGACTTCTCGTCCAGCCCGATGACCACATGAAAGTGCCGTGGCTCCGACATCAGGTCCGGCACAGGCTTGGGCTCCAGCCCAGCCAGGTCCAGCCCGTGATCCTCGAAGAAGGGCCGAACCTCCGGACGAATGCTCTCCGCCGGATCCCAGCCGCCGCTCCTGAAGTCCCCGCACTCGGGGAAACCCTTTCGGGCGTAGGCCTCGGCGATCTGGCTCCTGCAATCGTTGGCCCGGTCCACGAAGAGGATCCGATAGGTCTTGGGATTCTTGGTCTCTCCCGAAACGGCGAACAGTGTCTCCTGGGCAATGTTTTCAGCCTGATCCGAGACCCGGAGGAGGACATAGAGGGAACGAAGATACCCGAAGAGGTCACGGACGGGCTCATTCCGGGTCTCCCCAAGGGTCACCAGGTCCTCAAAGGCCTTGTCATGGGTGGTATCCACAGGCCGGGTGAGGCCCAGCGTCTTCCGGGCGGCGTCGGCGTCCTCTCCGTTGAAGGCTCTCAGAGCCTCGGCGAGGGATCCCCGGGACTGCTGGGCGATGAGCTCGATGTCACGAGCGATATCCGGCGGCGGCGGGGATGAAACCCGGAGGCTGTGCCGACACATGGTGACAGCGTAATCCCCGACACGTTCGAGAGCCACGCCCATCCTCAGGACCGCTGAGATATATCGGAGGTGGCGAGCCACCGGGAGGTGCCGGACGACAAATCCATGGCAGAGCTGGTCCAGGGCCCGGGTTTCCCGGTTGATGATGCGGTCCTGCAGGATGACCCGGTTGGCCAGAGCTCCATCCTTGGTCAAAAGGGCCTGCACGGCGTCCCGGACCTGATCCTCCACCAGGTCCGAAACCCCCTTCACGCGGGACCGGATGACCTGAAGATCCCGCTCCAGGCGTTCTTCGTAGCGTGACACGTCCCTCATCCTCCCTGGAAACCTGTCCGAGTCATGGCGTGAACCAATCATTCAGCAAGTCCTCGGCGGTCTCGCTCAGATCGGTCCATGGCTGTCACCAGGCCGGAGAGAGGAGAGGCTCGAACCCTAGCCCTGGACAGGAACCGGGCACGAGAGGTCTTCTCGGACGGGAGCGTAGCCCTTCTCCACCAGGATGCACTGGCCCTCATCGCTGAGGATCCAGTCCAGGTACTCCTTGGCGCCACCCTCCGGCTCCCCTGCCGAATACATGAACAGGGGACGGGCTATAGGATAGCTACGATTCATCGCAGTCTCCATACTCGGAGTCACGCAGGCTTCGCCCTCCGACTCGGAAACGCAGGGCATCTTCACGTGATCCGTGGCATAGGCCAGACCGCTGTAGCCGATGGCGCAGGGAGTGTGCTCCACCAGGTCCACCACGTCCTTGGAGCCGTGCATGTCCCGGGAACCCAGCTTGAAGGGGTCCTCGCCCAGGACCGCTTCCTGGAAATAGACATAGGTGCCGGAGTTGTTCTGCCGGCTGACCCTCACGATCTCGTCGGAAGTGCATCCCGGAACCGTCAGCCCCAGGTCCGACCACTCGTCATAGGCCCCACCTTCGCCATAGATGGCCGACAGCTCGGCAAACGTGATGGAGTCGATGGGGTTGTTGGGATGGAGGAAGACGGCCAGAGCGTCGTAGCCCACGATATGCTGCACGGGATGGATTCCACGGGCCTCGGCGGCTGCGATCTCGCTTTCCCTCATTTCCCGACTGGAGTTGGCGATATCCACAGTGCCGTTGATGAGAGCCGAGATCCCCGTACCGGAGCCCCCGCCCGTAACCGCCACCGCCACGCCGGGATTCACCGATCCATAAGCCTCTGCCCAGGCCTGCGCCACGTTCACCAGCGTATCGGAGCCCTTGTTCTGGATGACGGTTCGGGAGGACCGGCCCTCACCGGCTTCCCCACCGCAGGAGAGGGTCAGAGCCAGGGAAAGACCCAGGACGATTGAGCGCTTCACGTTCGTTCCTTTGAAAAGGCTGCAGTCACCTGTCGAAGATCGTCATCGCTTGACGCAACAAATGGTCGCAGGGGGCCTGGCTCTTGGCAAGCTGGTCTTCGGCGCCACCCGCCACCCGTTTCCCTTCCGTCTCCTTACTGTTACAAATCTTTGACAAACATCATCCTCTGGCTGAGGCAGTGCAGGGGACGGGAGCATGGCCGCAGACCGGTCACAGAGTATAGAATCAGCCCCGGGGCACGTTCTACCGGAAGAAGGAAGGGTGGAAAAAAAGATGAGGCACATTGTCGCGCCTTCGGAACTGGCGGCGAAGTCAGGGGACTTCCTGAAGCGGTTCCCGGAATTCGGGGACCCCGCGGAGAGCCAACGGCTCCGTGAACGGGAGTTCGCCCGCCTGGACGAGTTGGGCCATGTCTATGTGGACTTCACCGGAGGGGGGCTGTTCGGGGTTTCCCAGGTCCGGAATCACGCCGATTTCCTTTCCGGAACCGTCCTGGGCAATCCCCACTCCACCAACCCCACGTCCGCCCTGGCCACCGAACGCGTGGCCCGGTGCCGGCGGCGGGTCCTGGAGTTCTTCAACGCCGACCCGGAGGAGTATGTCCTCATCTTCACCTCAAATGCCAGCGGCGCCCTGAAGCTGGTCGGGGAGTCGTACCCTTTCGGTTCCCATGACCAATTCCTCCTGACCTACGACAACCACAACTCCGTGGTGGGGATCCGGGCCTTCGACCGGGTGGGAAAGGCCCGAACCCGGTACGTGCCGGTGGAACCTCCGGATATGAGGGTTTCCGATGAAGCACTCCGGCGATTCCTGGAGAACGCCGCCGACGCCGAACACAAGCTCTTCGCCTTTCCGGCCCAATCCAATTTCTCCGGCGTCCAGCACCCCCTGGAGTGGATTGCCCATGCCCAGGAGCTGGGATGGGACGTGTTGCTGGACGCTGCGGCCTTCGTCCCCACCAACCGCCTGGATCTGGGAAGATGGCGCCCGGACTATGTAACCCTTTCCTTCTACAAGATGTTCGGGTATCCCACCGGTGTCGGGGCCCTCATAGCCCGGCCGCAGGCCCTCCGGAAGCTCCATCGTCCCTGGTTCGCCGGCGGCACCATCACCTGGGCCTCGGTTCTGGCCGAGAGCCACTCCCTCTCTCCCGGATCCGAGGGATTCGAGGACGGCACCCTGAACTACACCAGCCTTCCGGCGGTGGAGATGGGGCTGGATTTCCTGGAATCGGTGGGGATGGACGTCATCCATGACCGGGTGAACGCCCTGGCCGGGTGGTTCCTGGAAGAGGTCTCGGCCCTGAAGCACCGGAACGGCGAGCCCCTGGTCAGGATCTACGGGCCCCTGGAGATGGAGAAGCGGGGAGGAACCGTGGCCCTGAACGTGTACGACGCCCAGGGTCGTCATGTGGACCACCACCTGGTGGAAGAGCGGGCCAACCACCGGGGCATCTCTCTCCGGACCGGCTGCTTCTGCAATCCGGGAGCCGGAGAGATGGCCCTGGGGCTGGAACGGGGGGAGGTCCTGACCTGCCTCCGCCAATCCGGTGATCGGATGACCCTCGATGAGTTCCAGCAGTGTATCGACGGGAAGAGCACCGGAGCGGTCCGGATCTCCTTCGGAATCTCCTCCAACTTCGCCGACGCCCTGACGGTCCTGGAGTTCTTCCGGGAGTTCCGGGAAGTGTAGGGGCCTGTCCGGGCGAAGCGGCCCGGCCCATTACCCGGACGGGCTCCAGGGAGCCGGTCGGACACCGTTTTCGGCCGCAGGCCGCAGGCCGTAAGCCGCCCTTCATTCAGGCGACGTTCAGGCTCGTTCAGGCTCCTCCAGATCACACTCCATTGCGTAGACATTTCCCACCCACATCTGGCCATCGGAGGTCCAGAAAGGAGCCAGGATCCTCCGGTACTCCAGCCCTTCGAACTCGTCCAACCGCTCCCAGCAAGCAGGAAGCTCCTCCGACCGGAAGAGCCAGGCTTCGATGTCGGCCCCTTCCGGGCACCACTTCAGGGCAGGGTAGCTCATGGCGGCGCTCCACCCCCGCTCCAGGAGCTCCCCGGTGACCCATCCCTGCCTCCATTCTCCTCGAAGCCCTGCCAGGAGACCGTGATTGGGACCTCCCGGCGCCAGGCT
>CAZSDD010000017.1:10199-25520 GCA_964605505.1 uncultured Gemmatimonadaceae bacterium | reverse complement strand
CACCACCAGGAGGATGAGGCTGGCGGGAATGCCTTTCAGGAGAAACTCCTTGGTGCTGAATTGGCCGCTGGCGTAGGCGATGGCGTTGGGAGCCGCCCCCACCAGGAAAAGAAACGGCATCCCCGCCACCACCAGGGAAGCGAAGAGAATGACCTCCGGGGCCACCCCCAGGTAGGGGGCCATGACCAGGGCCACGGGCATGGTGATGGCGATGGCCGCCACGTTCATGATGAAGTTGGTCATGATCATGACGAAGGCGCTCATCCCCAGGACGAAGAGGAGCCAGTGGGCGCCCTCGAAAAGGGTGAGCCAGTGGACGGCCAGCCAGCTTGCGGCCCCGGTCTGCCAGAGGCAGAGACCGATGCTCATAGCCCCACCGAAGAGGAAGACGATGTTCCAGGACGTCCCCTCCAGGTCGTCCAGGGAGAGGACCTTGAACAGGAACAGGAGGATGGTGGGCAGAAGGATGAAGGCGCTCTTGTCCACCGCCGCCAACGCCGGGATGAAGGAGCGAAGGGCCAGGATGGCGATGGCCCCGAATACGAACACCAGGGCCAGGATCTCGTCCCGCTTCACCGGTCCGAGGCTGGCGTTCAGGCGGGCTACCCGCTCCCGGAGCCCCGGAATGGTCTTCTTCTCGGGAGGATAGACCAGCATGAAGTACCCCCAGAGGACAAAGGTCATGAGGACTCCCACCGGGAACATGTAATAGCTCAACTCGAAGAACCCGATGGTCCGACCCACCGTCTCGGCGAAAAACCCGATGGCCACGGCCCCCCGGGCCGCCCCCAGGAGCGTGATGATGCTCCCGGCCCCGGCCACGAAGGCCATCCCCATGAAGAGCCCCTTCCCGAACCTGGTGGGCTCGGAGTCGTCGGTATAGAGGGCGTATACGGCAACCAGAAGGGGATAGATGGTGGCGGCCACCGCGGTGTGCGCCATGATGAGAGTCAGGGCCGAAGTCATGACGAAACAGCCCAGGTAGATCATGCTGGTCCGCTCCCCCACCAGCCCCAGCATCTTGTAGGCCAGGCGCCGGGTCAACCCCGTCTTGGTGAAGACCATTCCGATCATGAGGGAGCCGATGATGAACCAGACGGAGGGGTCCATGAAATCGGTGAACGCGTCCCGGGCCGGACGAATCAGGAAGAGGGCCTGAACCACCCCGATGGTGACGGCCGTGATGCCGATGGGCACCACCTCCGTCACCCACCAGGTGGCCGCCAGGAAGAAGAGGCCCATGGCCAGTTGACCCTCCCGGCTCAGTGCAAAGCGTTCACCCAGAGGAGAGACGGCTTCCGGAGGCGTGGGCATGAAATAGAGGACCGCGAATAGCGCCAGCCCCAGGAAGATGCAAAAAGTTCGGGTCCGATCCCCGGCGTCTTTCTTCCTGGGCTTCCCGGCGGCCTCGTCCCCGTCTCGTTTCAGGCGCTTGCCGACGGTGGGTCCCTCGTGGGAGCGCCCGCTGCGCTCGGCGGCCGCCTCATGGGTTCTGTCAGTGGACGCCCCGGTGGATCCGGACGACGCATCTATGGTCATGTATCGACACCCTTTGGACAGTCAGGTCACGTATGAAATCGTCAGCGAAGGAGGAGGGCCAGCTCGTGGAAGATGTCCACGGACCGGACGACCCCTACCACCCGATCTTCTTCCACAACGGGAATCAGGCTTTCGTTCAGGGAAACCATCTCATAGACCGCCTTCATGATCTGGTCTTCCGGGCCCAGGGAGGTGTGGATGGGCCGGATGACGTCCCCCACGGGCCGCCTGGACTGGTCCCTGAGGCCCTTCAGCACCTTCTGGAAGTCCGGTTCCGCCGATAATTCCGAGAGATGCGGATCCACCCCCACCTCAAAGAACTTGACTCGCTGTTCGAGAGGCTGATTCACCAGGAAGTTGGGCTCCAGGCCCCGCATGATATCTCGTCGCCGGACGATACCGACCAGATCGTCGCCGTGATCGAAGACCAGGAGGACCCTGGGCAGCGAAGCCCGCCGGCCCACCTGCAGATGCGCCTCTTCCATGACCCTCACGGCGTATTTCAGCGTGTCGTCGATGCGGACCCAGGGATAATCGTCCAGGGGAATCATCATCTCCCGAACCCGTTTCATCATCACATCCTCGGGGGACCCGGTCTCAGTCATTCCCTCACCACCCCTTCTTACGAATGATGTCGGACACCTTCTCCTCGATCCGTTTTTCCTGAAGGGACCAGCGCCTGGTGGCCGCCATCTCGATCTTGGCCACCAGCTCATCGATCTCCGCCGGTTTCTCCAGGAGGTCCAGGGCCCCGATGCGGATGGCCGCCACCGCCTGTTCCAGGGTGGCGTTGCCCGTGAGCAGGATGACCTGGAGATCCGGATTGATCTCCAGCAACCCTTCCAGGGTTTCGATGCCGTTCATCCCGGGCATGGCCATGTCCAGGACTATGGCGTCGAAGAGGATTTCCCGGGCCGCAGCGAGGGCCTCGGAGCCGTTGTGGGTCTTGTGGACGTTCAGCCCCCGGGCCTCCAGGCGATCCGCCAGAACATCGACGAAGTCCACCTCATCGTCCACGAGAAGGACCTTGTAGTCACTCATGCTTCTTCCTCCTTCCGGGGTGCGTCCTCCTCCCGCCTCGCCCCTGCCGCGGCCAGGACCCTCACCAGATTGTCGATCTTCACAGGCTTCATCAGATAGTCGAAGGCACCCAGGGCCATGCCCTCCTCCACGCTCTTCACGGACCCATGCCCCGTGAGGAGCACCACTTCAACGCCCGGACGGTCCCTCTTGATCCGCCGGATGACTTCAAGCCCCCCCAACCCCGGCATCTTCACGTCCAGGAGCACGACATCGCATTCCTGCTGTTCAAGGAAGCTCAGCGCGTCCTCTCCCCTCACCACGCCCGTAGCCCGAAACCCCCTGAGCTTCAACCGCTCCACCAGGGCGCTGACCAGCTCTTCCTCGTCGTCGACAATAAGGATCCGTAATCCTTCCATATCTACTCCTAGCGGGAGTTGGGCTCTCAGACCTCGGCCCTGCCCTTGGGCAGGATCACAGTGAATCGCGTCCCCTCACCCACCCGGCTCTTCACAGAGATCTGGCCACCCAGCTTCTGGACGATTCCATAGGTAATGGACAGACCCAAACCGGTTCCCCCGCCTTTCTTCGTGGTGAAGAAAGGATCGAAGATGTGGGAAAGATGTTCCTCGGGAATGCCCACGCCGTCGTCCTGAACCCAGACCGCCAGGGAGGTCGGCGATGCTTCCGTGATGCCGATCTCGATCCGGCCTCCATCCTCCACGGCGGCGAAGGCGTTGTTGATGATGTTCAGGAAGACCTGCTGGAGCTGCCCCCGGTCACTGAGGGTGGTGGGCGGGTCCGGGGGAAAATCCAGCACCACTTCCAGATCCCTGTAGGCCGCCTCCTTTTCCATGAACCCCAGGACCTCCCTGAGGAGCTGATCCAACTCGATGGTCTCGGTCTGGACCTGCATGTGCTTGGCAAAACCCAGGAGCCGGTGGGTGATTCCTCCGCAGCGGTCGGCGGACCGGAGGACCGAATCCACCAGGTCCAGCATCCGTTCCTTGGGGGGCATGGTTTTCGACATGAGGAGAAGGTCCTTCAGCAACCCGGCCTTCTCGGTGATGATGGACACCGGGTTGTTGATCTCGTGGGCCACGCCGGCGCTGAGGCGTCCCAAAGCAGCCATCTTGTTGGTGTATTCCATCTTGTGATACCAGGCAGCCCGGTGGAGATCCGCCTCCCTCGCACGGCCCACCATCCAGTTCGCCCCCCAGATCACCATTCCCAGGATCAGGATCACGCTGACGCCCAGAAAGATGAAGAGGTTTCTCCGGAGTTTGGGCCACCCCGCCTGAAGAGGGCCTTCGGGGCTGACCATGACCACGGTAAACGGAGAGCCTTCCACCTGGGCGTAGGCCACCAGGTGCTCGTGCCCTTCCTCGTCGGTCAGCTCCAGAAGCTCTGTCTGGGGGCTATAGGGAAGGGCGGGGATCCGGGCTCGTTCCAGAATTCCGCCGTGGGCCCGGGAATGGCTCTGGAGGATCCCCTCTCCGTTGACGATGAAGGCGTCGCCCCCGGGTTGGACCAGGAGGGTCCGGACCAGGCGGTCGATGAAATCGGTGTCGATGGTGGCCCGAAGGACAAAACCCTCTTCCGGGGCCGTCTCCCGGTAGATGGCGATGACGAAGTGGGGAAAGTCCCGGTATCCCAGAAAAACGTCGGAGACGTAGACCCCCCGCCGAACCACTTCCCTGAACCAGGGGTAGTCGGCGTAGTTCCGTCCCTCCAGCTCGTAGGGACCGGCATAGGAGACCTGGGTTCCGTCGCCTTCGATGAGACCCAGGTCCACGAAGCCCCCGAAGGAGGACGTCATATTGCCCAGCACCCGTTCCAGGAGCTCCGGGTTCTGGAGGTCATCGTGGGATTCTTCCCTCAACACGTACTGCAGGGCCGCCGTCCGTTCCGTCAGGAAGGCCTCCATGGACTGGGTGGCGTTGGCCACGAACCGGACCATGGGCCGGGTCTGCTCTTCCCGGAAGGCTCGTTCGTACTGGGTGTAGTTCACCCAGGTCATGATGAGAAGGGGCGCGATGGCCACCAGGGACACTGAAACCACAGCTGCCAGCAGGATCTTCCTGTAGCGGGTCTCGGAAATGAGGGATTCCTCGTCTCCGCCCGGCGGGGGTCCTTCCGGGATGGCTTCAAGCATCCGTTCGCTCACTCAACCTCCCGGACCCGGGCCTCACCGGCCCGCCGAACGCTTTCCATGAGGTCGTTGATGTCCACCGGCTTCTGGAGGTAGTCAAAGGCCCCGAGCCGGTGCGCCTCCACCTTTTCCGCGTCAGAGCCGTGGCCCGTGAGGATGATGACCTGGACCTGGGGATAATGTTTTCTGACGTGCTCGAGGACTTCCAGGCCACCCATGCCCGGCATCTTGAGGTCCAGGACCATGACATCCGGGAGGTCCTCCTCCAGAAACGAGAGGGCGTCCTCCCCGCTCAGGGCCACCTCGCTTCCCACCTCCCGCATCTCCATCCGCTCCGCCATGGTGCGGACGTAGTCCTCTTCGTCGTCCACGAGGAGCACCTTCAAGGCTCCGGTCTTCCTCTCCTCTTCCTGCTGGGAGTGCGAAGATTCCATCATCCCTGCCGCCTCGTCCGGCATGCCTCCCTCGGCCAGGGCGGCGGCGGTCATGCTCCGGTCGAACTCTTCCTTGCCTTCGGAGATGAGCTCCCTGGCCGCCTGTATGCTCCTGCGCCAGGCCCCCTGGATGGTGCGGATGAGGGTCCCGGTGTCCGCCGGCTTCTGCATGTACTCGTAGGCCCCCAGGCGCCGGGCTTCCCGCTCCTCCTTCTCACCCCCATGGCCGGTGAGGATGATGACCTGGATATGGGGGTGCTCCTTCCGGACCCGTTCCAGGACCTCCATCCCCTGCATACCCGGCATCCGGAGGTCCAGAACCATGACATCGGGAGGATCATCGTCCAGGGCGGCCAATGCTTCCTCACCGCTGAGGGCGATATTGCTCTGGAGATCCCGCATGTCCATGCGCTCTGCCAGTGCTTTCACATAATCTTCCTCGTCATCGACGAGAAGCACTCGGATTTTGCTCATCTGATCTCAGACCCCGCCTATCAGGGACAGAGGCTTCAGGCCTCTGTCGTTTCTGGGAAGAGAATCCTGAGCCCGAATCCATCATCGAGCCCTTGCATCTCCGCGCCCACGGCGCGGACCCACGTCCGGACCCCGGCCAGGCCCTCCTCCGCAAAGTCGCCCACGGGAGGAGACTCCCCCCCCTGGGTCCCCTGGAACTCCACCGCTGCGACCCCGCCGCGCTCAACCACTCGCATCTCGACGGTGGCGCCTTCCGTGAGCGTCTCCAGAAGCAAGTCCATTGCGGAGAAGAGAGCCATGTGGAGGTGGAGCTGATTCAGAGTCAGGGGAAGTCCCTTGTCCAGGGATCGAACCGATACCTGGTGCCCTTGCTTGCGGGCGAAGCGTTGGCTCAGAAAGCCCACCTGCGCCACTTCCTCATTCAACTCCAGCGGAGTTGTATCGGAATCGAGGGTGTGGGAGAGGCGGTTGAGGCTGGTGAGAAGGTCCGCACCCCGCTTCACCTGGGTATCGATGCGGTCCACGGCTCGATGAAGCTTTTCCCGGTCCAGCTTCCCTTTCTTCTCGAACAGGTAGACCATGTCTTCGATAAGGCCAGCGGATTCCTTGATGATGGCCAGCACATTCCGGACCTCGTGCGTGGCGCTGGCCGTCATGATGGCCAGGAAGGCGGCTTCCGGGTTCCTGGAGCCTTTCATTCCCGTCCAGTTTCTCCGGGCTCAGCTCCAGCCCGATGCTCAGTGATAGCGCACTTCCGACCTCCCCCTCAGGACGGGGAAGGTCCCTGGATCCGTGACCTGCAAAATTGGCGGAATGAGACCCATTTCGGCAAGAGGGAAAAAAATCACGAATTGTGAATTGAGCAATGATCACGGGAAAAAAAGCTCCCACTCCCCCCCAGAGAATAAGGTGGGGGGCGGCGGAAGCCCGGCACGAACATCAGGCAGAAGGCGCGGCTCCACCGGAACATCCCGGACGGAGCCCCGGCGGATCGTTCACTTCGTGAACTTCACCCCATACTCGGCGGTGGCCGGCAAGGGAAGGTTCTCGCCGCTGGTGAGGTTCACCAGGGAGGCGGATGGCTTCTTCGCTCCCACATCCTGAACCGCCACCCGGAACTGGAGTGGGCCGGAAGTCGATGAGCTCAGGAGAACCACCCGGTAGGTCCCCTCCGTCTCCGTGGGTGCGTGGAAGACCCTGGTGGCCCCCGCCCCGGAGAACCCGGTGATCCCCTTCCCCACCACTTCCAGCACGGCTCCTCCCAGAACGGGGCCCGGCGTCTGCACCGTTCCCGTCAGCTCTCCGGGACCACCGGAGTCGCTGCACCCGAAAAGCGCAGATACCAGCAGAAGGAGGGCAAGAAACGGCCGTGAAGGAACCCGCGCAGGACCCGCTGGAACCGCAGGCAGGCGCTTCATCGGATCACCTCCTTCTCGGCCCCGCCGGCTGCTCCCAGGTCCCCCACCGGGACCAGGAGCTCCATGGTGCCCCGGAGGTCGCCGGTACCGGGCAGATCCGGGTTCCGGAGGAAAAAGGCCCGGAAATCGCCCAGGTCATACCCCCCATTTCTGTTGCCTTCCCGGTCCAGATAGGTCCGCTGGTTGAGGTCCAATCCGGCACCGGAACGAAGAAAGGGAGAAGCCAGGCGCTCGATGGAAATCACCGGGTCCACCACCACCAGATCCAGCGAGGCGTCTCCTTCCAGACCGATGCCGTCGACCACGTGGAACGCCAGGGAAAAGGCCCCTCGCTCCATGGCGGCACCGGAGATCCGCCCGATGGGATCCAGGGACATCCCGTCCGGAAGCTCCCCGGAGGTCAGGGTCCAGGTGACGGGGAGATTGGCGTTCTCCACCTGAAGGGCCAGGAAGTAGCTGGTGGCGGCCTCGATCTCCATTGTCGGCGGATTGGATGCCGTAGTGAAGGTCAGGTCGAAAAGGGCACCGGCCGCTACCGGGGCATCGGCCGTGAAGGTGGCAGGATTCGGCTGCCCCGCCAGGGCACCGGTCCACTCCGTGAAGCCGAAACCGGTCCTGGGACGGGCCATGATCGCCACCGTCTCACCCTCCGGCACCCATCCTTCCTCGTCGCCGGGGGTGAAGTCGATGGAGCCGGGTGAAACCTCCGCCACGGGCCCGGTGACGGCGACGTCCAGGTGGACCTCGCTGCCGCCGTAGGCGGCGGTGAAGGTCTCCCCGGTAAGACCCGTCTGGTGCTGGCGGACCCGGGGCGCTCCGTCGGACCACTCCATGAACGGCACCCTGTATCCCCCTCCGATTTCCTCCCCCGGCGCCGCCTCGATGGTGTGGCTCTGGAAGGGGGCCGATTCGAAGGTCCATCGGGAGGCCTGTGAGGTGGCTCCGTCCACGGAGATGAGGCCCACATCGCCGGGGGCGCCCACGGTGGTGAGAGTCAGGGGTCGATAGCCGGTGAGGGCAAGAAAGGTGATGTCGGAGCCCGCTTCCTGGATGTCCATGAGGGTGATTCCCATGGCCGTGCCGGCATGGCTCCAGGAGCCGGGGTCGGTGGCCGCGTGGAGGTTTCTCCTCTGGAAGGCCCCGGGGTAGGGATCGCCGGAGTCGCCCCGGCCTCCGCCCACCCGGTTGAGGTCGTTGCGCCCGTCCGCCTGCCGGAGCCAGACCCCCTGATGCTGGCCATCCGAGTTGATGCGGTACCAGTGGTCGGCGATGTATTGCGGGTCCACGTGCCAGACCAGGAGACCCGGTTGCAGGAGGTTCCGGTCGAAGCCCAGACGCTGACGGTTTTCCAGGAGGAAGTATTCTCCGGAACCGTCCCCGGCGTCCACCCGGTAGATCCTTCCCCCGGTCTCCACCGGGGAAAGCGCGAGGGTCCCCAGCTCCGTTCCCGCCGGGAGAGTCTCCACGTCGGCCCACCCCAGCACCAGCTTGCTCCAGGCGCTCATATGGCAGGGCAGCTCGGGGCTGCTGCCGTCGCATCCCCAGGATCCGGTGCCCATGAGACCCCAGTTGCCGATGCCGTTCTGCCCGGACTCCACTCCGTAGAGGTCCGGGAGGCCGAACCCATGGCCCAGCTCGTGGGCGAAGACCCCGATGGTGTTGGGCAAAGCTCCGGCGCAGTCCATCACCGGCTGGACGGTGTAGTCCAGGATCCGGATGAAGGGGAAGCCGGGATTCGCCGCCGAAGGGACGGCGGGGGTGGTGGTGGCGTAGCCCAGGTCCGTCTTCACGGCTTCCACCCAGCTTCCTGTCTCGAACTGGGCAGCGTGGTAGAGATTCCAGCGGTGTGACCAGATCCGGTTTGGCCCGTCCGGCGAGGGGCATTCTCCTCCGGGGGTGGGGTGCATGACGGCCAGGACGTCCACGTATCCGTCGTCGTCTCCGGAGTTGGGCACACCGTCGGGCCCGTCGTTGTCGAACAGGCCCCAGTCCACGGAGCCGTCGTCCACAGCCTGGATGATCTCCACGATGAACTCACCGATCCTGGCTTCCCCACCCAGCGCGCTCTCTCCCGCCGTCACCTGAAATCGGGTCAGGGGGGCCCGCTCCCAATCGAAGGTGGTTCCGGCCAGCGTCACCCGACCCCCGGAGATCTCGCTGTAATACTGGGGAATGGTCCCGACGGCCTGGGGGTTGGCCTGGGGCCCGTCAAAAAACTCGGCCTGGACCCTGTCCCGGGCGTAGATCTCCGAGGGTTCCGGCGAATCGGAGAAGAGGCCGAGAATGAGAGGAAAACGGAAGGTCCCGGTCACGGCGGAACGGCGGGGCTCCGGGGTCGCCATTCCGGCCAGGGCCGGCGCGAAGGCCGGGGCCATGGCCCGGCCTCTGGGCCGGATCCCGGGCGCTTCCCGGAGATCCAGGCCCCTGCGAATGAGGGCCCGCTGGTACTGGAAGGCTCCCGGATCCCGGGCCATCCGAGCGAAATAGCCCTGGGGGGGCGTGGTGCCGTGGTGCTTTCCCAGAAGCTCCACGTCCTGGGCCAGGGCGGCCCCCTGGAACGCCAGGGCGGCGGAAAAGCCCAGAAGCATGACCCTGGTCGGAAGTCGGCGCATGTGGTCCCGTGGGTTCGAGAATACAGAGTCCAGATATCCCTACCGCGGTGGCGTTTCCGGGTTCCCCACCGTCAACCCGCCCCCACCTTGTAAAGGGGTTCGAACCGTGCTGTGAAATGCCGGAGGACCGGAGCCTGGTACACGAAGCGAAACCCCCCGATGCGGCTCCGGCGCTGGTGGACCTGGATGATGGCTTCCACCATGAAATCCACGTGGCTCTGCGTGTAGACCCTCCTGGGCATGGCCAGGCGGACCAGCTCCATGGCCGCCGGCACTTCCTGTCCCGTCTCGGGATCCCGGTGACCGAACATGACCGTGCCCACCTCCACCGCCCGGATCCCCCCCTCCACGTAAAGCTCGGCCACCACGGCCTGTCCCGGAAGATCCTGTGGGCCGAGGTGGGGGAGGAACGCCGACGCATCGATGTAGATGGCATGTCCTCCCGGGGGTTGTACGATGGGCACCCCTTCCGCGGCGATGTGCTCCCCCAGGTACCGAACCGATGCCAGCCGGTATTCCAGGTAGTCCTCGTGCAGAACCTCTTCCAGGCCTATGGCGATGGCTTCCAGGTCCCGTCCGGACATCCCCCCGTAAGTTGGAAATCCCTCTGTCAGAATCAGAAGGTCCCGCTCCTGCTGGGCAAGCTTGTCGTCGTTGGTTGCCAGGAAGCCTCCGATGTTCGCCAGACCATCCTTTTTGGCCGACATGGTACATCCGTCGGCATACGAGAACATCTCCTTGACGATGTCCCGGACGGATTGATCCCGGTAGCCTTCTTCCCGGAGCTTGATGAAATAGGCGTTCTCGGCAAATCGGCAGGCGTCGATGTAGAGGGGAATCCCGTGGGACCGGCAAAGTTCCGACACAGCCCGGATATTCTCCATGGAAACGGGCTGGCCTCCCCCGGTGTTGTTGGTGACGGTGATCATGCAGAGGGGGATCTTGTGGGCACCGGTTTCCAGGATGAGAGCCTCCAGGGCCCCCACGTCCATATTTCCCTTGAAGGGATGTCGGTCCGCCGGGATCAGCCCTTCCGGCACCGGGAGATCCACGGCCCTGGCTCCGGTGGCCTCGCAGTTCGCCCTGGTGGTATCGAAATGGGTGTTGTTCGGGACCACATGGCCCGGCTGGCAGACGGTGGAGAACAGGATTCGCTCTGCGGCCCGGCCCTGGTGGGTGGGAATGACCTGCTGGAATCCGAAGATCCCCTTTACCGCGGCTTCGAATCGATAGAAGGAGGGGCTTCCGGCATAGGACTCGTCCCCACGCATGACCCCCGCCCACTGCTGGGCGCTCATGGCCGATGTGCCGGAGTCGGTCAGGAGATCCAGGAGCACGTTATCGCTCTTCAGCTTGAAGACGTTGTAGCCGGCCTCCTCCAGGAATCCCTTCCGCTCCTCTCGGCTGGTCATACGAATGGGTTCTACGACCTTGATCTTGAATGGCTCGATGATGGTTTTCATGTGCTTTTCGGAGTCCCTTGAGCCGACAGATGAGCGATGCACCCTTCTCAGGAAACATACGCCCGAAGCCCTCCCGCGGCATCCGGGGATGGCACCGATGCCCGAACCCGGTGTAGCTTCGGGTACTGGAGGATTGGACCCTGAGGACTCACCAGGAAAGGACTGTGAAATGGCCAAACTCGACGATGCCATCCAGAGTGGCGTGTATCAACCCATGAATGAAGCGTGGCGTTCCTATATGGAGAACCTCTTCGCCTCCATGGAGAAGATGGAGCAGACCGTCAGCGAAGCGGCGGAGATGCCCATGGACTGCACCGAGGAGTGGTGCACCAACGCACGGGCCCTGCTGGATGATCTGAACCACCAGATCTTCTCCATCCACGAGCCCAAGTGGAGCAGCAAAGAGGACTCGGACCGCATCAAGACCATGAGGAGCAAGATCCGCGATATCTATTCGGGCCTTTCCTCCATCGAGGAGCAGGTCCAATAGGGAGTCTCGACGGCAAAACAAGCGGTGGAGCGCGGCGGACCCCGCTCCATCCTCGGCCCGGGAGCCTGTTGCCTTCCCGGGCCGTTTTCCATCCCTCCAGCCTCCCTGGCATTTCTCTCTTTTCTTGTAGATCTTCCCTCGTAACGGAGTCGAAGAAGGGCTTTTTCCTTGACGTAGAGACCGTCGGGGCAGCAGACGGACGGAGCGAAACCCATGCGCGAGCGTCTTCGGAGACCGGGTCTGTTCTGGCTGGCCTGGACTCTCCTCCTGTTCCCGGGAGGCTGCGCCGGGGGTAGCCGTCCGGCAGGGACTGCGGAGCCTTCCGTCGACAGCGGGAAATCACCTCAAGCCGCTACGGTGTCCGGAGAGGAGGTGCTGCCGCCGGAGATGGCGGTCTCCTTCACGGTCGTGGCCGATTCCATCCCGGAAGACCGGACCATGGAGGCCCTGGTGGCGCCTTTCAGGGAGCGGATGGGTGACGAAATCCAACTGGTCATCGGCAGGGCGGCTGTTCCCCTTTCCAAGGCTGTCCCGGAGGGTACCCTGGGCAACTTTGCCACCGACGCCATGATCTGGGCGGCCCGGCGGCACGCCTCCGGTCCCGTTCACATGGCCATGACCAACAACGGGGGATTGCGGGTGCCCATCGCGCCGGGGCCCATCACTGTGGGACATATCTTCGAGCTCATGCCCTTTGAGAACCTGCTCTCCGTCCTCACCCTGTCGGGATTGCAGGTGGTGGAGCTGGCCAACCAGATCGCCGCCATGCGAGGGGAGCCCATCGCCGGTTTCTCCTTCCTTGTGGCGGAGGAGGCCGGGGAGTGGGTGGCCCGGGAGATCCGGGTGGGAGGTGAACCGGTGGCCCCCCGGGCCCGCTATCGCCTGGTGACCAACGACTATCTGGCCGATGGAGGCGGGAATCTCACCCCTCTGCACAATCCCCTGGCCCGGGAAGATCTGCCGGTGCTCCTGAGGGATGCGTTCATCGGCTACGTGAGGACCATGGGGGTCATCGACACGGAATTGGAGGGAAGGATCACGGGAGGGATCGGGCCATGAGGCGACGGCGATTCTTCCGAACGGCCGGTGCGGCGGCTCTGGGGGGGCTTCTGGCGCCGAGAAGGCTCCTGGGATCTCCGGCGGAAAGCACCCACATCGTCATTCTCCACACCAACGATACCCACTCCCGTATCGACCCCTTTCCCATGGACGGAGGGCGGTTCCAGGGCCTGGGAGGGGTGGCCCGGAGGGCCAGCCTCATCCGGAGGATCCGGAACGAAAACGAGCACGTCCTTCTCCTGGACGCCGGAGACATCTTCCAGGGCACCCCCTACTTCAATTTCTTCCAGGGGGAGATCGAGTTTCGGGCCATGTCCGAGATGCGCTACGACGCAGCCACCCTGGGCAATCACGACTTTGACAACGGGGTGGAGGGTCTGGGAAAAATGCTACCCCACGCCGAGTTCCAGTTCGTCTCGGCCAACTACGACGTCTCCGCTTCCCCCCTGGCCCACCGCGTCAAGCCCTGGACCGTCCGTGAGCTGGGAGGCGTCCGGGTCGGGATCTTCGGACTCGGTATCGCTTTCGAGGGGCTGGTTCTGGAACAGCTTCACCAGGGAGTTCGCCACACCGATCCGTTCGCGGCAGCTCGACGTTCCGTGGCAGAGCTTCGGGAACAGGGTTGCTCCCTCATCGTCTGTCTCTCCCATCTGGGCTATCGCTACCGGGACCCCCAGCCATCGGACACCCTTCTGGCCCGGGAGGTCGAGGGAATCGACCTCGTCCTGGGGGGCCACACCCACACCTTCATGAGTCAGCCCGACGTGCACGGCCACCCCGGAGGTCGGGAGACCCTGGTGAACCAGGCGGGGTGGGCGGGAATGCGGCTGGGGCGGGTGGACGTGGTCATGAGCGGCTCCCATCCCGCTGCATGGACCTGGACCCGGTACCCGGTGGATCAGACCCTGGATTGAGGGGCCAGGGCGCTCCGGGGGCCGCCTCGGGTCCAGGAGAAATCGGCTAGCCGCTCTGCAGATCCTCTCCCCGGATTCCCAGAACGTCAGCCACATCCCGCATGCCGTCCACCACATTCTGGATATGCTCGTTTCGCTCGAGGCCGATGAGGTCGATGCCCCGGGCCACCTGCTCTCGGTCCACTCCGGCGGCGAAGGCTTTGTCCTTGATCTTCTTCACCACCGACTTGGGCTTGATGTCGTCGATGCCGTTGGGACGCATGAGACAGGCAGCGTAGACCAGGCCGCTGAGCTCGTCGCAGGCGAAGAGGACACGGTCCAGGTCTGTGGAAGGCTCCACTCCGGTATACTCGGGGCGATGCGCCAGAATGGCGTGGACCACCTCCTCCGGGTACTCCCGCTCTTTCAGGGCTTCCACCCCTTTCATGGGGTGGACGTCGGGGTGCTTCTCCCAGTCCAGATCGTGAAGGAGCCCCGCCAGGCCCCACACCTCTTCGTCGCCGCCCATCTTCCGGGCGTAATGGCGAACGGCGGCTTCCACGGCGTACATGTGCTTTCGGAGTCCCTCGTTCTCCACCCACTCGTGGAGGAGGGCCAGGGCGTCATCTCTGTCGGGCATGGGAATCGATTCTGTTTACGGGAGAAGGAGTTCTGCGGCCAGGCCTCAAGCTGAGGCCTGGCCGCCGGGCAGGTCAAGCTCCGGGCGCACTGCCGTGCCGGCCGCCAAGGCCATGGCCCGTCTCGGTTGGACCATCCCCGATCTGTCACCGAATCTATTTCGAGGCAGCCGGTTTGATCCGGTGGAGGTGCCCGGTTTACAAGAAGACCTCCTTTTTAGACCGTTGAAGGATGAAGAACATCCTCATGATTCTGGTAGCCCTTGTCGTCCTCATCTCCGCCGGCCTGGCCGGAGGGACCATTCTGGAGCGGAACCGGGAGATCCGGGAGATGGAGCTTCTGCGGCAGCGTCTCCAGCGGGCCCGCTTCAGCGTGGACTCCTGCCGGGTGGCCCTGGCCCGAGAAGAGCAGGCCTTTCTCCGATTCGATCGGGTGGTGGATTCCCTGCGGAACCGGTTGGAGGATTACGAAGATCCATCCCTGGGAGGCGTTCCCCAGGACGAGTATGAAGCGTACCTTCAGGTCTTTGAAAGCTACAACGACTCCATCCCCGTTTGGGAGGCCAGGGCGGACTCCCTCCAGGCCAGCGAGGCCGTCTGCCGGGCCCTGGTGGAGCGGCATAACGCCCTGAGTGATTCCATTCGGGGGAGCCGGGAGGAGGGCCCAGGGTAGCTGCCTCCTGACCTCCCGTCTTCCCCGATAGCCCCCCTACTTCCTCCGCTTCGGGAACATCCACCCGTGCTGGATGGCCGAGACGTCCCCCACGGTGATGAAGGCGTCCTTATCCAGGGCGTGGACCACGGACATGGCCTCCCGGGCGTCTTTTCGCTTCACTACCGAATAGACCACCTCCACCGGACCGTTCTTGCCCTTTCCCGTGAACTGGGTCACCCCGTGGCCGATCTCCCGAAGGGTCTCAGCCACTTCAGAGCCGTGGGACGGGGTAAACACCTGAAGAGCCGCCAGTCCCAGCGCCATCTTCCCCTCCAACCACAGGCCCACCCAGTTCCCGGCTGCGAACCCTCCGGCGTACCCGAGGAGGTGCAGAGGGCTCTCCAGGTGCTGGATGGCCACGCCGGCGGCGAAGATCCAGATGAGGACCTCGAAGAACCCGATGATCGGAGCCAG
>CAZSDD010000017.1:0-10099 GCA_964605505.1 uncultured Gemmatimonadaceae bacterium | reverse complement strand
CGCCGGCGGCGAAGATCCAGATGAGGACCTCGAAGAACCCGATGATCGGAGCCAGAACCTTCTGGTTCCGCAGGATCAGGAGCATACGGATCGTAGCCAGAGACACGTCCGCGATTCGCATGAAGAAGATGAGGATGGGACCCAGAACCGGGGCGATGAGGAGGGCTTCCATTTGTGATCCAGGCTGCCCCGAGGGCGACCGAAGAGATGAGCGGGGGGCAATCCGACAGGACGACCCACTCCCGGGAACAGAACTTTTAATTTAGGGGATCGCCGGCTGGATGTGGACCGCAGGGGAAGGATGAACCAGGGAAGGAGGACCGGAGGGCCGGAGGCACCCTCGCCGGGCGATTTTCATTACGGGGGCCCACCAGGGCCCAGGGCGCTTCAGGCCATGGCCGACGGACAGAGGCCGGCCACAGGGCACTCGGCGCAGCGGGGCCTCCGGGCCCGGCAGAGGGCCCGTCCATGCAGGATCAGCAGGTGGGAGAGGACGGTCCACCTCTCTCGGGGGAAGATCTCCATCAGATCCTTCTCCACTTTCCCCGGATCGGTTTCCCGGGTGAAGCCCATCCGCCCGGCCAACCGCTTCACGTGAGTGTCCACCACCACGCCCTCGTCGATGCTGAAGGCGTTGCCCAGGATGACGTTGGCGGTCTTTCGGCCGATGCCCGGAAGCTCCGTCAACTCCTTGATGGACCGGGGCAGCACCCCGTGGTGTTCTTCCAGGAGCATCCTGGCCATGCCCACGATGTTCTTTGCCTTGCTCCGGAAGAAGCCGGTGGAGTGGATGATCTCTTCCACCTCTTCCAGGGGGGCGTTGGCCAGGGCCTCTGCATGGGGAAAGCGACGAAAGAGCTCCGGTGTCACCCTGTTCACCCGCTCGTCGGTGCACTGGGCGGACAGAATCGTGGCCACGGCCAACTGAAAAGGGCTTTCGTGGTTCAGGGCCGTCTCCGCTTCCGGATACTCCTTCTCCAGGACCTCATAGATCTTGGCCGCCCGCTCCCTTCTCGCTTTCCCGGATTCCCGCAGCATCAGCCCGTCTCCGGTACGATGCGCCGATACCCGAGGCGGGTGGGCTCCGGCACATTGGCCGCCGCCCCCCGGGATTCCTTCTGCGCCGCTTCTGGATCCGCAGGTTCTGGGCTCTCCTGGGCACCGGCAGGAGGCGCGGGCGCCTCTTCCTTCCCGGTCAAGGGATGGGGAAAAGTGCCCAGATACCAGAAGACCCTCATGGCGAGCTTGACGGCCTCCGCCCCGGCGGCAACGGAGTAGAGCCCTTCCAACTCGGCCCCGGGCATGAAGGAGCGGAAATCCTCTCCGTCCGGGCGGACGGACATGGAGGCCCATGGAGCCGCCGCCGTCAATGGGAGGGTAGGCAGGGGCACGACGGCCAGGCCGGGGCGGTCCTTCCGGATGCCCATGGCCACCAGAAGAGTGACGTTCTGCCCGTGGGGAGCCGACCAGAAGATCCCGTCCAGGGATTCCGGAACCTCTCCCTCCTCCCCTGCGCTCCAGAAGAGGTGATGGGGAAGTTGGATGTACCCCGCCTGTCCCGGGAGACCGGGCTCCCAGGCTTCGGGCTCGGGACCGTTTTCCACCAGGAACCGGGCTGCCTCCGTCTCCAGGAGATAAAGGGGCTCCCCACCCTCCCAGAAATGGAATGCATGATAGAGGAGAGCCCCGTGCTGCTGGATCAGCTCCGGGGCGTCTTCCTCCCCCCGGATCACCCGCAGGGCCATGGCGGCCTGGCTCAACAGGACGAAGGATTCGGGGGTGCTCAGGTCCCCGCCCCTGCCCTCGGCCTCCTCCCGGATAAGGGGGAACCACTTGCCGGCGAACTCCTCGTCCGGAAGGAGGAGCTCGTAGGGGGTGACCCTGGCGTAGGCATCATGAACAGGCATGGCGATTCCGGGTTCTCCGGGGCGGGGTCAGCCTCCTCCCCCCTGGTATTGATAGACTCCTTCCTTCAGCATCCGCAGGGCCTCGTCCACCGCCGCCTTCAGCTCCCGGTCAAATCCCTGGAGCTCGTCCTCCGGCGTGTTCTCGGCCCATACGTCCGGAGCTACCCCATAGTTTTCGAGGTTGATCCCGTAGTTGTCGGGTTTGGTCGGGTCGTAGCTCACCACCAGGGACCCGGGGGTCCGGATGGTAGCGCCGTTCATGAGCCCGTAGCTGCCGGTAGCGATGACGGCTCCCATGGTGGGATTGCCCACGATGCGGCCCAGCTCAAGGTCCCGGAAGCCCAGGGGGGTCACCTCAGAGTCCGAGGCCGACCGATGATTGATGAGCATGACCTTGGGCCCGGCGATGGCCTGCCGGGGACGGCGGCCGGCCTGGGGTGCAGCCCACCGATAATTCCAATACTCATAAGGTCGGCGCTCCAGGATATCCAGGATCTGCTGGTCGATGTTCCCGCCGCCGTTGTAGCGGATGTCCACGATGATGCCCCGGGCGTTCCAGAAGCGGTTGATATCGTTCTCGAAGACCCGCAGGGAGGGCTGGTTCATGGCCCGGATGTGGACGTAGGCGATCTCCCCGTCGGAGATCTCCTCCACGTACTCCCGATTCTCCTCCACCCATTCCTGGTACTGGACGTCCCGGAGGGAGGTGACGCTCCGGATCCGTAGATCCCGGGCGTTGTTCCCCTCGGGGGAGTCGGCCACCTGAACGGTAACGTACTCGTTCAGGGCCTGGTTCAGGAGCTTCCAGTAGTTGTCCCCGGCCCGGATGGGGGTGCCGTCCACGGCCAGGACCCAGTCCCCAACCTCCAGCTCCAGCCACTCCTTGTCGGCAGGGCCGTCCCGGTAGATGTGGGTGACCCGATAGGCTCCGTCCTCCGGCGCCATCTCGAAGCCCGGGAGACGAGTCCTGTACTCCGTCTCCATCTCCACGCTGCTTGGGCCCCGGACCCCCACGTGAGAAGCGTTCAGCTCTCCGATCATCTGGTTGGCCAGGTCGTAGGCGTCCTCATAGGTCCCCACGTGGGCCAGGAGAGGCTCATATCTGGCCCGAACGGCATTCCAATCCGTCCCGTGCATCTCCGGGTCGTAGAAGCGGAAGCGCATGACCCGCCAGCTCTCCTGGAAGATCTGCTCCCACTCGGCCCGGTGGCCCACCTTTACCGGAAAGGCGAAGTCTACCCGTTCCGCCTTGGGGGAGCTGCCGCCCAGGGCCATCTTGAAGATCTCGGACCCGCTGCCTGGAGCTCCCCGGGAGCCGCTGCCGCTCCGGAAGAAGAAGACCGCCTTCCCGTCCCGGGTGGGCTGGAGATTCCCGAACCGGCCCTCGGCCACCTTCTCGCCTTCCCCTCCGGATACCGGAATGGAGAAAAGACCCGGGCCCTCATCGTCCTGCGAGACGTAGAAGACCTTTTCCCCGTCGGCGGAAAGAAAGTACTCTCCCGCGCCGTGCTCCCCGGAGGTGAGCTGCCGGGCCCGAGCGTCGATGCCGTCAGGATGGATGACCAGGGCCTCGGCCTGCTCCGAAGCGCCGCCGGACCGGTGGCCACCCTCGCTCCCCCCGCCCCCTGCTTCGCCGGTCCCGGAACCGGCCTTTTCACTGTCATCTTCCCTCCCCTTCACCAGGGGATCCTCGGGGTCTTCAGAGAGTCGGGCCAACGAAACCACAAAGAGGTGGTAGTTCCCCTCGTCCCGGGTGGACCGGAAGACCAGGTGCTTTCCGTCTGGAGTCAGGGCGCCTCCCAACTCCCGGAAGGGGTTGGGGGTAACGTTCACTTCCTCCCGTGTGGCGGTGTTGAGGAGAAAGAGGTCATCGTTTTCGTCCAGGTCCCGCTTCCCGTAAAGGAGCCACTGGCCGTCGGGGGCGTACTCCCAGAGTGCGAAGCCACGATTGGGATGGTGGGCCAACTCGGTGACGTCGCCCCCCGCCACATCGACCTCGTAGAGGGTGTTGGCCGTCTCCAGGGCGATGCGGGACCCATCGGGAGACCAGACGAAGCCTCCCTCCATGAAGGAATCCAGCTCCGTCAGGCGCCGGCGCTCCCCGGTCTCCGCCTCCCAGACCCAGAGCTCTTCCCGGGCGCCCTCATCCGAGACGTAGGCCAGAAGGGCGCCGTCAGGAGAAAACTTCTGATAGCGGTCCCGCCAGGCCGAGGCCGTAACCTGAAGGTTTTCTCCTTTCTCCGGGTCCACCGGCACCCGGAAGATCTCTCCTCGGTGATCCACGGCCAGGCTCTTCCCGTCGGGGCTCACACTGAACCCCTCGGCCTCGTTGGAGACGTCCACCCACTCCACCCGGTTCACCGAGGGGTCGAAAGCCAGGCTCACCGGGACCTTCACCGGCTCGCCATCGAGGACGGACAGGGTCCAGAGCTCATGGTCCTGGGTGTAGACGATGGTCCTGCCGTCAGGACTCATGGCCGGGTACTTCACCCCCACCTCATGGAAGGTCACCTGGGTTCGACCGGATCCGTCCGGACTGATCTTCCAGATGTTGAAGGCGCCGCCGGCCTCGCTGAGGAAATAGAGCACCCCATCGGCTCCCCACATGGGTTCACCATCCGGAACATGCTCACGGAAGTCCTGGAGGTTGGTGTCGGTGAGTTGTCGGATGACGTCCGACTCCCGGTCCATGACGTATAGATCCGGAGCCCGGTTTCCCTTGTAGCCCTTCCTGGTGGTGTTCACTCCGATGCGATTGAAGGCCAGGTACCGTCCGTCGGGACTCACCGCCGCCGCTGCCGCCTGGTCCATCTCCATGGGCTCCGGGAGACCACCCTCGGTGGAAACCGTGTAGGCCGGGGAGAGGAAGGGGTGGGGCCCGCGACTCGTGGTGAAGATGACGCGGCCGTCGGGGGTCCATCCGGCCACCATGTCGTTGGCGGTGTGGAACGTGAGCTGCGTGGGCTCTCCCCCCTCCACCGGAATGAGCCAGACGTCGTAGTTTCCGAATCGATCACTGGAGAATGCCACCCACCGGCCGTCGGCAGAGAATCGGGGAGCCACGTCCCGGGCCACGTGATTGGTGAGGCGCCGGGGATCGGAGCCGTCACTGCGGGTCAACCAGAGGTCCCCCTGATAGGAGAAAACCAGGAGACCCCCCGCCACATGGGGGTCCCGCATGAAGCGGATGGGATCGGCCGCGGGGGGTCCGGCCGCAGGAGCTCCGCCAGCGGAAATCCCGGCCGCCAGAGGTCCGGTGGCGAAAAGTCCGGCCGCCGGACCCCGTTCAACACTGAAGTTGTTTCCCGTGTCTTCAGTCACAGGAGCCGTGTCTCGATACAGGCCGGAGGCGCAGGCATCGCCGGGAGGTTGAAGGAAGGAAATGGTCAGAAGAATGAAGAATACCGGCCTGAGGCATGGCATGGTCGGCTCCTGCGTCCAGAGGGGGCGTGGCAGAACGGACCCAAAGTAGGGTCTTTTTTTTCCGGGGCCAATCGCTGGACGGACAATCGCAGAGTACCTTAGAATCTCATGGTCAACGAACCTCGATGGGGCCCCCCGGCCTCGGACTCGGGAGAGCCCGAATCGGTCCCGAACCTTTTCCAACCCCCGAGGAACACACCGCTCAAGGAGTTCCCATGATCCAGAGAACCATCGGCGGCCCGGCACGGCTGCTCTTTGCCCTGACTCTCCTGGCCCTTTCGGCCCAGGCCGTTCCGGCTCAGTCGACGGATTGGCTGCAGGCCCCGGCGGAAGCCGCCGACTACCAGGACCGCGGTACCCTTTACCAGCCGTTGATGGAGTTCGTCTACGAGCTGGAGTCCCGGACAGAGCTCATGAACGTCATGAAACTCACCGAGACCCTGGGAGGCAGGGACGTGGTCCTGGCCGTCCTTTCGAATCCTCCCGTATTCCAGCCCGGCGACCTGGCCAACTCCGACAAGCCCATCGTCCTCATCGTGAACAACGTCCACGGAGGGGAAGTGGCGGGAAAGGACGCCGCCATGGAGATCATGAGGGACCTGGTCATGGGAGACCTGCGACCCCTCCTGGATGAAGTGGTGGTCCTGGTGATTCCCACCATCAATCCCGATGGCGCCGAGATCTACCGTCGAACCAACGACGAGGGTTTCGACATGAACCGGGACTACATCAAGCTGGAGACCCAGGAGATCCAGTCCCTGGTCACCGACGTCATCAACAAGTGGCATCCCCACATCCACCTGGACACCCACCACGGGGGCTCGGCCCCCTACACCCTCACCTATCAGGGGAACATGAACCCCGCCGGGGACCCCAACATCATGGCCTTCGGCGACGAGGAGATCCTTCCCCGGGTCCGGGAAGCCCTCCGGGCGGAGGACTACGAAGGCTTCTGGTACTCGGGACCCAGGACGGTGGACGGTGTGGAGGGTTGGGGGCCCACCTCGGTGGAGCCCAGGAAGCAGCACGTCTACTCGACTCTGGCCAACATGGTGGGCTTTTTGTATGAGACCCCCAGCGGCGCCCATCGGGTGGTGGACAACGGCACCCGGGTCGTGCCGGTTCCGGAGGAAGAGCGCTACCGGCACCAGGTCCGTGGCGAGTACATCGGCCAGCGGGAGCTCATCCGGTTCGCCGCCGAGCGGGGAGACGAGCTGGTAGCCGTGGTGGCCAAGGCCCGGGCTGACGCCATCGCCCGGGGAAACGATGACAGCGACGACGATCTCATTCCCCTGGCATACGAACAAGTGGAGCGCTTCAAGGCCGACTTCTGGCGCCCCGCAGAGGGCAGCGAGTCCAGGGGGGAAGACGTGGAGTACGAACTGGTGAACGGCCCGGTCTTCACCAGGTGGGTCCCCACCGTCACAGCCACCCGGCCCTGGGGCTACCTCATCCCCAACTCCCTCACCAAGGTGGTCCCCCTCCTCCTGGACCACGGCATCACGGTGAAGCAACTCACGGAGGACGTGGAGCTGGAAGTGGAAGCCTGGCAGGCCACGGAGATCACCAACGACGAGTACTTCCAGGCCCACTACCTCAAGGACGTGAAGGCCCAGAAGGAGACGAAGACCCTCACCATGCCCGCCGGGTCCTTCTTCATCCCCAGTGGCCAGCCCATGAGCAATTTCATCTCCTACATCTTTGAGCCCACCACCAACGACAACCTCGTCACCTGGGGATACCTGGACAACGTCCTGAGGGTAACCCCCAGCCAGGAGGAGATCGCGGAGCAGGTGGCGGAGATGGAGGAAAGGCTGGCAGGACTCTCGGAAGAGGACCGGGCCAATTACGGGCCCCGCATCGAACGTCAGATCCAGAACCTGACCAGCCCCCAGGAGATTCCCATGTACCGGGTCATGAAGAAGACGGACATCCCCGGAGTCCTGGTGGAGCGGTTCAACAAGTATGAGCGGAACCGTTACATCCGGTATTGAGGATCGGTTGAACATCGCTGGAGGCTCCAGGGACACCCGGTAGCGGGGCGGGCGCTTTGAGGCTGAACAAGCAAACGGAGTGGAGGGCGGTCCGCATCGCGGATCGCCCCCTGTCCGTCCATCGAAGGGAGCCCCATGACACACGAACCGCACCTTCGCCGGGCCCTGGAGTTGGCCGCCCGGTACTCGACAGATGGACGTCACGGCCCCTTCGGTGCCGTGGTGGCCCGGGGTGGGGAGATCCTGGGCGAGGGGTGGAACCAGGTGGTGGAAGGGGCGGACCCTACGGCCCACGCCGAGATCATGGCCATCCGAGACGCATGCCGGGCCCTGGGCACCCATGAGCTTTCCGGAGCCGTCATCTACTCTTCCTGCGAGCCCTGTCCAATGTGCCTCTCGGCCATCTACTGGGCCCGCATCGGCACGGTGATCTATGCCGCCTCATCCGGGGACGCCGCGGCTGCGGGCTTCGATGACTCCTGGATCCTGGCGGAGTTGAGGAAGGACTGGATGGAACGGAAGGTGGAGGAGGGCCGGCTCTTGCAGGAAGAAGGGCGGAAGGTCCTGGAGGAGTGGAAGGAGAATCCGAAGAAGGTGCCGTACTGATTCCGTCCATTGCCCACACATCTTGACTCCGTTAAAAATACACCCTTGTCCACGGCCTCGGCCGGCCCGTTATTCACGGATCCGCTGGAGCGGAAAACCGGATTCTGCGCCGCTTTCGCCATCCGTACCCTGACTCGAGCTTCTGGTGCTCAGGAGATCCTACATGTTCAGAAGGCCCTCCACTCCCGCCTTCCGCTCCGCCCTTTCGGTGTCAGCCGTCGCGCTGGCCCTCTTCGCCCTCCTGGCCGGATGTGGGCCCGCTTCCGATTACGACGGTCCCCCGGCGGACCTGGTGGTGCTGGACGCCAAGGTCCTGACCATCGATCCCGCCAATCCCCGGGCCGAAGCCGTGGCCGCCATCGGCGAGGACATCGTGGCGGTGGGCACCAGTGAAGAGATCCAGGCCTACATCGGGGACGGCACCGAGGTGATCGATGCCCGGGGGCGCTTGCTGATTCCCGGCTTCAACGACGCCCACGCCCACTACGGTCCTCTGGATCCGGACTACATCGAGCTTCGCTATATCACGGATCCCAACGTCATTACCGAAAAGGTCCGGGAAGCGGTGGCAAAGGCGAAGCCCGGAGAGATCATTCGTGGAGGGCATTGGGAGCACGAGATGTTCGTGGACAGGCAGTGGCCCACCAAGGAGCTCCTGGACGAGGTGGCACCCGACAACCCGGTGGTCCTGAGCCGGACCGACGGCCACTCCTCCCTGGTGAACTCCTACGTCATCGAGGCCTCAGGCATCACAAAGGACACTCCCGACCCCTTCGGCGGGGAGATCCAGCGGGATCCGGTGACGGGGGAGCCCACAGGGATCTTCAAGGAGCAGGCGAGGAACCTTCTGAAGTACAACGCCACGCCGGTTCAGCGGACGCCTGAAGAAGAAGCGGCCCGTGAGAGGGAAGGATGGGAGGCCATGTTGGCCTACACCCGGAGCCTGGGCATCACCAGCATCCAGCATCCGGGCGGCGGCGATGCCGAGACCTACCAGCGTCTCATGGACGAAGGCAAGCTCACCGTGCGGGTAGACGTGTCAGGGCGCCTCACGGCGGACCCGGAGGAGCTTGAGCGTTGGGACGAGCTCCGGCAACAGTATCCCCCAAGCGGAGACTGGATCCGCTTCGGCTACATGAAGGGCTTCATCGACGGAACCCTGGGATCCGGCACGGCCCTCTTCTTCGAGCCCTTCGAGGACGAGCCGGACAAGAGCGGCCTGCCCATGATGCCCTACGAAGAGTTGGAGGAGCAGGTCCTGGCCACGGATGCCATGGGCTTCCAGATCGGTATTCACGCCATCGGCACCAGGGCCAACAACTGGATCCTGAACGCCTACGAAAAAGCCCGAGAGGTCAACGGCCCCCGGGACAGCCGACACCGGAGCGAGCACGCCCAGGTCCTCATCGACGAAGACATTCCGAGGTTCGCCGGCCTGGGGGTCATCGCCTCCATGCAGCCCACCCACTGCATCACCGACAAGCGCTTCGCCGAGAAGCGCATCGGCCTGGAGCGAAGCAAGGGGGCCTACGCGTGGCGGCGTCTCCTGGACGCCGGGGCCATGCTGGCATTCGGCACGGACTACTCGGTGGAGCCCCTGCCGCCCCTGGAGGGGATCTACGCCGCCGTCACCCGGAAGGATCGCCTGGGCGAGGGGGGGGAGGGCTGGTTCCCGGATCAGAAGCTCACACCGGAGGAGGCCATCCGATTCTACACCCTGGGGAGCGCCTACGCCCAGTTCATGGAAGACCGGAAGGGGATGCTGAAGGAGGGATACCTGGCGGACATGGTCCTCTATGAGGAGGACTTCACCGTGGCCCCGGAAGACGAGGTCATGAAGGCTCCGGTGGCTTACACCGTCGTGGGAGGGAAGGTGGTATACGAGGCGCAGGAAGCTCCAGGCATCCAGTAGCGGGGTCACCGCAGGCCACAGGGCACCGGGAGAATCCACTTCAGCAGGATTCCTCCTCTGAGGAGAGCCGGTGTCCGGTAACGCCCCGAGGGCAAGAGCAGGTGTCCGGTAACGACCCGGCGTCAGCCGCGGTTCCGCGACGGGAGGTCAGCCGCGGTTCTGCGACGGGAGGTCAGCGGCGGTTCTGCAACGGGAGGTCAGTGGCGGTTCTGCAACGGGGCTGGCCTCAAGGGGCGGCGGCGACCCTCTCCGCCGCC
>CAZSDD010000016.1:38132-39955 GCA_964605505.1 uncultured Gemmatimonadaceae bacterium | reverse complement strand
ATCGAACCCGAAAACCCGTTGACACCTCTCCTGCCCTTGGGTAGCTTTTCCCTCTTCCTCTGGGAAGGATATTCCGGCGTAGCTCAGTTGGTAGAGCAGACGGCTGTTAACCGTCGGGTCGCAGGTTCGAGTCCTGCCGCCGGAGTTGAGCCGCCGCCGAGAGTCCTTGATTCACAAGGGTTTTCGGCGGCGGTTGTCTTTTTGTTGCTGGTTCTGGAGCCCTCGCCGGGGTGAAACCTTTCACCCCGGTCTCCCTCGCCTCCATCTGCTCTTTTCCGGACACACTCACGGTCAGTGGCTCGCCTTGGCATGGATACCCTGTGGGCAGCGAAAACCCCATCAGGCGCGAGATTGCTGGCCTTTCCACGACTAAATGAGAGCAAGTGCTGATGGGGGAACGGCTACGTATCGCGGTGTGGAGCTTCACGTCTGCGCTGAGGAGTCGGCGGGATCTCGCGCTTGAGAACGTCGCGCTCCGCCAACAGCTGATGGTGATCCAGCGGCAGCCTGGGAGCCTGCGCCTCATGGACCGTGACCGACTCTTATGGGTCTGGCTCCGGGGCCTGTGGCCTGGCTGGAGTCGAGTCCTCGTCCTCGTCCAACCAGCCACCGTAGTGGATTGGCATCGCAAGGGATTCCTCGCCTATTGGCGTTGGAAGAGCCAGGCCAGGGGCGGCCGACCGAGAATCGATCCATCGGTCCGGAAGCTGATCCGCCACATGTGGAGTTCGAATCCGACGTGGGGTGGGCCGCGCATTCAGGCGGAATTACGCAAGCTCGGGATCGACATCAGCGACTCCACGGTGCGACGCTACCGGCCCCCTCGGGTCAGCCCTCCTTCCCAGGTTTGGCGGTCGTTCCTCGAGAATCACCTCGCTGACTTCGCCGCCATCGATTTCTTCACCGGCCCCCTCCCGTCCGCTCGGCGGGATGAGGCTCTCGTGCGTTCCACTCCCCCGGGGTCGCCAGCATATATGCCGTGGTCGAACTGACTGCCTATTCTCGTTCGCCGGGCGACCTCCTGGCCACTCCGGCCGAGCCACCTGCGTGAGCCTCAGGGGCGATCGATGGGCCCACGCGTCACCCCGGTGGAGTTTTCGCTACCCACAGCCCCTCCATGTCATGGAGGGGCGCGGAACCGCCTCGGTCCCACCTCGTCGCCCGCCGCGTCTCCGGCTCGTGAGCCCCCGGTCCGAGCCGGGCCTCGGACGGCGTTCGCAGCCACGAACGGCAGAGGCGACTGCGACGGCTGCAAAGCCCATGAATATCCTGGCGTTCGCAGCCACGAACGAATTGGCGATCCTTCAGGGCGGCAAAACCCACGATAGTCATGGTGTTCGCAGCCGCCTCGCGTGGTCCGGTGGTTGACGGCTGCGATCGCCATGCCCGGCCGCCGGCTCGCACCATGCCCGGCCGCCGGCTACGGCGCCCCGCCCGCCCGCGATTTTCCCTCCCCACCAATTGAAACACGCACCATACGATTCGAGTGGGGCGGGGAGACGGCGGAATCATACGCCATGGAGGAGCCCGATCCTCTTGGAGAACCCGCTCCCGTGCTCCGTAATAACCCCATCCGCCCTAATTGTCGGAACATTCTGAGTGGCCTCCAGGGTGCGACGTGTCCTTGCACTTGACCACTGGGACTGGGGGGTGTTTGGGAGAGGCAATTGACACTCCGCACCAAGTCGGGAACAGAGTCCTGCGCGGAGGGCGCGGACTCGAACACCCGGCCTCGGTCACAGGCCAGCTACATCATCAGGTGGGGTCCCCGATCTACGCGGCACGGCGATAGTCTTGGTGGAGCCTCGTCTCGCGCAGTTGTG
>CAZSDD010000016.1:0-38032 GCA_964605505.1 uncultured Gemmatimonadaceae bacterium | reverse complement strand
CGGGCCAGGGCATCCAGGGCCCTCCGGGCTCCCGGGTGGGTGACGGGGAGCTTATCCACCAGCCCCGAATCCAGGTTGAAATCGGCCAGATCCCGGCATCCGTGGCGGAAATGCCTCTGGAACCAGGGGACAAAGGAATCCACGACCTTTTCCACCTCTTCCGTTAGCCACCGGGCCGGAGGAATGGGATTCAGATAGGCCATCATGAGGGCGTTCCCTCCCATCCGTTCCACCCCCGGGAGAAGCCGTCGCGTGAGCCACCGGACCCCGGCCATGGGCCGGGACACGGCATTGGGCAGACACACCGTGCTCAGGACCCCGGTGGACCGGAGGCCGAAGGCGGACATGCGGACGGCGGCCAGATGGGAGGAGAGGACCAGGATGGGGTCCATGGGGATCCGGTAGACCCGCTGGTAGGCCATAACGAGAAACCGGATGGACGTGCCGTGGAAGGCGGGCGACATCCTCCGGTGTCTCATCGCCGGGAAGAGACGGGAATACAAGGCATCCAGGCCCGTCTCCACCCGGACGTGAGCCACCTGGTGCCGTGCGCTGTCGGCGAAGAAATCCCGGTCTCCGTAGAGGAGCTCCCCCACGCCCTTCCCCACCAGGGGATGGATGGCCTGGTCAGCCAGAACGTGGGTCACCCATCCCCAGGAGAAGGCTCTCTCTCGAGGGGTCCGGGCCATTTCCAACAGAGTTCGGGTGAGCTCGCCCGTTCGAACCAGGTGGGAGAGGTCCGAAAGAAAGCGGTGGCCCCCGGGGAAGTACCCCAGGTCCGGTCCCACGGCCCCCTGGTGAAAGGCGTTCTGGAGGTTGGCATCAAACGGATCGAAGGGGGCGGTGGAGGGACTGTCCTGCCACTGATCCAGCACCCGATCCGCCAGCACAAGATGGAGCGTGACGCTTGGCATGGGGCTTTCGGAGGCGATTCCTTTTCCCCCGCCTACCGGATGTCGGGAGAAAAGGTCCATCCTGCTTCGAGCTCCTCAAGTCCTCCGACCAGGTCGCGGTTTGGTCGGACCCCTCCCACCAGCGAGCGCCGGGGGAGGGGTTTCTTCTTCGAAAGGGCCGCCCTCTGCCTTCCGGAAGAGGCCCCGAGGGGGGGCTGCGCCCTCTACATCCCCCCGACCTGCATCTCCCGGATGCGGAAGGTGGGGGCAGTCATGCTCCGGTTCAGGTCCAGGTCATTCCCCATCATGTCGATGCCGTTCAGCATCTCGTCGGCAGTAGCGGCGATGGTAAGCCCCTTCACGGGATGGGCCAGGCGGCCATTTTCGATCCAGAAGCCCTGGGCGCCGCCGCTGAAATCCCCGCTGACGGGGTTGATGCCGTACCCCGTCACCCCCTTCAGGTAGAGCCCTCCGGGCGTGGATCGAATGATTTCTTCCGGATCCGCGAGGCCGGCCGCCACGTAGAAGGCGTGGGGACCGATGCCGGGAAGGGTGGAGAACCCACCGCGGCTGGCGTTCCCGGTGCTCGGCACGCCGGCCCGGGACCCCACGATGGTGTTGTAGAGAAATCCCCGAAGCACTCCGTTTTCCACGATCACACGGCGCTGGGTCGGAACTCCCTCCCCGTCGAAGGGGGCGCTGGCCATTCCCCGGGGTCGGGTTCCGTCGTCGATGATGGTAAGAAGGCCGGAACCGATGCGCTCTTCCAGCCGGCCCGCCAGAAAACTCGCCCCCTGGAGGACCCGCTCCCCGTTGATGGCTCCGAGAATCCCGCCCAGGAGGGCGTGGGCCACATCGGGGTGGAAGATCACGGGTGCCCGCTGGGTCCGGACCATGCGGGGATCCAGCATCTCGTAGGCGCTTCGGGCCGCTTTTTCCGACAGATCCTCCGGGGGAAGCAGATCGGAGAAGAAGCGCCGGGAGCAGTATTCCCCCCCGGACGACCGTTGATCCCCTTTCTCGGCCACCACCGAGACCCCGTAGTTGCAGCCCGTGGTCCGATGGTCCTTCACCAGGCCGTTCGAATTGGCCAGGCGGACGGTACCCTCCCCCTCCCCGTACCGGGCCCCATCACTCTTGTTGATGCGGGGATCCGAGAGAGCCATGTTCTCCAACTCTTCCAGCATTTCGATCTTCCGGTCCATGCTCACGTTGCCAAGAGCCGGATCGTAGAGTCCCTCCACCTCCGTCACACCGGGATCGTCCGGCAGGATGTTGTGCTCATCCGCCGACATATGACGGGCAAAAGACACGGCACGGGCAACGGCCTCATCGAGAGAGGCACGGGAAAGATCATTGGAGTGGGAAAACCCCAGCCTGCCTTCCCTGAATACCCGGAATCCCACTCCATGGGAGGTGGACTCCTGGATGGTTTCCAACGCTCCGTTGCGGACCTCGATGCTGAGCTGCCTGGAAGTCTGGAGGTAAACCTCGGCGGAATCGGCGCCCTGGCTCAGGCAACGGTCGACCAGCTCCTGCGGTAGGTTCTCGTGCTGCATGACTCGTTCTCCCTGATGTTACGGGAACACCCTCGGCATTCCCCTGGCCCATTCCGTGATTCACCCTCGGCTTCCACCGACGTTGATGCCTCTGATCCTCACCGTGGGCTGCCCGGCGGAAACCTCCGCAGATTGCCCCTTGCCGCAGATGCCGGGACCGAAGGCCAGATCATTGCCTACGGCGTCCACGCTGGAAACCACCTCCGTGCAGTTCCCGACCAGGGTGGCCCCCTTCACCGGAACGGTCTTCCGGCCGTTCTCGATGAGGTAGGCTTCCCGACAGGTGAAGTTGAAGTCGCCAGTGACCGGATTGACGCTCCCGCCGCTGAGGCTCTGGACATAGAGCCCGCTGGAGGTAGAGGCCAGGATGTCGGCGGGCTCCGAGTCTCCCTGGTCGATGAAGGTGTTGGTCATGCGGGGAATGGGGATGTAGCGAAAGCTCTCCCGGCGGCCATTCCCGGTTCGCTCCAGCCCCAGCTGTTTCGCCGAGAGAACATCCGTCATGTAACCCTGGAGGACGCCGTTCTGGATCAGGACGTTACGCCTGGTCCGGGTGCCCTCGTCGTCCCAGGGAAGGGTGCCCCTCATGTTCGGAATGGAGCCATCGTCGATCATGGTGAAGACATCGCTGGCCACTTTCTCTCCCAGCCTTCCCGTGAACGCACCGATCTCCCTGGCGATGTTGTCGGCTTCCAGGGGATGCCCCACCGCTTCGTGGACCAGGACACCGCCCCAGCCGTTTTGCATGACGACGTCCATGCGCCCCGCGGGTGCGTCCGTGGCCTCCAGCATGGCGATGGACTCCCGCGCACAGGTCCGGGCCACCTCCTCCGGGGAAACCTCGTCGAACATCTCGAAACCCGAGTGCCGGCTCAGGCGCTCCCTGCCCATGTGGCGGGCTCCGCCCTCGACGCCCATGGCCTGAACGATGAAGAAGAGAAGCGGCTGGGAGTCGGAGAGGTAGATGCCCTCGCTCGTGGCCAGGGTCCGGGCCCGGACCTCGTCGTTGTAGTTGACCAGGGCCAGGGCGATACGCGGATCGTAGTCCAGAGCCGCCTGGTTGGCCCGTTCCATGATCTCCAGACGCCGGCTGTCGGCGATATCCTCCAGGGGAAGCTCCACTGTGTTCACAGCCGGTCGCCGACCGACCGATCCCACCGCCACCGGCTCCACCGCCCCACTACCCCGGGCAATGTAGGAAGCCACATCGGCGGCCCGGAGGAGGGCCTCCTCCGTGATTTCCTCCGTATAGGCATAGCCCGTCTTGTCCCCTGCCACCACCCGGACTCCGGCTCCCTGGCTCACGCCGAACTCGGCACTCTTGAACCGGGACTCTTCCATGAGAATGGAGCGAGCCACCCTGTGCTCGACGTAGACGTCTGCGAAATCTCCGCCCTGACTCAGCGCCCGCTGAATGGTGTCGTTCAGAATCCGGGGATCCACATCCACCGCGGCGTCGCCGTTCCCCCCGGAAGCGCACCCCTCCAGGATGGAGAGGAGGGCAGGGCCCGCCGCCACCGCGATCCCCCCCTTCAGGGTCCGCTCCAGGAAGGTCCTCCGGGGAATGCCCGAGACGAAGTATCCTTTGATCTCCATGCCCGACTCCTTTGCATAGACTGCATAGACCGGGGTCGCCCGGCGCCAGCCGGGCGATCGTTCAAAGGCCCATCCGGAGCGGAGCGTCCGGCTGCCGCCGGGCACCACTCCTGAATACCTCTGAAATGCGTCCTGAACCAGTTTGATAAACTAGGGTAAGTAAAGGCAGCCGCAATGGAGCCCGGCCTGGGCGAGGCCAGAGACTGGACCCGCCTCCCGGGCTACCGTTATTCTTCTTCCGCTCGGAGGCCCCCGGATCGAAGGCCGGTCACGGTGCCTCCGTTTCCGTTTACCACGCGTGCGACACCTTTTACTCCTGTCTACCCGAGCCCCCAGGGGCTGGCTGGAATCATGATCGCCAACCGCTTCAAGATCCCGTACCTCCCCGAAGGCATATCGGGGCTGGCCGATGTGGCGCTGAATTTTTCCTGGCGATGGAATCGCCGAGCCCGGGAGCTGTTTCGGGAGATCGACCCGACCCTCTGGCAGTTGACGGGACGGAACCCCATCGACCTCCTTCGCCGGGTGGATCCGGCACGCCTCCAGGCATGCGCCCATGACCCCGACTTCATGGTCCTCTACGAGAAGGTCATGGCTTCCGCGTTCACGGAGCGCTACAGCTCCGACACCTGGTTTACCGGCAACCATCCGGACATGGCCGGAAAAACGGTCGCCTACTTCTGCGCAGAGTTCGGGATCCACAAGTCTGTCCCCACCTACTCCGGGGGCCTGGGAGTTCTGGCAGGAGATCATTGCAAGGCCGCGTCGGACCTGGGGGTGCCCCTGGTGGGGGTGGGTCTGCTGTACCTGAAGGGATATTTCGATCAGCAGATCAACCTGCACGGCTGGCAGGAGGACAACGAGGAGCCGTTCAATCCGGAAGTCACTCCCCTGGAGCCCATCTACGATCCGGAGGGGGGACGCTCCCTGGCCCGGGTGACCCTCTACCGCAGACCCGTTCATGTGGGTGCCTGGAGGATGATGGTGGGTCGCACGCCGATTCTTCTCCTGGACACGAACCTGGAGGAGAACGAACCCCATGACCGGGACCTGACCCAGAAGCTGTACCAGGGTGGACATGAGGATCGCCTCTGCCAGGAGTGGATTCTGGGGGTGGGGGGTGTCCGGGTGCTCCGGGCCCTGGGCATCCACCCGGATGCCTGGCACGCCAACGAGGGCCATGCCGCCTTCATGATGGTGGAACGCGTCAGAGAGCTGATCCAGGAGGGCGTGGAGCTGGAAGAGGCAGTGGCCCGGACCCGGGCCGCCGGTGTATTCACCACCCATACACCGGTGCCGGCGGGCCACGACTCCTTCACAGCGGAGCAGGTGGACAGGATCCTGGGGCATTACTGGGAGGACACGGGGCTCCCCCGGGACGCATTCCTCTCCTTCGGGCTGAACCCGGGAGACGCCAACGGCACCTTCCACATGACGGCCTGCGGGATGCGTCTGTCCCGATACGTGAACGGCGTGTCGGAGAAGCACGGGAAGGTGACCAGGAAGAACTGGCAGCATCTCTGGTCGGGGCGAAACAAACGGCAGGTGCCCATCGGTCATGTCACCAACGGCGTACATGTCACCTCCTGGATGGCCTGGAGCATGATGGATCTCCTGGACCTGGAGTTGGGACCCGGCTGGATGGACAGGATGAACGACGAAGTCTTCTGGAAGAAGATCCTGGAGGTCGACGATCATCGGCTCTGCGAGGTCCACAAGAAGCTGAAGGGATTCTTCCTGAATTTCGTCCGGGAACAGGCGCGGCAGCGGTGGCGGGATGAATGGAAGGAGGCGGTGCATATGGTGGGGGCGGGCACCCTTCTGGACTCCACGTCTCTGACCATCGGGTTTGCCCGGCGTTTCGCCACCTACAAGCGGGCGGACCTGATCTTCCGCGACAGGGATCGCCTCAAGAAAATCCTCACCAACCCGTGGCGCCCGGTCCAGGTCGTCTTCGCCGGAAAGGCCCATCCCGCCGACGATGCCGGAAAGGCCATACTCCAGAGGGTCTTCTCCTTTTCCCGTGACCCGGAATTCGAAGGGCGTATCGCCTTCATCGAGGATTATGACCTGAATTCCAGCGACCGGCTCCTCCAGGGCGTGGACCTCTGGCTCAACCTGCCTGTGGTCCCCCTGGAGGCCTCCGGCACCAGCGGAATGAAGGCGGCGTTGAATGGAATTCCCCAACTGAGCACCCTGGACGGATGGTGGGCCGAGGGGTATACCGGCCTGAACGGTTGGGCCCTCCCCCTCTCGGAAGACTCACCCGAGCGAGACGCGGAGGACGCGACACACCTCTACGAGCTCCTGGAGCGGGAGATCGTCCCCCTCTACTACGAGCGGGATCCCGATGGCCTGGCCAGAGGGTGGCTCCAGAGAATGAAGCATGCCCTCTACGAGGCAGGAAAGCATTTCACCGCGGCCCGCATGATGCGGGAGTATGCCAACGACTACTATGTGCCGGCGTTCCATGCGGTCCGGGACGACGACGACCCCCCGACCGGGTCCTGAAGACCCCTCTTCCGGGAAGCCGGTTCTTCTGAACAGGATACCCTGGCATGGCACAGAACGAGGCCTCTTCCGGCTCTGACCCCGCCCAGGTCTTCGGATTTGGGCGACCCCACCCGGGCAGGGAAGCCCGCATCGTTCACCTGACGGCGGAGTACTGGCCGTATATCCGGACCGGCGGGCTTGGGGAAGCCGTCCGGGGGATGGCGACCTTCCAGGCCAGAGCCGGCTCGGAGACCTCCGTCATCCTCCCCCTCTACAAGCCCATCCTGGAAAAGGATTACGGGCTACGTCCCGTAGGAGAGGAATTTTCGGTACAGGTGGGCCCGAGGTCCGAGACCGGAAGGTTGTGGGAGGCCACTTCGGGCACGGAGGAAGCCCGGGTCTTCTTCATCGAGAACGAGCTGTACTTTGGCCGTCCCGGCGTCTATGGCGAGAAGGGAGCTGATTATTCCGACAATCACCACCGGTTCTCCTTCCTGGCGGCAGCAGCCCTGGAAGTGCTACCCAGGGTAGCCCCCGCTCCTGTCCTGCTGCACATGCACGACTGGCATACGGCGCTGGCGGTGGCCTACCTCAGGACCTTGCGGCAGGGGGACCCCTACGCCGACAAGGTGGCCACGGTCCTCTCCGTCCATAATGGGGGGTTCCAGGGACACTTTCCCCGGGAAGTGCTCCCGGAGCTCGGGCTTGCAGAGGAGCTGTACCACATGGATATCATGGAGTGGTATGGCCGAGCCAATGTGCTCAAGGCAGGCCTGGTCTTCACCGACATGGCCACCACCGTCAGTCCCGGCCATGCATTCGAGCTCCGAACCGAGGCGGGGGGATTCGGCCTCCACCACACCTTTGTCGGCCTCTATGACCGGCTGGTGGGGGTGCTGAACGGCATTGACTTCCGCATCTGGAATCCGGAAACGGACCCTGAAATCCCGGCCCGATATTCCGTCCGGGACCTCTCCGGAAAAGCGGTCTGCAAGAAGGCCCTCCAGCAGGAGTACGACCTTCCGGTGGAACCCAACCGCCTGGTGCTGGGCATGGTGGCCCGCCTGGTGACCCAGAAGGGCATGGACCTGATTCTGGGGGGGCAAGCCATCCTGGAGTCCGAGGCCCAGTTCATCTTTCTGGGGAACGGAGAGCCACGTTTCGAGGAAGCCCTTCGAAAACTGGCTGCGGCTCATCCCGACCGCATCGCTGTGCTCACGGACTTCACGGAGGCCAGGGAACACCGGGTCATCGCCGGCGCCGACGCCCTTCTCATGCCCTCCCTCTACGAACCCTGCGGACTGACCCAGATGCGGGCCCAGCGCTACGGGACCATTCCCCTGGCCCGTCGGGTCGGGGGACTGGCGGACACCATCGAAGACGGAACCACCGGGCTCCTTTTCGACAGCTTTTCTCCGGACCGTCTGGACTGGACCATCCGCAGGGCCTGGACACGCTACCGGAATCCGGACGCCTGGTCGGACATGGTGGAGCACGCCATGCTCCGGGATTTCTCCTGGGAGCGGGTGGTGGATCGCTACTTCGAGGTCTACGACCGGGCCTTCCAGGTCCGGGCCAGGGCCCTGGCCGGAACTTGAGAGGGAAGCGGTGAAGAAGCGGCCTGACCGGCTGGACCGGATCCCACATTCCGTGGTCATTCACGGCCACTTCTATCAGCCTCCCCGGGAGGATCCCTGGTCCGGGAGGGTGGAGGGCCAACCTTCCGCCGCTCCCTTCCATGATTGGAACGCCCGGATCGAGGCCGAATGCTACCGGGTGGTGGTGGCAGCGAGAATCCCCGGCGAGGAGGGCCGGATCCGGGAGATCGTCAACACACTGGAATACATCTCCTTCAATTTCGGCCCCACCCTCCTGGGCTGGATGGAGGAGGAAGCGCCCAGGACCTACCGTGCGATTCTGGAAGCCGACGCCCTGAGCCGCCAGGCCCTGGGCCAGGGCAACGCCATGGCCCAGGCCTACCACCACGCCATCCTGCCCCTGGCCTCACGCCGGGACAAGGTGACGGAAGTCCGGTGGGGAGTGAAGGATTTCCGGAAGCGCTTCCATCGGGATCCGGCGGGGATGTGGCTCCCGGAGACGGCGGTGGACGACGAGACGCTGGACGTCCTGGCCCAGGAAGGCATCGCCTTTACCGTGGTGGCCCCACACCAGGTGGACCGGTTGCCCGAGCGCGGTATGCCGGGCCTCTATCGGACAGGGGGAGGCCGGACCATCGCCCTCTTCGTCTACGACGGCCCTCTTTCCCATGATGTAGCCTTCGGCTCCCTCCTGAATGACGGGGAAGCCTGGGCCCGCCGAATGGCCCGGGAGCGACCGGACCCCGGAGCCGACGAGCAGTGGGGTCACCGGACGGATGGATCCGGGCCGCTCCGGGACCCCGGAGGCGCCGGACGAAGCATCCTCAGAGCCCATCTGCCGCGACGACTCATCTGCATCGCCACCGACGGGGAGACCTATGGCCATCATCACCGCTTCGGCGAGATGGGTCTGGCCACCGCCCTGAACCGACTCCGGGCGGATTCGGGTGTCCGTGTGGAGAACTTCGCCAGCTTTCTGGCCCACTCGCCTCCTGTGGAGGAAGTAGGCCTGGTGGAGCCCTCCTCCTGGAGCTGCAGCCACGGGGTCGGTCGATGGACGCGGGACTGTGGATGCAAGATGGATCCCCTCAAGCCCAGCCAGCAGGTCTGGCGAAGCGGCCTTCGGGAGGCCATGGAGTGGCTGGCCCGGAAGATCCACCAGGTCTTCGCCACCGAAGGAGACCACCTCCCGGGAGACCCCTGGGAAGCCCGGGATGCCTACGCAGGAGTGATAACCGGAGCAGAGGAGCTGGGCGACTTCCTTGAAGCCCGCCTGGGCCCCGGGGCTTCGGATGAGGAGCGATCCCGACTCGCCCGCCTCCTGGAGTTGGAACGCGACGCCCTTCGGCTCTTCACCTCCTGCGCCTGGTTCTTCGATGATCTTTCCGGTATCGAGCCCCGGCAGATCCTCCGGTACGCCGATCATGCCCTGGAGCTTCTGGGACAACGGAAAGAGGAGGCCGAGGCGGGCTTCCTGGCCCGTTTGAGGATGGCCAGCTCCAACGAAGACCCATCCCGGGACGGAGCCACGCTCTTCCTGGAAGAGCGCGAAGCGAGACGACTTGTTCGCAACTGGGCGCCGGAGGATGACAGCCGGTCGGGAAGGGCCCTGCTGCAGGACAGTCCGGAGGCCCGCCTGGGCCTGGCCCTGGAGAAGGCCGTTCAGAGCCTGCTGGATCATTGCGCCCGCCGGGAGTGCGAGGCCGAAACCCGTTCCCTTTCGGATCTCATTCATGACGTGGAGCGCCTGGCCTATTTCCTCGCCCGGGGACGCATCTCCATCCCCTTCGACGCCCAGACGGATTTCCACCGGCTCTGGGCGGATGCCCCGGCGAATCTCCGGGACGCCATCTCACCCCTCCGAACACCCCTGGGATTTGTGTCTGACCATGACTGAGCAGAAGGCTCCTCCCCTGACGTTCGCGTTCGGCCTCCACGCACACCAGCCCGAGGGAAATTTCGATCACGTCTTCGAGGAACATCTCCGGGACGTCTACCAGCCCTTTCTGGATCACGCCGTGGCCGGCGGCCTCCTTCCCCTGACTCTACACCTCTCCGGGCCCCTCCTGGGGTGGATGGAAAAGCACCACCCGGCCTACCTGGACCGAATCGGCCGCATGGTGGCTGACGGCCAGCTGGAGATGCTCCTGTCCGGGTACTACGAGCCCATTCTCCCGTCTCTGACACGGGAGGACCGTATCCAGCAGGTTCTCTGGATGAAGGATGCGTTGAAATCCAGATTCGGTGCAGATGCCACCGGCCTCTGGCTTACGGAGCGGGTCTGGGAACCGGACCTTCCGGCCGATCTGGTGGAAGCCGGAGTGGAATACGTCCTGGTGGATGACCGTCACTTCGTGGCCTCCGGGTTCCAGCGCGATGAGCTCCACGCGCCCTTTCGAACCGAAGCGCACGGGAAGAGCCTGGGCGTCTTTCCCATCGACGAGAGGCTCCGCTACTTCATCCCCTTCCAGCCCCCTGAGACCACCGCCGACTACCTGAAAGGGCTCCGGCGGAACGGGCATCACCTGGCCGTCTTCGCCGACGACATCGAGAAGTTCGGGGGATGGCCCGGAACCCGGGAATGGGTCTACGAGAAGGGTTGGCTCCATCGCTTCACGGAGACGCTGACCCACCTGCGGGAAGCCGGGGAGATTCGTTTCGCCACCTTCAGCCGGGCCCTGGAAGAAGTGCCCAGCGGGGGGCTGGCCTACCTTCCCAGCGCGTCCTACAGGGAGATGGAGGAGTGGTCGCTCCCCGCCCCGGCCTTCCGGCGCCTGGCAGAGCTGAAGGAGATTCTGGGAGAGGAACGTTTCGAGCGGGGAGAGAGCCCCCTCGTCCGTGGATCCCATTGGCGGAACTTCCTCGTGAAGTACCCGGAAGCCAACCGCATGCACAAAAAGATGGTGGCCCTTTCGTCCCTCTGCCGTGACCGGGGGGACCCGGAGGAGGCCCGGAGGGCTTTGGGGAGGGCCCAATGCAACGATGCCTACTGGCATGGGGTCTTCGGCGGTCTCTATCTGCGGCATCTCCGGGACCGGGTGTGGGAAAATCTGGCGGAGGCGGAGGGGCGCCTCAGGGAGGGAGAGTCTCTGGCCTGGGAGGAAGTCGACCTGGACCTGGACGGCCACCAGGAGCTCTGGGTCCACAGCGACCGCTTCTCTGCCCTGGTGAGTCCCCATCGGGGGGGCGGGGTGGAGGAGCTGACCCTGTTCCACGACAGGCTCAACCTGGCCAATACCCTCACCCGGCGGCGGGAAGCCTACCACACGGTGAACGGGAGCGGGGACGGGGGGGATGAACAACACCGGAACCACGAGGATGAACACGGCCACGGTCACCACCACGGCCAGGGTCACCACCACGGCCATGGCGAAGGGAATCCCGGGGAAGGGCATGGAGGATCGGAAGGCACGCCCTCCATCCACGACATGGAGAACAGCCTCCGGTTCTCGGAGCTTCCCCCCGTGGATCCGGAGGATCGGAGGATCTTCCTCGAACGGGTCCTGGATGGCGGGGTCCAGGAGAGGGCCTACCGGACCGGGAACTATCCCGTCCTGAAGAGTTGGGGCCGGGATCCGATGGAGCTGCTGGCTCCGGAGGCCAGTCGGGAGCCCGCCTCCGGGAAAGACGCCCTGGCGGTCCGGCTGAGAGTCGGAGAGTCCCAGGGGCAGGCCAGTCTGATGAAGACCCTCCACTTTCTGGAGGATGGAACCCTGGAGGCCCACTTTCGTTGGGACGCTGAAGCGTTTCCCCCCGGCTCCCTGTTCACCACCGAGCTCTCCCTGGAGACGGAGGTTGTGATAAGGGCCACCCCGGAGGGGGAGATCTGGCGCTTTCCCGTCGCCACCTTCTCCAAGTCGGAGCGGGGCTTCGATGAGACGGTTCAGGGCGAGTCGGTGCTGGTGCGCTGGCCGGTGTCGGCGGGGGCCGGGTCGGTGCGGATCACACGGGCCTGACCGGCCCCGAGGACCGGCCGGGATGCCGACCGGCCGTCCATCCCCTCCCCCCTTGCCCCTCCGCCCGGGGGCCTGGAGGTTGTTCCGCCCGGAAATCCGACCCATCTTGCCCGGGCTCCCGATAGGACCCGCTCCATGAGAGGCACCAGAACCCGCTCGATGAGAGGCACTCCATGAGAACTCCCCTGGCACTCCTCCTCATTCTCCTGCTCGTCCCCTCGGCCCTGCCGGCCCAGGATGCATCCGTGTCGGATTCCACCCCCGCCGAATGGACCACCCACCACTCCATCCGGGTGGGAGGGGAGACGGTGGAGTATGATGCCACCGTGGGAAGCATCATCCTCCGGGACGACGAGGAGGAACCCACCGCCGAGATCTTCTTCACGGCCTACTTCCGGTCCGGGGTGGCCGACGTCAGTCGACGGCCCATCATATTCGCCTACAACGGCGGGCCCGGCTCCTCGTCTTTCTGGCTCCACATGGGGGTCATGGGTCCCAGGCGGGTGCGGACACCCGGTACCGATCACGCGGGCCCGGCTCCCTATGAGATCGTGGACAACCCGGCCACCCTCCTGGACAAGGCCGACATCGTCATGGTCGATCCGGTGGGCACCGGATTCAGTCACCCCCTGGGAGACACCCCGGGGAGGGAGTTCTGGGGCCTTTCCGAGGACGGGCGCTCCCTTACCCAGTTCATCCAGCGGTTTCTGAGCCGGCACCAACGCTGGAATTCTCCCAAGTACCTGCTGGGGGAAAGCTACGGCACAACCCGATCCGCCGTTCTCGCTCCCATGCTCCAGCGGGCCAACATCGACCTGAACGGCATCGTGCTGGTCTCGGCAGTCCTGGACTTCCGGACCATCATCTTCGCGGAAGGGGAGGATATCGCCTACATCACCAACCTCCCGGCCTATGCGGCCACCGCCTGGTATCACGAGGCTCTTCCCCAACGGCCCCCGGAGCTCGGGCCCTTTCTGGAGGAGGTGGAGGCCTTTGCCCTGGGCGACTACGCTTCGGCCCTTCTCCGGGGAAGCACGCTCCCCGCCTCCAGCCGGGAACAGGTCCTGGACAAGCTCCACGCCTACACCGGGCTGAGCCGGGAGTACCTGAGCCTGGCGGACTTGAGGGTGTCGGCCCCGGAGTTCGAGGCCGAGCTCAAGCGTCGCGACGGGGGAAAGGTGGTGGGTCGCCTGGACGCCCGCTTCCTGGGCGACGCCGGGGATCTTCTGGCCCAGACCGCCGGCCGGGATCCCCAGTCCTCGGCCATCAGCGGAGCCTACACCGCGGCGTGGAACACCTACCTCCGGGCCGAGCTCGGATACGATGGCGTCCGGGAGTACATCCCCAGCGGGAACGTACAGCCCTGGAACTGGGATCGGGGATCGGGCCCCGGCTTCGGCTTCTCCGGCGTGCCCAACGTAGGTCCGGACCTGGCCCGGGCCATCCGGGCCAACCCCGAGTTGGAGGTCCTCCTGGTGAACGGGCTCTACGACCTGGCCACGCCGTACTTCGCCGCCGTCTGGACCATGGATCATCTGGGCCTTCCGGAGCACCTCCGGGACAACATCAGCCGGGCGGATTTCGAGGCCGGCCACATGATGTATGTCCATGAGCCCCTCCTTTCCCAGTGGAAGGAGACGCTGGACGAGTTCATCGAAAGGACCTCGGGGGGGATGTAGGAGTCTATCCGGGTAGTGGGGGTGCGGCGGCCGCATACGTCCTGCGAGGCTCGGAGTCGTCGGCGCCGCGCCTCGACGCTCCACCGTCTCCACCCCTACATTGGAGCCGGCACCCGCGGGGCAGGGGCGGACCTTACAACATCCGCGCAGACCCTCCGGCGTGCGTCAGCGGGAGCCACGGCGTCCAGGCTCCCGGACAGAGAAAACACCGGTCGGGAAGGGATCCATGAAACGGATAATGGTAACCGGCGCTTCGGGGCAGGTGGGTTCAGACCTGGTCCTGGAGCTGAGGAACCGCTACGGCGACGACAATGTTCTGGCCACGGATATCCGGGAACCGGAAGGGGACCAGCCTGGGCCCTTCGAGCTGGTGGACTGCACGGATCGGGATGCTGTGGATCGGGCGGTGGGCGACTTCAAAGCCGACACCATATTCCACCTGGCGGCCATCCTGTCGGCAGTGGGAGAGGCGGATCCCCACATGGCCTACACCGTCAATCTCGGTGGATTGGAATCGGCCCTGGAAGTTGCCCGGGTCCGGGGCTCCGCCATCTTCATTCCCAGCTCCATCGCCGCCTTCGGGCCTTCCACCCCCCCGGATCCCACTCCCCAGGTGACCATCCAGCGCCCCACCACCATCTACGGGGTGACCAAGGTGGCCGGGGAGCTCCTGGCGGATTACTACCACCTCCGCTTCGGCGTGGACGCCCGGGGCGTTCGCTATCCAGGCCTCGTCTCCTGGACCACGGAGCCCGGCGGCGGAACCACGGACTATGCCGTGGAAATCTTCTATGAGGCCCTCAAACAGGGGAGCTACACCTGCTTCCTGGCCGCGGATACCCGGCTGGACATGATGTACATGCCTGATGCCATCAAGGCATCCATCGACGTAATGGATGCCGATGCCTCCCGGCTGAAGAACCGGAACGCGTTCAACATTGCCGCCATGCAGATCACGCCCGAGGACCTGGCTGCGGCAATCCGCAAGCACATTCCCGGGTTCACCATGGACTATGACGTGGATCCCACGCGGCAGGCCATCGCCGAGTCCTGGCCCCGGCGGCTGGACGACACGGCGGCCCGGGAGGAGTGGGGCTGGGATCCGGATTATGATCTGGACACCATGGTGGAAGACATGCTGGTGAACCTGCGGAAGAAGCTGGAGGTCTGAGAGCCGGGGCCGGGGAAGTGCCGCCGGGGCCTGTGCCGACCGAACACGGACCGACTACCGCCTGCTGACTGAATAAGGAAGAAGACAATGCCGCTCCATCGCATCACCCAGCTCCTGAAGGACCATGTGGCCGACCTGGAACGGAAGGGAACCGCCAAGGGAGCCGAGAAGGTCGTGACCAAGGCCATCCCCGCCTCCGGGAACCGGGGTCCCCGTTTCCACCTGGAAGGCCAGGGGGAGAAGGAGTTCATCCGCATGAACTCCAACTCCTACCTGGGCATGGGCCTCCGGCCGGAGGTCATGAAGGCCGAGGAGGAGGGAACGGCGAAGTACGGCGCCGGCCCCGGAGCCGTTCGCTTCATCAGCGGGACCTATGACGTCCACGTGGAGCTGGAGCGGGCCCTGGCGGCCTTCCACGGCCGGGAAGAGGCCATGATCTTCTCCTCGGCCTACGCCACCATCATGGGAAGCGTCACCCCCCTCATCACAGGGGAGACGGTGGTCATCAGCGATGAGCTGAACCACAACTGCATCATCAACGCCGTCCGCCTCTCCCGGCCCTACAAGAAGCTGGTCTATCCCCACCTGGACATGGAGGCCCTGGACCAAGCCCTCAAGGGTCACAAGGGAGAGGCGAAGCGGGCCGTGGTCATCACCGACGGGATCTTCAGCATGCGGGGCGACCATGCGCCCATGGACCAGATCATGGCCCTGGCCCGGAAGCACGACGACGGGTATCCGGAAAATGTCGTGGTGGTCATGGATGACTCCCACGGCGTCGGGGCCTTCGGAAAGACAGGCCGGGGGAGCGAGGAACACACCGGCTCGCCACCGGTGGACATTCTGGTCGGGACCCTGGGAAAGGCCTTCGGAGTGAACGGCGGCTACATCACCACCGACGCCGCCGTCATCCGCTTTCTGAGGGAATCAGCCCCCTTCTACATCTACTCCAACCCCATTACCCCGGGAGAGGCCAACGCGGCTCTGGCATCCCTGAGGCTGCTGGACAGTCCGGAAGGCCGGGAGCTGTTGGCCCATCTCCGGGCCATGACCAGGCGTTTCGATGAAGGCCTCGGGAAGCTGGGATTGGAAACCATCCCCGGGGAGCACCCCGTGGTGCCCCTCATGGTCCGGGATACGGCACGGACCCGGGCCCTGGTGGCACACCTCTTCGACAACGGAGTCCTCGCCACCGGGCTGGCCTACCCCGTGGTGCCCAAGGGCGACGAGGAGATTCGCTTCCAGATCAATGCCGACCACACCGCCGGAGACGTGGACCGGGTGCTGGAGATCCTTGGAAGCTTCCAGGGGTAGGCGAGAGGCCCAGGAGCCGGGGCCCTGGAGCGGCTGGCTTCAGGGTCTCTCGTTTATAGGAGAGATTCGTGACCGATTCTGAATTCTTTCGTGGAAAGTCCGCCCTGGTCACCGGTGGAGCCAAGCGCCTGGGACGGGAGACGTCTCTGGCCCTGGGACGGGCCGGGGCCAACCTGGCCATCCACTACAACACCTCCCGGGAGCCGGCGGAGGAACTCTGCCGGACCCTGGAAGGGATGGGGGTGAAGGCCCTACCGGTGGGGGGGAACCTGGAGGACAGTGAAGCTCTGGAGGACGTTTTCCGGACAGCCTGGGACGGCCTCGGCTCCCTGGACATCCTCGTGAACAACGCCTCCATCTTCCCGTCCGGCCGGATGGACGGGATGAGCTTCCAGGATCTTCTGCCGAATCTCAAGATCAACGCCTGGGCCCCCTTTCTCCTGACCCGGGCCCTGTGGCGACGGCTCCGGGACACTGGAAATCGAGGGTCCGTGGTGAACCTTCTGGACACCCGGTTGGTGGGAAAGGACCTGGCCCACGCTCCCTACCACCTGAGCAAGGCCGTCCTGGCCGAGCTCACTACCATGACGGCCCTGGAGTTCGCTCCCGCCCTCCAGGTGAACGGCGTGGCTCCCGGAGCCGTCCTCCCCCCGGAGGAGTTGGATGAGGACTACCTGGAGGGCCTGACCCGGGAGCTTCCCCTCAAGCGAAGAGGCTATCCCTCCGATATCGTCGACGCCATTCTGTATCTGTTGGGGGCCACCTTCGTCACGGGTCAGGTCATCTTCGTGGACGGCGGCCGGCACATCCGATTGGGAGGGAGCACGTGAGCGACAGGATCCTCATCAAGAATCTCCTGGTCCGGAGCATCATCGGCATCCACGACTGGGAGCGGGAAAAGAAACAGGACATCCTCATCAACATCGTCATGGAAGCGGACTGTCGCCCCGCCGGCAACAGCGACGATTTCCGGGATGCGGTGGATTACCGGGCCGTGGCCAAGCGAGTGCTCGCCCTGGTCGAAAACTCGGCCTTCTACCTGGTGGAGAAGCTGGCTGAGGAGATCGCGGGAATCTGTATGGAGGACCAGCGGGTGAAGGCGGCTCTGGTGCGGGTCGAAAAGCCCGGAGCCGTCCGCTTTTCCGAGAGTGTCGGGGTGGAGGTGGAGCGGCGCCGGAATACCGGCAACTGATGCCGGGACGCTTCTAATGCCCCGGGCCTTCCTGGGAATCGGATCCAGCCTGGACCCGGAAAAGAACATTTCCGCGGCCCTGGGGCTGCTCCTGGGTACACCCGGGGTCGAGATCACCGGCATTTCCACCTTCTACCGCACCCCCCCTCTCCCGGCCCCGGGGGAGCCGGCGGAATCGGTGGCCCGGGACCCGGACTTCTTGAACGGAGTCGTGGAAATCCGGACGGCCGTTTCTCCGGAGCGGTTGGCCGAGATCCTGGAAACCATCGAGGCCGCTCTGGGCCGGGTTCCAACAGAGAACAGGTACGCCCCCCGGACCCTGGACCTGGACCTCCTGTTGTACGATGGGACCCGTGCCCATCCCGATATCCGAAGCCGGCCCTGGGTGGCCCTCCCTCTCCTGGAGCTGGATCAGGATCTGACCCTGCCTCCGGACGGCACCCCCTTGAGGTCCATCGCCGGGCAGTTTCAGGGCCCGGGCGGAGAAGTGCAGCGGGCCCTGACCCGGGAACTCCGCCTGCGATATTGCCCGGGCTCACGCGAAGATTGATCCGGGGCCGGCCCGTCCACCAACCGACAGGCCACTGGGAACTCCGGCGCCCCTTCGGCCTATTGATGCTGGTTGTGACGCCGACCCCTTCACGGAACGGAAGCGAGTATGACGGAGCTCCGCAAAAAGAAGTGCAAGCCATGCGAGGGAGGGATTCCTCCCATGACTCTGGAAGAGGCCCGGAAGCTACAGAAGGAAGTGCCGTCCTGGGAGGTCATCGACGACGGCCATGCCATCCGGCGACTCTTCAATTTCGGTAATCACTACGAGGTCATGGCCTTCGTGAACGCTGTGGCCTGGATCTCCCATCGGGAAGACCATCACCCCAACACGACAGTGGGATACAGCCGCTGCGAGCTAGTCTACACCACCCATGCCGTGGAAGGGCTCACGGAGAATGACTTCATCTGCGCGGCCAAGGTGGACGCTATCCTGGAATAGGCCTTCTGGGATCCGACGGTCCGGAGGGACTCCAATTCGTCAGCCGTCCTCCAGCCTGTTCAGCTTCTCCCACACCACTCCCGCCATGCCGGCGTCCTGGGCTCCGACCCCGGTGAGGTCCACCACGATGGATTCTCCCCCCTCCCGGCCCGGGCGGACTCCCGTGAGGACCTCCCCCAGCTCCGCGTGAATATCCTCGGGGTTCAGGACACCGGCCGACACGGCGTGGTGGACCTCCCCCAGGTGCAGGCATTGGGCACGGGAGTCCACCACCACCTTTCCGGCTCTGCCCAGCACATCGACGTGCAGCTCCTGCTTTTCCGGACCATCTGAGCCCACCGCCACCACCGTCACATGGGGCGTCATCCACCCGGCTTCCAGCAAGGGAACCCGGCTGGGCGTCACAGTAACGACAAGATCGGCGCCGGACACCGCTGCTTCGGGGCTCGAAGCAGGCGTCACGGGAACCTTCAGGGCAGGCTCCATCTCCCGGGCATAAGCGAAGATCTCTTTGTCCACGGGGCTCCAGACCCGGATTCTCTTGAGGGTACGGACCCGTGCCATGGCCCTGAGCTGGTACCGAGCCTGGGAGCCGGCACCCAGGACAGCCACCTCCAGGGGCCGCTTCGCAGCCAGGAGGCTCACCGCCAGGGCTCCGGCGGCCCCCGTCCGGAGCTCTGTCAGGTACCCATTGTCCTGGAAGAGCGCCAGGGGAAATCCGGTGGCAGCGTCGAAGACCAGGACCAGCCCCGAGCCTGTAGGCAACCCTCTGGCCTGGTTCCGATAGAAGCCGGAAGCCACCTTCATGGCGAAGATGGGTTCCCCCTTCAGGTAGGCTCCCTTCACGTGGACTTCTCCACGTACCTCTCTCAGCTCCATTCCCATGGGCGGCGGCTGGATCACCCGGCCTTCGGAGAGAGCCCGGAAAGCCATTTCAACGGCTTCAAGGGCTTCCTCCTCGGCCACGAGCCTTCGGAGCTGTTCCTCGGTTACGAGCTTCATGATCTGCTTTCTTTCTCCAGCATCAGGGTCGGGCTCATCTGGTTCATCGAGGTCCGGATGGATGGCCCATGGAGTCGTCCGTCAATCCAGTCTCTCCAGTCGCCCCCCGGAGAGGAGCCAGTGCTCCTGTCCCAGGGCCGCGGCGTCAACCTCATCGTGGCTGATGAGGACCAGGGGTATCCCCCGCCTCGCCACATACCCCCGGATCACCTCCCCCACCCGGCTCCGCAGGGGACGGTCCAGGGCCGAAAAGGGCTCGTCCAGCAGAAGGACTTCGGGCTCCCGAATCAGGGCCCTTCCCAGCGCGACCCGCTGCTGTTCTCCCCCGGACAGTCGGCGGGGACGACGATCCAGAAGTTGATCCACCAGGAGGCTCTCCGCCACTTCCTGGACATCCCGCTTCCCTTTCCCTCCGTACGCCAGGTTCTCCCGAACGGTGAGGTGTGGGAAGAGGAGGTAATCCTGTGGCACCCAACCCACGCCCCGCTCCCAGGCCGGGACGAAGACTCCCTTTTTCGTGTCCATCCAGGACCTGCCCAGAATGGAAACCCGACCCCGGGCCCTCCCTTCCACTCCGGCCAGGGTGCGGAGCACGGTGCTCTTGCCTCCGCCGGAGGGACCGAATATGGCCACGGTCATGGCCCCGGTGGAGAGCTTGATCTCCAACTCGCGGGCCCCCAGCGGCACCCTGGCGTCCACATCCAGGACCCGGCCCTCACCGGCCATAACGGGCCTCCATGTGTCTCCGCTGTCTCCGGGACAGCGCCTCGTACCCCAACAGGGCCAGGAGGGATAGGACGACGCTGGCCCCTACCAGGACCCAGATGGCGTCCCTCCCCTGAGGGGACTCCAGGAGGGTGTATACCGCCAGGGGAATGGTACGGGTGGTTCCCTCCACGTTTCCGGCCAGGACCACGGTGGCCCCGAACTCCCCAAGGGCCCTGGCGAAGGCCAGCACCGCCCCGGCGGCGATCCCGGGGAGGGCCAGGGGAAGGGTGATCCTGAGAAAGGTGGACCAGGGTCGGCGGCCCAGGGTCCAGGAGACCTCCTCGAAGGCAGGATCCACGGCCTGAAAGGCGTTTCGGACCGACACCACATACAACGGAATCCCCACGGCCAGCGCCGCCAGGGTGGCCCCCAGGAGAGTGAAGGGAATGGGGAGCCCCAGGCGATCCAGCCATCCCCCAATGGGGCTCTGGGTGCCCAGGAGGCTCAGGAGGAGAAAGCCGGTGACCACAGGGGGCAAAACCAGCGGAACCAGGGCCACCGTGGCCAGGACGCTCTTTCCCGGGAAGTCCTTGCGGGCCAGGACCCACCCCACAGCCACGGACGGGACGAGCCCGGCCAGGGTGGCCCCAAGGGCCACGAGGAAGGAGAGCCGGATGGCGGACCATGGGTCCGGAAGGGGGGCGGCTTCCGGGGACGCATGCTCGGCGCCGGCCCGGGCGGGAATCCGGAAGCCCTGGTCCCGAAAGACGGCCCGGGCCCGACGAGAAGTGCAGAAAGCCAGGAAATCAGCAGCCAGCTCCGGATGGGGGGCCTGCCGCGTGACCGCAGCCGGGTAGACGATGGGGGGATGGGAGGAGGGGGAAAAAGTGAAGGCCACCCGGACCCGGGGCTCAGCCATGGCATCGGTCCGGTACACGATCCCGGCGTCCACCTCTCCCCGGGCCACCCACTCCAGCACCCCCCTGACGGTTCCCGCCCTCACCACCCGGCCTTCCAGACCCTCCCATGCGCCGAAGGATTCCAGCGCGGACTTCCCGTACCTGCCCGCCGGGACGTTCTCCCCGGCAAGGGCCAATCGGGACAGGTCCGACTCCACCAGGGCGGCGGGCCCCGGGGGGCTGTACCCGCTTTCGCCGGGGACGACCAGGACCAGCTCGTTGGCGATTACCCTGGTGCGGGTCTCCTCCCGGATGCCTCCGCCTTCCGCCACCCAGTCCATCCACCCCTCGTCGGCGCTGAAGAAGAGGTCCGCCGGGGCCCCCTGAAGTACCTGGGGCGCCAGCCTGGACGTGGCATCGAAGCTGAACCGGACGCCGGGTCCGCCGGCTTCCTTCCACAGGGACGCCACCCGGGGAAGGACATCGGTGAGACTGGCGGCAGCCAGGACGAGGACCGTCGTGTCGGGTTCGCTCCTGCCACCGCCGGCGGCGGGCCCGGCCTGGAGGAGGAAGATCAGGATTGCCGGGACCATGCACCGGGTCAGGCCCCGGAGGCGGAGGGATGACATGCGGCTCAGGTTAATGGGAAGCACAACGGGGAAGCAAGGAGCTTGACCTTTCCCCCTTCCCCTTCGATCCTTTGAAGCTTCAAGCCTGCTCGCCTCCAAGACCGAGAGGAACCCATGATCCGGGAGTCCACCTTGCGCCTGCGCCGTTCGGCACCGCTCCTCGTCCTGTCACTGGCCGTGGGGGCCTGCGGCCCGTCTCAGGCCCGGGGGCCCACCGGGGAATGCGATCCGGACAACGGCGGCATCTCCCTTCCCGACGGGTTCTGCGCCCTGGTGGTGGCAGAATCCGTGGGACCGGCCAGACATCTGGAGGTGGCTCCCAACGGAGACATCTTCGTAGCCATCCGGAACAGCAGGGGGTCCGACGGAACCGTGGTGACGGGCGGGGTGGCTCTCCTCCGGGACGAAGACGGGGACGGCCGTGCGGACAGGACCTTCCGGTTTGGTGAGAATGGCGGAAACGAGGTCCTCCTCGGAGATGGCTACGTCTTCTTCGCCACGGATGATGCCGTTCTCCGGTATCCCTTTCCGGAAGGGGCCACGGCCCCGAGCGGCCCGCCGGACACCCTGGTCAGCGACCTTCCCGCCACCCAGAACCACAGGGCCAAAAGTCTTGCCCTGGGAATGGACGGAGAGCTCTACGTGAACATCGGCTCTCCCTCCAACGCATGCCAGGAGGAGCCCCGGTCCGTGGGTTCCCCGGGGCTGGATCCCTGCCCCCAGCTGGAGACCAGGGCCGGGATCTGGCGCTTCGATGCCCATGGCACGGGTCAGACCCAGGCCGACGGTTCCCGCTTCGCCACCGGCCTCCGGAACACGGTGGCGCTGGCCCTGCATCCTTCGGGGGACCTCTACGGCGTCATCCACGGAAGGGACCAGCTGTCCGCCCTCTGGGGGGAGCACTTCACGGAGCAGGAGAATGCCGAAAAGCCCTCGGAGCAGTTCGTCCTGATCCAGGAGGGAGACGACTTCGGCTGGCCCTACTGCTACCACGATCCCGCCACCGATACAAAGGTCCTGGCTCCGGAGTACGGGGGAGACGGAGAGGTGGTGGGGCGGTGCAGCGAGATGAAGGACCCCATCATCGGTTTTCCGGCACATTGGGCGCCCAATGACCTGGCCTTCTACACCGGGGAGCAGTTTCCGCCGGAGTATCGGGGAGGCGCCTTCGTGGCTTTTCACGGTTCGTGGAATCGGGCTCCCCTTCCCCAGGGCGGCTACAGCGTGGCATTCACTCCCTTCCAGAACGGCGAGGCGACAGGGGACTGGTTCATCTTCGCCGACGATTTTGCCGGCAGGGACGTCAGCCCCCGGGGCGCCGATTTCCGGCCGGTGGGCCTGTCCCAGGGGCCCGACGGAGCTCTCCATATCTCCGACAGTCAGGTGGGCCGCATCTGGCGTGTGATCTACACCGGTGACTGAGGGAGGGATGTCTTTTGTCCAGAAACTGGCGGCTGGGAAACGACGTGGTGGACCTGGCGTCTTCCAGAAGCAGGGACAAGGCCTCCCACCTCCGATTCCTCCGGAAGGTCTTCACACCTGAAGAGGCGGAGGCCATACGCTCCAGCCCCTCACCGGAGCGGACGCTCTGGCTCCTGTGGGCGGGGAAGGAGGCCATATTCAAGAGCACCACCAAGGTCCTGGGTGCCCCTCCGGTCTTCCACCACCCCGACTTCAGGATCCTGTTCTCCCCGGAGGAGCTTCAGCGGCTGGCCCGGGAGACGGAATCCCTGATTTCCGCCCCTACCCTCAAGGGAACAGGCGTATATCGGGGCTTCCATTTCGCGGTGCGGGCCCACTGGGCCGAAAGCCACATCCACGCTCTGTCCTGGATGGGCAGCCCCGGCGATGCCGAGCCGGAGGTGTGTCGGGGTGTGGTACGAGACGGAGGGAAGGCCACGGATCTCCCCGAATCCCTTCGGTCCCGTTTCTCCCGGGAGGAATGGAGCTGCGTCTCCCACCGGGCCTCGGCCCTGGCTCGCCTGGAAGCCAGGAGGGAACTGGCGGTGGCCCTGGATATCCAGGAGGGTCGCCTCGAGATCCGATGCGGACCTGGCATGCCGGGCCGAAGGGTCCCTCTGGCCTACCTGGACGGGGCCCCTCTCCCGGTGGACCTGACCCTCTCCCACGACTCCTCGCTCCTGGCCTGGGCGTTCCTGAAAACGCCCTACCTCCCCCAGGGGCGATAGCGGAGAAGCAAGGTGCCCCCGTACCGCTCGAAGTAAGCGTTCCCGATATCCGTCTCCGCCCGGTTCCACCCGAAGCGCACCGCCCCGTCCAGGTTCACCAGAAGAGGCCGTGCCAGCTCCAGGTATACCACCGACGCATTGTCGGCCTCCTCTCCCGGAACCAGCCGTGCGAAATCCGTCCTGACCTTGTACCACTTCTCCGTGAGGTTCGCGAAGAAGCTCAGGCTCAGGCTCCCGGGAAGGGGAGCGGAGACCACGGCCCGGAGGCTCAGGGCATCGTATTCGGGACGGTCGGAGTTTGACCGGTTGATGGTGGCCTCAGCCCCCAGTTGGGCAAAGAAGCTGGATGTGTAGGTCCAGGTCCCGCCCAGGCTCCAGGTCAGGTCCCTCCGGAAGGGATCCCGGGGATCGAAGGTCCCCTGGTTCCGATATTCTGAAACCTTGAGACCGGTGTGGAGACGCGCCCGCCAATCCGGCCCCCAGGTGACTCCGCTCTCGGCACCCAGAACCCTTCGATCCAGGAGCTCCAGCTGCGGAGTGACGGACCTGGTCGCGTAGTCGGCTGCTTCACCCATGATCTGAACATCGAAAAAGAGGCCTCGGACAGGCCGGAACTGGAAACGGATGCGGCCGTCCGCGGTGGAATACCCCGGCTGGAGGAAGAGGGGCATGGGGGGCCGATCATCCACCCTGCGGGCCCCCAGGCCCACCTCCACCCAGAGATCGCCGAGAGACGACAGGGATTCCCGATAGTTCAGATTGGACCTCCCCACCCATTCCCGGGAGGCATAGTCCCGGACCTCGAAACCCCCGGCCACGAACTGGCGGAGCCCGGCGTCGAACTGAAGGTCCAGGGATCGCTCCTGTCCGCTGAACAGGGTGAGCCGACCCCGGGCCCCCAGCTCCCCCACCATCGCCGAAGCCTGTTCGGTGCTGTCCACGGCCGAGATGGTCACCGCCGGGAGGTTTCCGTTGTAGCTTTCCAGCGAGGTTCCCCCGGTGAGAACCAGATCCTGCCAGCGGACCTGTCCCCGAGCCCCGGTCGGCTGGAGGAGAAGTCCAGCCGCAGCCAGACCCAGGAACAGAAGGCGCCGGGAGCTCCGGAGCGGCATCATGCCTCACCTCCCCTGACATGATCCCTGAATCGCTGGGCCTTCGCCCTGATCTCCACTATGCGTCGAGCCAGGTCTTCACGGAGGATCTCCAGTCTTTGAATCCGCTCCTCCAGGGTAAGGGGACGCTCCGCCACGCCCAGGGTATCCGAGCCCGGCGGGAGCTCTCCCTGCTCCGGATCCACCCCCCTGCTCCCGGGAGAAACCACCGGAAGCCGCGTGTCGTCGTAGCGTTCAACTCCCGCGACGAAATCGCTGACGGTCCGGGCCCTGCGCAGGTCTTCCAGGAGCTTTCTCATGCGGAGCTCGACCTCCGCCAATCTGGATTCGTGCCGGTCGGCCCGGAAGTCCAGGGATTCAGCCTTCCTCAGGATATCCCGGGGAGTGTCACCGGGGCTTATGGTGACTTCCTGCATGGGTTCCAGGGTGGTCTCCGGAGGCTCCTCGGCCCTGAGCTCCAGGAGGCGGTTGGTGGCATCGGCGAGGATCACCGCCAATTGCCGCTGCTCTTCCGGGTCCACAGCCGAGTCTCTTCGTTGAATGAGCTCCTCCAATCTGCTTCCAAGGGCCTCCAGCAGGCGATCCCGGGCGGCCTCCAACTCCGCCGCCTTATCCTGTACCCGCCACTCCTGGGCTCCCACCTCCAACCCCATCTGCTGAACGGTAGTGAAGATCTGGTCGGTCCGGTCCTGGTCTCCGGAGGCTCTGGCCTCACTCCACTCCTCCAGGGCCTGATTGTAGCGGCTTTCCATAGCCTCCAGGGACAGGAAGGCGGCCTGGTACTCCCGCTGGGCCGCCAGGTACTCGTTCTCCAGAGCCGGTAGGTTGGGCAGGTCCTGGCCAAGAGCCGGCAATGGGCCGAGAGCCGACAACGGAAGGATGAAGAGGAGCAGAACCAACAGCCCGCTCCGGCGAGGCGTGTACCTGGCACCTCCTGGACGGAAGCCCCCCGGTCCCACGAGCCTCACCCCTGTATCCCGTACTTCTCGAGCTTGTAGTACAGGGCGCTGGCCTTGATCCCCAGAAGGCGGGCCGCCTCTGCCTTCACGCCGTTCGCCTGCTCCAGGGCCCTGCGCAGAAGCCGTTCCTCGATCCCCTCCACGGCCTGGTTGAGGTCAAGGCCCCGGGTGGGAAAGGAAGCGTCGATAAGGGTCGTGTCCGGGGCCTGGCCGGGTGGAAGGAAGGGAAGGTCGTCTTCCTGGAGAGTCGGCCCCTCCGAAAGGACCAGGGCCCGCTCCATGACGTTCTCCAGTTCCCGGACGTTGCCGGGCCAGTCATAGTCCAGAAGCTGCTCCATGGCCTCTTCGCTCACCCCGGTGATCCGCGCATTGGTTCGCTCCGCCAGCTTGTTCAGAAAATGTTGGACCAGCACCGGCACATCCGATTTCCGCTCTCTGAGGGGGGGGATCGTGATGGGCACCACATGGAGCCGGTAGAAGAGGTCCTCCCGAAAGGCGCCGCCCGACTGGAGGTCCTTCATGGGCGTATTGGTGGCAGCGATGATGCGGACGTCCACCGGGATGGTCTCCTCCCCCCCCACCCGCTCCAGCTCCCGTTCCTGGAGGACCCTCAGCAGCCGGACCTGGGTGGTCTGGTTGATGGTGCCGATCTCGTCCAGGAAGAGAGTCCCTCCGTGGGCCAACTCAAAGCGTCCCCTACGCTGCCGCTCGGCTCCGGTAAAGGCACCCTTCTCGTGGCCGAAAAGCTCCGAATCCAGGAGTCCTTCCGGAAGAGCTCCGCAGTTCACCCGGATGAAAGCCTTGTCTCGCCGGGGGGAGCCGGCGTGGATGGCCCGGGCCACCAACTCCTTCCCTGTGCCGGACTCCCCGTAGATCATGACCGTCGACTCGCTCCGGGCCACCCGATCCACCCAGCGGAAGACTTCCTGCATCTGGGGCGATTCTCCGACGATCTCCCCGTACCGGGCCTCCGTCTCCTGCTTCAGATAGGTGTTCTCCACCCGGAGGGCCACATTCTCCCGCTTCAGGCGGAGGCGTTCCTCCTGATCCATGAGGAGTCGGTCGATCTTCACCCCGAACTCCTCTGAGGAGAACGGCTTGGTGATGAAATCGGCAGCGCCCAGCTTCATGGCCTCAACGGCCTTTTCGATGGTGCCGTAGGCGGTGATGACCAGGACCTCCGTGTCGGGGAACCGTTCCCGGACCCTCTCCAGGACCTGGATTCCGTCCATCCTGGCCATCTTCAGGTCCGTGATGACCAGATCCGCTCCCAACTCCTCCATGAGGGCCAGCCCCCGCTCCCCTCCCTCCGCCGCCAGGGTCTTGTGCCCTCTGCGTCTCAGAAGGAGCTCCAGCCCTTCTCTCATGGAATCGTGGTCATCGATGATGAGAACCTGCGCCATATCTGGACTTTCTTCCTCTTTCGTAACTCACGAATACCTGGAATCCACCCTGGCTCCCACCGGAGAACCCGAGCCTCCGGAAGATCCAGGGCTCAGGAAAGGGGAAGGTCTTCCGCTCCCCTGAAATATACTCTGAACTCGGCACCCTCCCCAGCCGAGTCTTCTCCGCGCCTCAACTCAACCCGGCCCAGATTGCTCTCCACCAGACGCTTGACGATGGCCAACCCCAGCCCGGCTCCCTGCTCCTTGTCGGTGACGAAGGGCTCGAATATCCGGTCTTCCATCTCCTCCGGCACGCCGGAACCGTCATCCGAAATCGAAAGTACCACCTCTCCCCGAAAACTCTCCCCTCTCAGCGTCACGTTCCGGCCCGCCTGGGCTGCGTTTCGGAGCAGATTCAGCGTCACCCGCTTCACATGCTCCGGATCCGCCCGGGCCATGAGGATCTCGTCGGGGAGATCCACCACCAGCCGCCCTCCGTCCTCCCGCACCCTCATCTCCATGAGCTCCACAGCCTCCTGGATGGGAATCCGGATGTCATGGAGGGTGTCCTCGGCCCGGAGCGGCCGGGCAAAGGTGAGGAAGTCGTCGATGATCCGGTTCAGGGCCTGGATCTCGGAGCGGACCTTGGCCAGGAACCGGTCCCTGTCCCGCGGATTCCGGGTTTCCACCGCGGCAGAGGTGAAAAGCTCCAGCCCTCCCAGGGGATTACGGATCTCGTGAGCCACCTGGGCCAGCATGAGCCGAAGCTGCTCATCCCGGTGAAGGATTCCCTTCCTCATCCGCTCCATGGCCCGGGAGAGTCGGCCAAGCTCGGCTCCCGGCTCTTCTCCCACCTCTTCGCTGATCCGGCCCCGTTGAATCCGCAGAGCGGCACGGCCCAGCCGCTCCAGCGGCCCCGTGACCCGGGTGGCCAGGAACCATGCCAGAATCGCGGCGATCACGGCTGAAAGAACGGAACCGAAGATGACCGTACGTCTGAACGCCTCCAGGGGAGCCATGTAGTTTGCCGGGCCCAGGACTGCCAGTATGGCAGGTCCTCCGTCGATCTCTACGAAGGCATACTTGTAGTGCCGGCCTTCGTCCTGGTTCCGGAAGAGGGGTGAGGTGGCCTCTCCCGCCAGCCCCGCCTCCGTGATCTCCTCCGCATACGCGTCCAGCTCATACAGGTGGGACCCGATGGGTCGCTCTTCCGGAGAGAAGCTGGAAGCCAGGCAGGTTCGATCGGGAAGGAGGATGTAGGCGGCGTCCACGATCCGAAGGAGCCCCCGGAGGTCCCGCTGCACAGCGGTGAAGGTGGGATTCGCCTCGTCACCGGGTTGGAGAAAGAGAAGCTCGTCGGCTCGGAATCCCACCTCCGCTGCCGCCCAGGCGATCTTGGTCAGCTTCTCGTCGAGCTCATCTTCCAGGGTTCGCGCGGTGGTCCGGTAGGCCAGAACCCCACCGACTCCGGAGATGATGACGGAAAAGGCCACGAAGACGAGAACGAACTGGCGACGGAGAGACACCTCGTCAGCCCACCGGATCCATTTTCCGGACCATCGTCAGAAGCCGCACGGTACCCATTCCTTTTCCACCTGGCCGAATTCGATGGGAAGGAGGGTCCGGGGCGCCACCACGATGTGAACCGGGTAGTGATCCCTGGCTGCCGGGGAGCAGAAGTCACCGGGAACCCGTTCGAACAGGGTGACCAGCGTGCCCTCGCCGGTCTGGAGAACCCGCCGTACCTCCACGCTGTCTCCGGCTTCGGAGCGCTTTCCAACGGCCGCCACCAGCACCATTTCCCTGGCCCAGTCCACCACCGGTGGCTGGGCGATGATGTTGCCGGTGTGGTTCCTCCAGAATTCCACCCATCCCGGGGGCGTCTCCAGAACTCCGGCACTGCTGGAATAGAATGCCCTGGGCCCCGTCGGCTCCGCTCCGGAGTCCTCCCCCCGATCCAGCGTTCCAAAAGGGACACTCCCCAGATAGGCAGACCGGAAATCCTCACCCAGGGAAAAATCCCTGATGAGAATGGCGGCCTGGAGCAGGCGTACCGCCCCGGCGTCGGGGCCCGCCTCCGAGGTCTTCAGGGTGCTCAGGCTTCCTTCGGAGCAACGGGTCCAACTCGCCGTCTCCTTCTCCAGGTCATCCCGGATCAGCAATGTCACCCTGGTCTGCCCATCAGTGCATGCAGGTTCCAGGGACCGGGGAAGCTCCGGAGTGAAGAGGCGGAGGGCCGAATCGTCGTTGAACTGTGTGATGCGGGTGGCGTAGGCAGCGGCATAGTCTCCCGGACTCCCTCCGTGCTTCCGGAGCGTCTCGTCCCCGGAAAGGCCTCTGTAGCTGATGGATTCCCGCAGCTGCCAGGCTCCCGAGGAGCTCCAGGTCAAGATCTGCTGAAGCTCCCCTTCCTGCTCGTTGAAGAGCAGGGGCACCACCAGCGTCAATCGCATTTCACCCACCTGACCGAATCGGAGGGTGCCGGGGGAAAACCCGTCATCCTCTCCACACCCGCCCAGGAACAGGAAAACCCCCACACCCAGGAGAATTCCTGCGAGGGTGCCCGTCGGACCCACGAGGATCCGCCGACTCCCGAATCCGGTTCCCGATCTATCCACGGCCCGTTCTTCTCATTTCCTCTTCTCTGTCCTCCACCTCCATAATGGGGGAGGAGGCCACGACAGTACAGATGTTCTACACTCCTGAATAGAGAAAGGGGCCCGGCCTTTCGGCGGGCCCCATCCACACCCTCCGGGCAGGAGCGATCTCAGTCCAGGAGCCGAAGGGGCATCACCAGGCAGAGATAGTCCATGGGATCCTGGCCTTCCGGGGTTACGGGCTCGATGGTGGCGGCCCTTTCCGGAGCCTTGAAGGTGATCTTCACCTCATCGGTCGGCATATAGCGGAGGACCTCCAGGAGGTAATTGGCATTGAAGCCGATCTCCAGCTCAGGGCCTTCGTACTGGAGCTCCAGCTCGTCCTGGCCTTCACCGAGATCCGGAGTGAGGACACTCAAATGGACCCGGTCCGATTCAAAGAGAAGTCGGATCCGGTGGGTCTGGTCACTGGCCACGATAGCCATGCGTCGGACGGACGACTCCAGAGCGCTCTTCTCCACGATGGCGAAGCGGTCGTTGTCCTTGGGGATGACCTGCTCATAGTTGGGATAACTGCCTTCGATGAGGCGGGTGAAGACCTCCGTCCCCGCCGACCTGAACCCCAGGTGATTCCCGTCCCGGGCCACGCCCAGCTCCTCGTCGGCCTTGAAGAGCCGCTGCACCTGCTGAAGAGCTGCCGGAGGAACGATGAAATCCGCGCTGGTGGCCGTGGCCGGACCCGCCGGCACGGCCATTCTGGCCAGGCGGTGACCGTTGGTGGCCACCATTCGCATGAGGCCGTCCCTGAGTTCCCAGAGGACCCCGTTGAGGATGGGGCGGCTCTCCTCCGTCGAAACGGCAAAAGCGGCGTGGTGGATGAGCTTCTGCAACTCCCCCCCCGTGACGCTCCAACCCTCGTCGAAGTCGATCTCGGGCAGGCTGGGAAACTCCTCACTGGGAAGACCGTTCAACTTGAACCCGCTTCGGCCACACCGGATCTCGAGCTGATCGCCCCGGACCGTCATCTCCACCGGCTGATCGGGGAGCTCCCGGGCAATCTCCTGGAGCTTCTTTCCCGGTGCCGTGAGACTCCCGGCTTCCTTCACATCCGCCGGAACATGCACCCGGACGGCAACATCCAGATCGGTCCCGCTCATCCACACTCCGTCATCCCGGGCCTCCAGGAGGATGTTGGAGAGGACCGGAAGCGTGGTCTTGGTGGGGATGCTGGCCGAAACGGCCGCCAGACCCTGATGAAGATTCTGTCGCGTGATGGTGAAGTTCATGAATCCTCCACGTGGCCGGCTCGGAGAACCGGCGATATCCACAGAAGAACGCCTGCTATCAGTTTATCCTTTATTCCTTAAGAGATAAACACCAGTAGTAGTAGAGGGTGTGGATCTGTGGAAGAACGGACCCGGATGGGGGTCTTTTCTTCGGGACCCGGTTCTTTTCTCCTCCTGTGCCCGGTGTGGAAGGAGCGTGGAGAAGAAGGGCGAAATCCCCAGCACCTTCCGTGATCCACAGCCGTGTGGAGAACTGTCATGGTTTTCCCCCGTGAGTCCCCAGGGTTTTTCACAGAGAAATCTCCTTCCTCCAGTCCGCCCCCCAGTCTGCCCCCGAAGGTCTCCAGAGGCTTCATCGGCTGGAAAGGAGCGTGCGGACACGTTCCACGGCGTTTCTCAACGGCGGATCCGTGTCCAGGGCACTCTCCACCTTCCGGATGGAATGGATGACGGTGGAATGATCACGACCTCCGAAGAGGTTCCCCACCTCCACCAGGGACAGATCCAGGATATCCCGGATGAGGTACATGGCCACCTGGCGAGGCACGGTCAGGTCCTTCGTGCGCCGCTTGGAAATCAGCCCCCGGGGGTCCACCCCCCATTCCCGGGCCACGGTCTCCCGGATCCGCTCCGGGGAAAGGCGGGACCTCTCCCGCTCCCGGGATCCCAGCATCCCCTGAAGGGCTTTCTCAGCCAGGCCCAGGGTGATCTCCTGATTCTTGAGGGAGGAATAGGCAAGAAGCTTGATGACGGCTCCCTCCAACTCTCGAACGGAGGAGGTACAGGAATGGGCGATGAACTCGATGACCTCCCCATCCAGGACCAGGGAGTCGTCGGCGGCCTTCTTTCTCAGAATGGCGACCCGGGTCTCGTAATCCGGGGCGTTGATATCCGCCACCAGGCCCCACTCGAACCTGGAAATGAGTCGCTCTTCCAGGCCAGGGATATCCTTCGGCGCACGATCGCTGGTGAGAACGATCTGCTTGTGGGCGTCATAGAGGGCATTGAAGGTGTGGAAGAATTCCTCCTGCGTCCGTTCCTTTCCCTCCAGAAAATGGACGTCGTCCACCAGGAGGAGGTCCATCATCCTGTACCGTCTCCTGAACTCGGCTGCCGTCCCTTCCTGAATGGAGGTCACGAGCTCGTTCATGAACTGCTCAGAGGGAACGTAGGCCACCCGGCTCTGGGGCCTTGTTTCCATGATGGCGTTTCCGATGGCATGCATGAGGTGGGTTTTCCCCAACCCGACCCCGCCATAGAGGAAGAGCGGGTTGTAGGCCCTGGCGGGGCGATCCGCCACGGCCTTGGAGGCAGCCCAGGCCAGCTGGTTGTCCCCCCCCACGACAAAGCGCTGAAAGGTATAGCGGTGGTTCAGTCCCGGGCTCACCTGCGGAGGAGCGGAGGGTGGAACCTGGGTGGGGACTTCGTCCTGGGGAGTCGTGATGAGCTCGATGGTTGGAACCGGAGCGTTTCCGCCCTCCACGGCCAGGAAGGAGATGGAGATGGGTCGCCCCAGGACCTTCTGGGCAGCGTCCTGGAGAACGGGGCCGTACTTGTCTTCCAGCCATTCCACATGGAAGAGGCTGGGAGCTTCCACCAGAAGCTCACCCTCGGAGAGGGCTGCGGCGGAGGTGCCAGCGAGCCATGTTCGATAGGCCTGTTCCGGAAGTCCGGCCTGGACGACCTTCAGGATACGAGACCAGAGTTCGGAAGCCGTCAACTCCATGGACGCCTGGAATGATCTGCAGGAATGTGCACGATGAACGCCACCAGCCCCACTATCCTGACACGCTCCTCGGAAGATCGATGGTACGATGAATCCGGTGGGCACGAATCTCCGGGAGCCGGCGGGGGCATCCGTAGCAACGAGTGCGATGGCCCACGACGGCCCATGGAAGACAAGACCCTGAAATGGGGGCTGGCAAGCTATTCCGGGAGTGTGGAAAAGTCAATCTGAAGTGGATGATGCCTCGAGAAATCCATGGAGGAACAGGGCTTCCGGGGTTGACCCTGACCTGGCAGGCCGTGTACCTTTGAGAGCTAATTTTCAAGCGTAACCAAGCAGCGAGCAGGTGACCGATCATGATGCCGACGTACAAGCCACGGAACCGGAAGCGGAAGAACAAGCATGGGTTCCGGGCACGCATGCAGACCAAGGGGGGTCGGAAGACCCTGAACCGGCGGCGCCAGAAAGGCCGGCGGCGGCTGGTGGTGAGCGTCGGCTCCAAGTAGGGTCCAGGGTTTTGGCCTGCCCGGGATCGGGGGCGCCGGGCCGGTTCCGACTGCCGCCGTCGAGTCGGGTGACCCGGCCCCGGGACATCCGGGCCCTCCTCCGGAAGGGGAAGAGGAAGAAGACGTCTCATCTGGACGTCTTCTTTTTGTCTTCCGGAGACCAGAGGCTGCGCCTGGGCCTGGTTGTGCCGAAGCATCGCCAACGGGTGGTGGACCGGAACCGGGTAAAGCGTCGTCTCCGGGAGGCAGGCCGCAGGGAAGTTCTCCCCAGGCTCCGGTCTGCCGGATGGGTGGGGGACCTGTTGATCCGGGCCAGAAGAGAGGCGTACGGAGCCAGCTATCAGCAGCTCCGGAGTGAGCTCATCGAGATGGCTGAGGAGCTATGTTCAGGACTGTCTTCCTGGCGTTGATCCGTTTTTATCGCCGGGGCATTTCTCCATTCACGCCCCCGGCCTGCCGCTTTACGCCCACCTGCTCGGTCTACGCTCAGGAAGCCATCGAAAAGCATGGAGCGGGAAAGGGCGGATGGATGGCCCTGAGGCGGCTCCTTCGTTGCCATCCCTTCGGGGGTAAGGGGTACGACCCGGTACCATGAGAACCGAGATCCGATTCCTCCTGGCTGTGGTCCTGATGATCGCCGTTCTGGTGGTCACCAACCTGATGTTTCCGCCGGTTCCCCCGGAGGAGCGTCCCGGTTATCAGGCCCCGGACTCCGGGGCCGTGGCGGGACCTATGCAACCCGTGGATTCCCAGGGAGTCGCGGAGGGCAGCGGGGATCAGCCTTTCCAGATCCCTCCGGCGGAAGAAACCGGGGCCCTGACCCCTCCCTCTGATTCCGCTGCAGAAGCGGCTGCTGCGCGCCCCCCCCCGGCTGGCGATCCGGGACAGGCGGCCGAAGAGCCCCCGGGAGATGGAGAGGCCCGGGTCCATGTGGAAGGACCACTCTATGAGTTCACCTTCACCAACCGTGGAGGGCGGCTCCTTTCGGCCCGGCTTCTGGAATTCCCGTCATTCACCTTTGAAGGGCCTGTGGAGCTCGTCTCTCCGGAAAGCGACGGGGCTCTGGGGACTCGGCTCCTGGTGGGCAGCGATACCCTGGATCTCCGGAACCTGATCATGGAAGTGGATCCACCGGACCGGATGCGGCTCTCGGCGGACGGAGACCCACGGAGCCTTCGGTTCAGGTACGAGCACCCCACCCATCCCTTCACCTACGAGGTGAGCTACACCTTCCATCCGGAGGGGTACATCGTCGACGTGGCCGGGAATGTTTCCGGCCTGGACGCCAGGGTCGTCTACACCGGGCTGGGCAACGGAATCCCATTCAACGAGCAGCGGGAGGAAGACGACGCCCGGGCCTCGGCATATGTCCTGAACCATCTCAGGGAGGGGATCCGGGCCCAGCCCCTGGACAAAGTGGATGGCACCCGGGTGGAGGAGGGGCCGTTCGTCTGGGCGGCGTTCAAGAGCAAATACTTCGTTCTGGCCATCCTGGCCGGAGCCGGCGAAGAGGAGGAAACCTATCTGGGGGGTGTGGTGGTTCAGGATGGGCCCGGAGAGTACGACGGGCGGTTGACGGCGGCCCAATCCGTGAAGCGGGACGGCTCCTTTGCCTATCGTCTCTTCATGGGGCCCCAGGAGTTCGCCAGGCTCTCGCAGCTGGGCTCCGACATGCAGGACGTGAATCCCTACGGATGGAAATTCTTCCGGCCCGTCATCAGGCCGTTCGTGGGGATCATCATGGCCATCCTCAACTTCCTCCACGAGAATCTGAATCTGGGATACGGCTGGGTTCTGATTGTTTTCGGGGTCCTCATGAGGGTGGTGCTCTTTCCGCTGAATCAGAAGGCCATGCGTGCCCAGATCAAGAACATGGCCGTGCAGCCCCTGATCCAGGAGATCCAGGCCAAGCACAAGGACAACCCGGAGAAGCTTCAGAAGGAGATGATGAAGCTCTATAAGGACCACGGGTTCAATCCTCTGGCCGGTTGCTTGCCCATGCTCCTGCCGTGGCCCGTTCTCATCACCCTCTTCTTCGTGTTCCAGAATACCATCGCCCTTCGAGGAGTGCCCTTCCTCTGGCTCCCGGACCTTTCGGCTCCGGATCCCTACTTCATTCTTCCGGCCTTCCTGGGGCTTTCCATGTTCCTCCTCCAGTGGGTGAGCATGAAATCCATGCCCCAGACCAATCCCCAGATGAAGATGATGATGTACATCATGCCCGTGATGATGGTCTTCATCTTCTTCCAGCTGGCCTCGGGATTGAACCTGTATTACGCCACGGCCAACATCGCCACGCTTCCGCAACAGATCTTCATTGCCAGGGAGCGGAAGAGGGCCCAGGCCAGGGAGCCCCTGAAGCTCGGCACCTGACATGGCTCAGCCGGACACCATCGTAGCACCGGGGACACCGCCGGGGACCAGTGCCCTGGCGGTGATCCGGCTTTCGGGGCCGGGGGCGTTTTCTGTTCTGGCCAGGATCTGCCCGAAGGTTCCCATGCCGCCGGAGCCCAGAATGGCCACCCTGGCGAGGGCCGTGGATCCGGATTCCGGAGAGCTCCTCGACCAGGTAGTGGTGACGGCCTATCCGGGCCCGGGCAGCTATACCGGGGAGGACATGGTGGAGATTTCTTCCCACGGCGGATGGGTGTCACCGACACTGATCCTGGCAGCCTGTCGGCAGGCAGGCGCCCGGCAAGCAAGGGAGGGGGAATTCACCCGAAGAGCCTATCTCAACGGCAAGATGGACCTGCTCCAGACCGAAGCGGTCCTGGACCTCATCGAGGGAGGGAATCAGGCGCTGCACAGCGCCGCCGTACACCAGTTGGAGCGTGGGCTATCCCAGCGGATCAGCGCTCTTCGGGAAGGGCTGTTGGAGTTGGAAGTCCTCCTCATGCACCACCTCGATTTCCCGGAAGAAGACGAGCCGCCGGTCCCGGTGGAAGCCATCGTCGGAAGGGCCACGATGCTGGAGGGAGCCATGGACGACCTTCTCCGGACGGCCCCGGAGGGGGAGATGCTCAGGGAAGGAGCCGTGACGGTTCTGGCCGGGAGGCCGAACTCGGGGAAATCCAGCCTTTTCAATGCGCTTCTGGGAGAGGAGCGTGCCATCGTGACGGAAATTCCGGGAACCACTCGGGACGCCCTGGAAGCCGTGATTTCATTGGAGGGCTTCCCCTTTCGGTTGGTGGATACGGCTGGACTCCGGAATACGGAAGAGGTGGTGGAGCGTCTGGGCATCGAGGTTGCCCGCCGTTATCTGAAGAGGGCGGATCTGGTTCTCTTTTGCGCTGAGGCCGGGCGATCACTGGAAGGGGAGGAGAAGGCCTTTCTGGACGAGCTGGTCGGGACGCCGGTGGTCCTGGTTCGCACCAAGGAGGACGAGAGGCCGGAGGGGGAGGGGAGGGCCGGCACGGGGAAGGGTGAGGAGGGGGATGGGGAATCGGCGACGGCCGTCCGGGCGAGCCTGGATGTCTCTATCACCAGAGGCCATGGGCTGGACGCCCTGAGAGAACTTCTCCCTTCTCTGGTGTACGGTGGGCTGGTGCGCTCCAGGAGCGATCTCCCGGTATTGACCCGGGGCAGGCAGTCCCGTGGCGTGAAGAAGGCCCTGGAGGAGGTCCGGGCTTTTCGAAAAGGTCTGGAGGGCGGCCTTCCCGCCGAAGTGGCGGCTACCCACCTGCGGCCGGCGGAGACGGCATTGGAGGATCTCCTGGGAGTGATCCCACGGGAGGAGATTCTGGACACGCTATTCCGGGAATTCTGTATCGGAAAATAAGCGGGGGGCTCATGACAGACCAACAGATCGAGCAGAAGGGCTTCCGGGTGACGGGCAGGGTGCAGGGAGTGTTCTTCCGGGCCTGGACCCAGGAAACAGCGCAGGAGCTGGGCCTCCAGGGCACGGTGAGGAACCGTAGCGACGGGTCGGTGGAGGCTCATGTTCGGGGCCCGTCGGAGGCCCTCGAGGAATTTCAGGAGAGGCTCTGGGAGGGACCGCCGGGGGCCAGGGTGGAAGGTGTGGCGGTGAAGGGATCGGAAGAGGATCTGCCCGAATCCGGTTTCCATGTCATCCGCTGAGGGCCGGAAGAGAAGCTCCTGTGTCCCTTGAGGGTGCTCATGAAGGCCGCTATGACGTCATCGTCATCGGTGGAGGCCACGCCGGGGCGGAGGCAGCGTCAGCGTCAGCCCGGTTGGGTGCCCGGACCCTCCTTCTGACGTCGGACCTCTCCCGCATCGGCCAGATGAGCTGCAATCCCGCCATCGGTGGGGTGGCCAAGGGGATCGTGGCCAGGGAGGTGGATGCTCTGGGGGGCGTGATGGGGCGGGCCACGGACCAGGCCCGGATCCACTTTCGGATGCTGAACCGTTCCAAGGGGCCGGCGGTCTGGGGTCCCCGGGCCCAGTGTGACCGGGGCCTCTACCCCAGAGCGGTGCGGGCAGTCCTGGAAGAGGTTCCCCTGCTGGATCTCTTTCAGGAGATGGTGACGGACCTGTTCCTGGAGGATGACGGTTTCCGCATCGCTACCCAGGGCGGAATGGCGTTTCGCGGCCAGTCTGTGGTGGTGACCACCGGGACCTTCCTCCGGGGGAGG
>CAZSDD010000015.1:38606-44690 GCA_964605505.1 uncultured Gemmatimonadaceae bacterium | reverse complement strand
GGAAGAACATGATCAATTGGACCGGTGCTTCCGGGAAACCTCGTCCAGGACCCTCCGCTCCCGGGGGGAAAGGGATGACATTCCCTCTGCGGAGATCTTGTCCAGAATCCGATCCACTTCATCCAGGACCTTGTCGTCCTCGGAGTTCCAGGGCTTGGATTCGTTGCCGTGAGGGGCGGTCTCTTCGGGCTTCTCCTCCCGGGGAACGATGGCCATCCTACGGACCCGGACGCCCCGCCCTTTTCCGCTGTTCCGGGAGGTCCTTCCCGGCCGCCAGTCACTCTTGAGATAGAGGAATCCGGCGACGATCCCCCCCAGATGCGCAAAATGGGCCACGCCACTGTTTGTTCCTCCCACGGCACTCATGAGACTGATGAGAAAGAGGAACCCCACCAGCCACTTGGCCTTCACGGGAAAGATCCCCCAGATGTAGATGGGGGCGTTGGGCCAGTTCATGGCGAAGGCCAGCATGAGTCCGTAGATGGCCGCGGAGGCACCCACGATCCAGTAGGGAACGAAGAGGAAGCTCAGGGCCACCCCTCCCAGGCCGCAGATGACGTAGTAGGTAAGGAATTCCCTGGATCCCCAGCGCTTTTCGAGGTGGGGGCCGAAAAAGAAGAGGACCAGCATGTTCACGAAGAGATGCCAGAAGTCTCCGTGGAGGAACATGTAGGTGAAGACGCCCCAGGGACGGGTGAGGATGTCCGAGGGGGCGAAGGCGAACCACCGGAAAACCGCCTCCAGTCCGATGACCCAGGAGAGGAAAAACACCGCCACATTCGCCACGAGCAGGCGTTTTACCCATGGCGTCAGAAAAGAAGTGAAGGGGTTTTCCCTGTACTGGGTGTATTGCATCCTCATGCGATCCTGTATGACTTCGAGAAACCGTGGATTCGAGATCCGGCTCCCTGGTATCCAAAGATAAGCGCCTACCCGGTCAAACCCCCACCCCTTACCGTCGGTTCCTTCCGCTCCGGCTCCCGGGAGGCTGTCCCCGGTCGAAGCGAATCGCCTCATTACCCGGGGAGGCTCCTGGCCAGAGCCATTCGGGCCAGAGATTGGCAGAGATCAGGGAACCGTATCCCGGCGGCGGCGGCGGCTTTGGGCAGTAGTGAATTGGCGGTGAGGCCCGGGAGAGCGTTGGCCTCCAGACACCAGGGTACCTCATGTTCGTCCAGAATGAAGTCTACTCTGGAGAAGTCCCTGAGGTTGAGAGCCCTGTGGGCTCTCAAGGCGGCGATCCGAATATTCCGGGCCGTGTCTTCGGGCAGATGGGCCGGGAAGATCTCCTTTGCCATGCCGGGCCGGTACTTGCACTCGTAGTCGAAGAGAACGTGCTCCGGGATGATCTCTCCCACCGGCAGGGATTCCAGGCCCAGAATCCCCACAGTGACCTCCCGACCGCGAATGTAGGCCTCGAAGAGGACGCTCTCCTGGTACTCCAGCGCCAGCTCCAGAGCCCCGGGAAGCCCCTCCCGGTCATGGACCAGAGAGAGCCCCAGGGTGGATCCTCCAGAAGCGGGCTTCACGATGAGGGGAAACCCCAGCTCCCTTCCCACCCGGTCCAGGCCGTACAACCCTTCCTCCCTTCCCACCGTGGTGATCCAGGGGGGAGTGCGGACGCCGGCGTCCCGAAAGAGGCGTTTGGAGAGATCCTTGTCCATGGCCAGCGCACATCCCACCCGGTCACTCCCCACAAAGGGAATTCCCGCCAGCTCCAGGAGGGTCTGGACCGTTCCGTCCTCTCCACTCCCACCATGAAGGGCCGGGAACACCACATGGGCCTCGGCCACCCCGGGGTCCCGGGTCAACGCCGCCGTGTCGCCCGTGACCAGAAGGTCCCGATCAAGAGCCAGGGTGCCCGGATCCCTGATACCCGACCGTCGCAGGTCCTCCTCCTCGGCGGCGGAAAGCACCCCACGGGAGGTATCCACGGCCAGAGCCTGGTGGCCGGCGGCCCGAAGAGCGTCCACCACCTGAATCCCGGATTGGAGAGAGACTTCCCTCTCCTTCGAAACGCCCCCCATGAGGACGGCAACCTTCATCCGGTCTTCCATTTCCATTTTTTTCCTCTGGCCCCGGGTGGATTTCATGGCCCGGCGCCCTGTTCCACGATTCGAACCGTGGAGATCAACGGCTCTTGGTGAAATGGATCGGCACTTTGGCCCAGACGGAGATGCGCTCACCATTCTTCCGGGCGGGGCTGTATCTGAGCCGGAGAGCGCCCTGGACGGCCGCGGAATCGAAGGCGGGATAGCCGCTGGGCTGGATCACCTCAACACTGTCCACACCTCCCATTTCCGTCACCCGGACCCTGAGGAGGGTCTCACCCTCCACATCGGCATCCCAGAGCTCCAGGGGATATTCGATGGGCACCTCTCCATAGAGGGGAGCGGGCTCCTCCATGGGCTCGCCTCCCCCACAGCCGCCCAGGCCCAGGGACAGGACCGGAAGGCCCACCGCAGTGAACCGACTCATCCTCCCGAAGCGCACCGCTCCGTCTCTTCTCAAGGCACACCTCCGGGACCTGGACGGGACGGATTCCACCGGGTCATGAATCGCCCTCTCCCGGGGACTGGGCTTCCTTCTTGAGAGCCGCCAGGGCATTGATGGCCTCCATGGGCGTCATGCGATCCACATCCAGAGCCTTCAGTCGCTCCAACACCGGGTGCCCTCCGACAAAGAGGGAGAGCTGGTCCGGCGGCGGTTCCGAAGGGGGTCGATGCCGACCCCGCCGGCCCAGCCCCTCCCCACCACCGGAATGGGATCCCTCCAACTCCGCCAGAAGCTCCCTGGCTCGCTGGATGACCTCCCCGGGCAATCCCGCCAGGCGGGCCACCTGGATACCATAGGATCGATCCGCCCCTCCGGCTTCCAATCGACGAAGAAACACGATGTCCTCACCCACCTCTCGGACCGCCACGTTCAGGTTCCGAACCCGGGGAAGAAGATCGCCCAACTGTGTGAGCTCATGGTAGTGGGTGGCGAAAATCGTCTTTGCCCCTACCCGTTCGTGGATGTGCTCCGTCACGGCCCATGCGATGGACACCCCGTCATACGTGGAAGTTCCCCGGCCGATCTCGTCCAGAAGGATGAGACTCCTCTCGGTGGCGCCGTGGACGATGGCCGCCGTTTCGTTCATCTCCACCATGAAGGTGGACTGCCCCCGGGTGAGGGCGTCGGAGGCGCCGACCCGGGTGAAGATCCGGTCGCAAACCGGGAGGAATGCACGGGTCGCCGGAACAAAAGCCCCCATCTGTGCCATGAGCTGGATCAGCCCGACCTGCCTCAGGACGGTGCTCTTTCCGGCCATGTTGGGGCCCGTAAGAATGATGACCCTCCCCTCCTCGTCCATCTCCAGGTCGTTGGGGATGAACTCCCGGGAGGGCATCATGGTCTCCACCACGGGGTGCCGCCCGGCCCGGATCCTCATTTCGAAGCCCGAATGGATCTCCGGACGAACGTAGCCCCGATCCACAGCCACCTCCGCCAGCCCTCCCAGAACGTCCAGGACGGCCAGCCTGCGGGCCGTCTCCTGAAGCCTGGCTGTTTCGGCCTCCACCGCCTTCCTCAACTCACCGAAGAGCCGCGTTTCGAGAGAGAGGATCCGGTCCTGGGCTCCGAATACCTTTTCTTCCCACTCCTTCAGCTCCGGGGTGAAGAACCGCTCACTGTTCACCAGAGTCTGCTTGCGTACGTACTCCTGGGGGACCCGGTCCAGATTCGGCCTGGTCACCTCCAGGTAATACCCGAAGACCCGGTTGAACCCCACCTTCAGGGAGGTGATCCCGGTCCGTTCCCGTTCGCGGCTCTGGAGGCCCGCGATGAACTCCCGGGCCCCGTCCCTCACCCGCCGGAGATCGTCCAACTCCGCATCGAATCCTTCCCGGATGACGCCGCCGTCCTGAAGGCTGGCCGAGCCGTCCGGTGAAAGGCCCCGCTGGAGGAGATCCGCCAGATCCTCCAGGAGATCCATTTCTTCGAAAAGGGAGCCCAGCAGCCCGCCCCGTACCCCTTCTCCCAGCTCCTTCACCTCAGGCAGCCGACTGAGGGACCGGGTCAGCCCCAGGAGATCCCGGGGTCCGACCCGACCCGTGCCCACCTTTCCCGACAGGCGTTCCAGGTCGCTGATGCCCTTGAAGGCACCCCTCAGGGATCTGCGGAGGTCCTGGGCCTCCACCAACTCTTCCACCGCCCCCTGCCGCAGCCAGATCTCCTCCTTCTCTACCAGAGGCCGAAGGATCCACTTTCTCAGGAGGCGCCCTCCCATGGCGGTCACCGTATCGTCGAGGACCTCCAGGAGGGTTCCCCCTTCCCCTGAACGAATGGGCTCCACCAACTCCAGGTTCCGTCGGGTCATCCCGTCCAGGCTCATGGAGGCGCCGGCCCGCAGCACCCGTGGGGGCCGGAGATGCTCCACGCCGCCCGGACGAATCTCCGTGACGTAGGCCAGAAGCGCGCCGGTGGCCCGGATCAGGAGGCCGTCTTCCGCCTGGAACCCGAATCCGTCCAGTGAGTGGACGCCAAAGGCCCGCTCCAACTCCTCTCGAGCCAGGGTTTCGTCGAAGAGCCAGTCGTCCCTGACGGTAAGGGGGAGGCGGTCCGGGAGCGCCAACCCCCGGGCTTCCATGCCTTCGGCCAGGCTTCGGCCCACCAGAAGCTCGGAGGGCTCCAGACGTCCCAATTCGTGGATCAGATCGGTTTCCTGGACGCCCTGGGCCTCCAGCTCCCCGGTAGAGAGGTCCAGGGAGGCCAGGCTCCACCCCTCTTCATTTCCCCGGGCCAGAGCCACCAGGTAGTTGTTCCGCTTGGCCTGGAGAAGATTTTCCTGGAGGACGGTACCGGGAGTGATGGTTTCGACCACCTCCCTCCTGACGATTCCCTTGGCCTCCGCCGGATCCTCCACCTGCTCGCAGATGGCTACCCTATGCCCGAGACCCACCAGTCGGCTCAGGTATTCGTCCAGGGCCTTCACCGGGATTCCGGCCAGGGGCACCCGCGCTGCAGCGCCGTTGTTCCTGGATGTGAGGGTAAGACCCAGGATCCGGGACCCCTCCTCGGCGTCCCCGAAAAAGAGTTCGTAGAAGTCCCCCACCCGAAAGAAGACCAGCGCATCTCGATGGCGGGCCTTGACTTCCCGCCATTGTTGCATGAGAGGCGTGTCTTCGATCTGGGACATGGGTCCGGAGTCGGGTCCTGTGGGTCTGCTCTGGAAAAGGCCGGGTGTCAGGGCCGGGACGTGAAGTCCATCCCGGGAAAGGATACCGGACGCCCGTACCGGGATCAACCGGGAGCGGGGGGCTTGACGGAGAATCGGATGCTGTGGGAGGAAGGAACGGGCCTGGATCTATCCGGGCCCGGGAACCCTGCGGTAGATTTCATGGCCGTGCCCCCCTGGGGGCTGCGGCTGCGGGCCGGCCCGGAGCCGCAGCGGGCCGAAGCCCCGTCCATACGCTACCGGAGGCCAACATGCAGAACGGCATACGCCCAGAAACAAGCAGCTTTCCAGCGGTCCTCCTCGCCGCCCTTCTTCCGGTCCTGGCGATGAGCGGGATCCCGGCCCTGGCCCAGGAAGCTCCTTCCTCGCCGCCCTGTGCCGATACCGGCGACGTGGAGTCGGTGGACGCCATCGTGGCTGCCGTCTACGATGTCATCTCCGGCCCCGCCGGGGAGGCTCGGGACTGGGACCGCTGGCGTACCCTGTTTCTTCCGGAGGCTCGCCTGGTGTCGGTGAGCGTCACTCCGGAAGGCGAGTCCAGATACCGGGTCATGACCCCCGAAGACTATGTGGCCCTGGCCGGCGCCTCCCTGGAAGCGGACGGCTTCTTCGAGTCGGAGATCGGTCGAACCCGGGAGGAGTTTGGCCCCGTCGTCCATCTGTTCAGTGCCTATGAGTCCAGGCGCTCCCTGGATGACCCGGAGCCATTCGCCCGGGGCATCAACTCCTTCCAGTTGATGAATGACGGGGAACGGTGGTGGGTGCTCACCATCTACTGGACCAGCGAGCGTCCGGATCTGCCCATCCCGGAAAAATACATCTCCCGTCACTGAGAGTCCGGGTCCTTCAGATCAGGGAACATCGCT
>CAZSDD010000015.1:0-38506 GCA_964605505.1 uncultured Gemmatimonadaceae bacterium | reverse complement strand
AAAATACATCTCCCGTCACTGAGAGTCCGGGTCCTTCAGATCAGGGAACATCGCTACCGGTCAGGGAACATCGCTACCGGTCAGGGAACATCGCTACCGGCACGTAGGATGACGCTTCACCTCCGGGGGTCGGGTCTCCGACGGTGACACGTCGGCCTTTGGCTCCGCCGTTCCCCCTATCCGATGGTGATGTCTTCCTCCGCCGAGACGAAGAGGACGTCCTGAAGCTTCGGATGCCGGAGAAGGAGCTCCGCTCCCTTTTCTCTCAATCGCTCCTCCGTGAATCCCAGAATGACGAGATCCGCTGCGGAGGAGCGATCTTCCACCATTGCGTCGAAGTCCACCCGATCATCGGTAGGGATGATCTGGAGGTTCTTGGGAGTGATGGGGAGCCTCCCCTCCGAGATCATCCCGTCCAGGCGGGCCGTCAGCTCCGCCACCTGGCTGTAGGGAAAGGCGGCCTTGATGCTGATCTCTGCCCCCTTCCAGTCCGGATGGCCCAGGAGGATGTAGGAGAGAAGGATCATGAGGTTGGCATTCCGGTAGTCATGCCAGGTGAGCCAGAGGTGGATGGTTCTACGGTTTCCGAAGAAGTGATCCCCGTGCCGGAGAATGAGCCGGTTCATCCCCGGGGCGGAGGCCAGCGTGCATCCCCGAAAGACCTCTTCGAGAATCTCCGGAGGATCGTGCCGGGAGAACTCGAAGAGGATGGTGTTGTTCTCCATGCCCGAAACCCCTGGCACTTGCAGGGTCTGGGCCAGGGCCGAGGCCATGGAAGGGGAGATGATGGTGTCCACGTAGATTGCCGAGTCCGTCTCCTCGATCCCCTCGATAAGGCGCCCTACGATGGCCCGGCTCTCCCGGATGTTGTCCCTGTTCAGCATTCCCCTGATGAAGTGGAGGTAGGTCCCGAAGCCATAGCGGTGGCAGATCCAGGAAAGCATCCGCAGCGGAGAAAACCGGTCGAAGGTCCGACTGGTGATCATGATGACGCTGGGCCGCCAATCCCGGGGCGGGGATTTCTGGAGGCGGATCTGGAGATACCGGGTGAGCTGGGTCATGACCCCGTGGAAGATGGCTGACAGGTCGTCCACCTCCTCCTTCCGTGTGGCTCGGATGGTCCGATAGAGGACGGTCATGAGAACGATGGCCAGGACGGCGTACAGGGGATCCATCTGGAACATGAGGAGCAGGCAGAGGACGGCTCCCCAGAAACTCAGATACCATTTCGAGCGAAAGCTGGGCCGGTAGGAGGGCCGGGCGGCGAAATGTTCCAGGAAGGAGATGGCGCACAGGGCCCCGTAGGTCACCATGAAGAACATGGAGACGATGCGGGCCACGAGATCCACATTTCCCAGGGCTACGGTGACCAGTGCGATGACCGCGGTCGCCATAGTGGCGTTTCTGGGCTCGTTGGCCTCTCCCACCCCTTCTGCCACAAAGGAATTGGCCGGCTTGACGGGGAGGATTCCGTCATTTCCCAGAGCCTGTAGGGTCCGGGGAGCAACGAGGACGGAGCCGATGGCGGAGGAGAGGGTGGCCGCCGCCAGCCCCATGGGGATAATGGGCCCCCAGAGGGCCACCCGCGCCATGATGAGCTGATCCGAGGCCAGATCCCCCGGACTGGCGGAGAGAGCCAGCTTCGTAATCACGGCCACGTAGACCACCAGCCCGGTGAGGGTGGCGGAGATGACTCCCAGGGGGATGGATCGCCTGGGGTTCGCCAGATCCCCGGACAGCCCCACCCCAGCCGTCATCCCCGTAAACGCCGGAAACACGATTGCGAAGACCAGGATGAAGGGATCCGGGTCCGCCAGACCCCCGAAAAGACTCACCGATTCCACCGGAATTCCATCCACCGGAGAGCCCAGGAAGAAGAAGGCCAGGGAAAGGGCCAGGATCCCCACAACCACCCAGAGCGCTTTCACCCCCAGGTTGGCTCCCCGGGTGAGTATGAGGGCCACCAGCCCCACGGTTGCGGGAAGGGAGATGACTCTGGGGTCCCATCCCATCCCCCAACGATTCTGCACCCAAACCCCAAGGGGAGAGAATGCCTCGGCAAAGGCGATGAGGTAGAAGGCCACGGAGATTGCCTGGGAGAGGAAGAGGGAGATCCCGATGGCCCCACCGATGGTGCTTCCGAAGGAGCGGGAGATGATGAAATACTCCCCTCCCCCCTCCACCCGCCGATTCGTCGCGATCTCGGCGATGGCAAGGGCGGTCGGGACAGTGACCAGATGACCCAGGAGAATGATGAGGAGAGCTCCCAGGAGGCCGGCATGCCCTACGGCGTAGCCGAACCGCAGGAACATGACCGCACCCAGAATGGTGCTGACGCTGGCCAGGAACACCGGGCTGGTCCCGAACCCGTGACCCACGGGCCGGGAAAGACCGGGGCTGGAAGTGGGCAAGAGGGATCCCCTCCTAGATTTTCCGTCGGTGGACCGGGCCGTGAACAGCCGGTCACGGCGCGTGGGCTCCGTCTCCCGGGAGGAAGACATCAAGGAGCCTGGGCGTCAATCTCCTCTGCCGGGGAGGGTCAGCGCAATATCCCCGGGCCAGGAAGGCCGGAGGGGCACCCGACGAACTTCAAGAGTCCGGGAATCAGTCCCGCCGGAAGAGTCGGAAATACCAGGCGATGAGGCCCACCAGCAGCAGGGCTCCCCCGTTCACCAGCACGACGTCAAGAGAGGGCATCAGGCGCCTCCTTTCTCGGGCTGGAAGCCGGGCTGGAAGAAACGGAGGCGATTGGCGTTGGTCACCACCGTCACCGAGCTGAAGGCCATGGCGGCGCCGGCGATGACGGGGGAGAGGAGAATTCCGAAAAAGGGATAGAGGAGCCCGGCGGCCACCGGGATCCCCAGAACATTGTAGATGAAGGCCCCAACCAGATTCTGGCGGATATTCCGGAAGGTGGCGTGGGAGAGCTCCAGGGCATGAACCACTCCGGCCAGGGACGACCCCATGAGGACCATGTCCCCGGTCTCCATGGCCACGTCTGTCCCGGACCCCATGGCCATCCCCACGTCGGCCTGGGCCAGGGCAGGGGCATCGTTGATTCCGTCTCCCACCATCACCACCCGCCGACCCTGCCGCTGGTACTCCTTCACGGCATCCACCTTCTCCTCCGGCATGAGCTCCGCCACCACCTGATCCACCCCGACTTCGGTCCCGATGGCCCGGGCGGCGGACCGATGGTCGCCGGTGAGCATCACGACCCGGAGGCCCATTTCCTGCAGCCGGGCCACGGCGGCGGCCGAGTCGGGCTTAACCGGATCCGAGATGCCCAGGACTCCCAGAAAGGCCCCGTCCCGGGCTACCGCAACCGGCGTACGCCCCAGCTCCGTAACCCGGTCCACCGCCGCCGAAAACTCTGTGGACTCCACCCCCTTCCCTTCCAGGAAGGAGGGGCTCCCCACCAGGACCTCATGATCCCCCACCGTGGCTTGGAGCCCCTTTCCCGTCACGGCCTGAAAGGCTCGGGCTCGATCCCAGGTCAACCCTCGGTCCCTGGCTCCGTTCAGGACCGCCTCGGCCAGGGGATGCTCCGAGCCCTCCTCGGCAGAAGCAGCCAGAGCCAGAAGGGTTTCCTCCTTCACCCCCGTCCCTGCCAGGACGGTGGTGAGAGCCGGCTCCCCCCGGGTGATGGTTCCCGTCTTGTCCAGGATCACGGTGTCCGCCCGCCGGGCCTGCTGGAGGGCGTCCCCGTTCCGGACCAGGATTCCGGCCTGGGCCGCCTTCCCCACCGATACCATGATGCTGATGGGGGTAGCCAGGCCCAGGGCGCAGGGGCATGCGATGACGAGGACCGCCACGGCAACAATGGCTGCGAAGATCAGCCGTGGCTCGGGACCGAACGTGTACCAGGCTGCGAAGGTGATGGTGGCGATGATGAGGACCACCGGCACGAAGTAGCTTGCCACCACGTCCACCGCCCGCTGGATGGAGGGCTTGGAGCCCTGGGCGGAGCGGACCAGTTCCACGATCTGGGCCAGGACCGTGTCCTTCCCCACCCGACCGGCCCTGAATCGGAAGCTTCCGGAACGGTTCAGGGTCCCCCCCACCACCTCGTCTCCGGCCACCTTGTCCACCGGTAGACTCTCCCCGGTTACCATGGACTCGTCCACCGCGCTCTGCCCTTCCACCACCTCCCCGTCCACCGGCACTTTCTCCCCCGGCCGGACCACCACCAGCTCCCCTACCTGAACCTCCTGGGCCGGAATCTCCACTTCATCCCCACCCCGAATCACCCGGGCCGTCCGGGGCTTCAGGTCCATGAGGCGCCGGAGAGCCTGCGAGGTCCGGCCCTTGGCCCGGGCCTCCAGGGCCTGCCCCAGCACGACCAGGGTGATGACCACGGCCGTGGCCTCGTAAAAGGGGTGGGCCGTGCCCTCGGGAAAAAGCCCCGGAAAGAGGACCGCAGCCGTGGAGTAGACCCAGGCCGAACCCGTTCCCACGGCCACAAGGGTGTCCATGGTGGCTTCACGGTGCTTGAATGCAGACCAGGCTCCGGTGAAAAACCGCCTGCCCACCCAGGCCATGATGGGAATGGTGAGAAGGCCGCTGAGAGCCCAGAGGATTCTCATGACTTCATGATCCATACCCTGGATACCGGGAATCAGGTGGGCGTGACCGATGACGGCCACCGGCGTGCCCAGAGCAGCACCCCCCCAGAACCGGCGGAGCAGATCCCGATATTCGGCCTCCCGCTCCTCCTCCCGCTTCTTCAGGGTCTCCTCGAACCCTCCGGCATCCTCCTCACGGAGGCCATACCCGGCCCCCTCCAGAGCGCTGCGAAGATGATCCTGGTCCATGAGGCCCGGAACGAAACGGATCCGTGCCGATTCGGTAGCCAGGCTCACCTCGGCCTCCAGGATCCCGGGAGCTCCGGAAAGCACCCGCTCCACCCTGGAGACGCAGGCGGCGCAGTGCATCCCCTGGACGGAGATCTCGGTCTCACCCATGGGGACTTTGTACCCGGCCCCCTGCACCGCCTTCAGGATCTCCTGGGTGGGTACGGCTTCCGGATCAAACACCACCGTGGCTTCTCCCGTGGCCAGGTTCACAGTGGCATCTTCCACCCCCCTGAGGTTCAGGAGCGCCTTCTCCACCCGTGAAACACACCCGGCGCAGTGGATGCCGTCCACCGGCAGGGCAGCCTTCATGCGTTTCAGGGATGGCTCCGCGCTGGTCTGGGTAGAGTCGGACACAGTAGCCTTCGGGGTCAAAAGGGATGGCCGGAAGCGGTTCCGGAAACAGGGCTGATTCCACGCCCCGGCGCAGACTCCTCCAACCTGACGGAACCGGCTCGAAGCGGTCCGACCGGGTTCTCTTAAGAACCAGCCTCTCTACTCAAAGTTCCCTGTGCAGGACTCGAAGTTCCCTGGGCAGGCGAATCTCCTGGAACCCCTTGGCTTTTCATCGGTAGACCCACAGCAACTGAAACGACTGAAAAGGAGAGGTGGAAATGGCCGATCCGAGCTATGGATTCAAGAAGACCCTTCACATGGCAGTGGAAGACGCGGACCAGCGGGTGAGGGAGGAGCTGCAGAAGGAGGGGTTCGGTGTCCTCACGGAGATCGACGTGAAGGCAACCCTGAAGAATAAGCTCGACGTGGACTTCAAGCCCTACAGGATCCTGGGGGCATGCAGCCCGCCCCTGGCCCACAAGGCACTGAGCGCCGAGGAGGATATCGGGCTCCTCCTGCCCTGCAACGTCGTCGTCTATGAGGGGGCAGAAGCCGGGACGTCGGTGGTGGCGGTCATCAACACCCGGGTGCAGCTGGGCATCACCGGCCGGGACGACATCAAGCCATTGGCCGACGAGGTGGGGAGCCGGTTGCAACGGGTGCTGGACGCCCTGTGAGCCTCTACGGCTGGGACCGTTCCCCCACTTTCTCCTCCGTGTGGACGTCCGAGACGATGGTGGAGTCCCACCCCTCTCGATCCAACTCCTGCTGGAGGTCCCGGGCCTCCTGCCGGTCCTGGAAGTAGCCCAACCGCACACGGATCAATGGGCTGCCCGGTAATCGGACCAGGCGAGCGAGATGCCCGGAATGTCGGAGATCCTCCAGCAATCTCCGGGCACCGGCCGGATTCCTGAACGCCCCCAGCTGGAGGGAGATGGGCCCACGGTCTGCGGCATCCGGTTCCGGTGGCCCCGGGGGCGGGATGGAGTCTGGAAGACCCTGGCTACCGGACGGCGCCCCGGTCTGGAGGGCCGCCACTGCCCCCTCATTCAGGCGGAGCCAGGCGAGGGCCTCCCCCTTCAGGGGGCTGGAGGGATAGTCCCTGGCCAACCTTTGGAAGTGGGTGAATGCCCTGTGGAGATCACCCCTGAAGTCGGCTTCCCTGGCCAGCCGGAGCAGAGCATCATCGGAATACGGGCCTCCGGGAAACTCCAGGACCAGCCGCTGAAAATCCAGGGCTGCCAGGGAAGGGTCCACGGTCAGCTTTCCCCTGAGCCAGATTCCCCTCTGGAGCTCCGTTCGCCCGGCATCGGGGCGTTGGTTTTCCCACCATTCCTCCAGACGCTCCCGGGCCAGAAGGACCATTCCCCGGGCCAGGAAGGTCTCCGCCTCCCCCAGAGCGTCCTGGCCGCACAGGTCAGGAGGCACGACGAGGGCCACGGCCAGAACCAGGGCCAGGAAAGACCGGGTCCTCATCTGGCTCCGCCCTCCTCCACCAGCAGGCCCATAAGCCACTCCTCCAGAACGAGCTCTTCGGAAAGAGATGTGGATTTCAGGATCCGATCCACCCTTCGGAGACCGATGAGCGCCCCCTGGAGACTCTCCACAGACCACCCTCTGGCCTGTGCCACGAGGCGCTTGGAGAGCCACCGCTGGCGAGGATGCAGGCACGCCTCCAGGGCCCGGGCGCCCCCGGATCGGGCCACACCGAGGCGGAGAAAGTGGGTGGCGAGCCCCATACACAGATAGACCCCGGACTCTCCCTGGCCCAGGAGGACCGGCAGCCCCCCCAGCGCCCGGTGAAAGTCTCGATTCCCCACCAGGTCCATCCACTCCCATCGGTCCTGGGCGGGAATCCGGGTACCGGCGGCCCTCACCACCTCCAGCGAGATGGGCTGTCCCTCCTCCACCATACTCGCCAGCTTCTCCAGTTCCTGGGCCAGGACTCCCAGGTCCGTTCCCACGGCTCCGCCCAGAGCCCGTGCCGCCTCCTCCCTCATCTCCACGCCATGGCGGGCACGGGCCCACTCAACCAGCCAGCCCGGAACGTCGTTGGCGGAAATCTCGGCAAACTCAACCGAGCGGGCCCGGCGCTTGAGCTCCTGATAGAATTTGGCCTTGGACTGCCCGGGGATGGTAGCGGAGAGAATGAGCGCCAGCCCGGGAGGCGGGTTCTCCACGCACTCCAGGATCACTTCCCGAGCCTTGGGGCTGGAGGCCAGAGCTTCCACCTCCCGCAGATCCACCACCCGCCATTCTGCCATCAATGGAGGGGTGGCAAGGACCGATGCCAGCGTCTCGACGCCGACTTCGGATCCACGAAGGAGGTCGAGATTGAAGTCCCGGGTCGTGGGATCCAGATGCCAGACCACCAGGGCACGGGTGGCCTCCTGCTTCCGGAAGTGATCCTCGCCGTGCAGGAAGAAGGCCCCCCCCTTCTCCTCGTCGGACAACCCGAGGGGATTGGAGGCGGTCATGCCGGTCCCTGACCGGGGGGCCTACTGGAGGCCGACCAGGGAAAGGCCCTGTTCCCTTCGACGCTCGGAAAGGGAGGAGTATTCGAATAGAACCTGGTGAGTGTCACCCCAGACACCTTCCTGGAAATTCACCGTGGCGAAAAAAGAAGCTCCACGAAAAAAAGTAGGGGTCCGGGCTCCTGGCGTGAAGGATTGCGCAGGAGGTCCGGCGACGATGACAGGCGGAAATTCCAGAGACGCCTCCGGGGCTCCCGCCCTGGGAGTCCAGGCGACGACGGCCAGCAGGACCGCAATGGCCAGCACCGATGCGGTTGTGGCTCCGGAACCCAGGCTTTCCCGGGCGATGCAGGAACCATCCTCGAGGTGATAGATGCGATGGGCCAGGCGGGGTCGGAAGTCTGCCGGAACCTCCACCTTCGACAGGGAACGGAAGATCTGAAGCCCCTTCTCCAGGGTGGTGCGGTGGCGGCTGCAGGAGGGACACTCCGAAAGGTGTGCTTCCAGCTCGAGGGCCAGAGGTCCTTCGATCCGCCCATCCAGGAACTCGGAAGCGTGTTCCAGGTATTCCGAGCAATCCATTGCCGTTCAGCCACTCCCGAAAAGGGTTCAGGACAGACAAGCATCCTGAACGGTGAGCCAGGACAGTATTACTCTTACGTTCCTCGACAGGGGATGGTTCCCCCTTCCGCTTCCTCCGTTTGCCCCGGAGGCCCGCCCAGCAGCCGGAAGGCCGAGCAGGGCGGATCCTACCGATCAGGAGGTCTGCACCCTGCATGAGGGCTGCACACCGTCTGATACTGGGTGCTCAGATTGATACTGGATGCTCAGAAAGGATGTTCCCGGCGGCCGGGGAAATCGCTTTGCCGGGTGCCGGTCCGAGTTCCGAGTAATGGTGTGCGGTCGCGAGCATGGGGCTTGCGACCTGGACTTACCCCGAAATAATGAATCAGGAAATCGATAGCTCATTCAGGCGCAGTCGACGCCCTCCCCGGGTGAGGCGCTGGATGGACTGGCGTCGGCGTGGGACCGCTGGAATAAGGGACCTCCTGGCCTCGGCGTGGGACCGCTGGAAGAAGGGACCTCCTGGCGGCGGCGTGGGACCGCTGGAAGAAGGAACCTCCTGGCGTCGGCGTGGGACCGCTGAAAGAAGGGATCCGTTGCCGTCAACGTATCAACGGCCCCCCTTCAGAATCGAGGTTGATCTGTTGTTGGTAACTATTGCGAACAACGTCTCAACCGTCACCCCGCCCTTCCGATCCTTGATGAGTTCTTCGCAATAATTCTCATGTACTGACCAAACGTGAAATTCGGAGGGGGGATTTGATACGTTGTCGTCAAATCCGGGTTTGCACGTTGGACTTCTCGAGGCGGGTACTCCGGCTGAGGGCGGGTACTCCGGCTGAGGGCGGGCACCCAGGCTGAAGGCGGGCACCCAGGCTGAAGGCGGGCACCCAGGCTGAGGGCGGGTACTCCGGCTGAGGGCGGGTACTCCGGCTGAGGGCGGGTACTCCGGCTGAGGGCGGGCACCCAGGCTGAAGGCGGGCACCCAGGCTGAAGGCGGGCACCCAGGCTGAGGGCGGGTACTCCGGCTGAGGGCGGATACTCCGGCTGAGGGCGGATACTCCGGCTGAGGGCGGGCACTCAGGCTGAAGGCGGAGGTTCCGGATGAGAGCGGAGACTCCGGAGGAGGAATCCGCCGGACCGGAAAGCACGAACCGCCGCTGGTGCGGGTCAGTCCAGAAGTGGAGCGATGATCCGTGCAAAGTTGTTCCGGGCGCGATTCAAGCGGCTCTTCACCGTGCCCAGGTTACACCCGGTGATCTCGGCAATCTCCTCGTAGCTCTTCCCTTCCAGTTCCCGCAGAACGAAGACGATGCGGTGGTGCTCCGGAAGCTCCGCCACGGCCTTCTCCACCAATTCTCTCAGGTGCCGTTTACGGAAGAGGTCGTCGGGCCGGAGCTTTGTGTCCTCCCACTCCAGAGGGCGGTGGTCCGCCTCCCAGTTCTTCTTGATGGTCTGGAAGAGGACCAGAGGATTTCTGGACCGGTTTCTCAACTCGTTCTTCGCCAGGTTGCTGGCGATGGTATAGATCCAGGTGGAGAACTTCTTGGTTTGATCGAAACGATGCAGATGCCGATACACCCGGACAAAAGTCTCCTGGACCAGATCCTGCGCCCGCTCCCGGTCTCCCACGGTCCGGTAGACGAAGTTCAGGAGGCGCTTGTCATAGCGGCCCACCAGCTCGCTGAAGGCCCGATCGTCGCCGTCCAGAAAGGCCTGAACCACCTGGCTGTCCGTAAGATCTCCCCAGGCCCGTCTGGCCTTTCGGACCTCAGGGACTCCGGCAGTCCCCTTCGGATGAATTTTCTCGGCAGTCGTGGCGCTCATGGCTCTCTCGCTTCGTTCTCTGGTTCGGGTTGCCCCGGGGGGGAACCTCCTCCTGCCTGGAAGATTTGCAGGATCCGTACCAGGCAAAAACCCCGGGACTCCAGGCGGCTTTTCGGGTCGGTGTCCTGTTTAATGGACACCCGGACAGGGAAGATGGACGGTGGGCCGACCCTCCCCCTCACACCCTGTAACGTCTCGGGGACCGGGAATGACACACCTGTCGGAGCGAAATCCACCGCCGCGTCGGAAGCAGACGTCGGTCAGGGCCATCGGTCTCCGGCCACCCCTCTCAAGAATCGGTCCGTATAGAGGAGGGCGGCCACACTCTTTCCGTCCCGGATCTCCCCGGCCCGGATCAGGGCCATGGCCTCCGAGAAAGGAAGCCGAACCACCTCGATGTACTCGTCCTGGTCCCGGCGGATTTCTCCATCCTCGAGACCGGTGGCCAGAAAGAAGTGAATCACCTCGTCGGTGAACCCCGGGGTCGTGAAGAGGCTGTTGAGGAACCGGAATCTCTCTGCCCGATAGCCCGTCTCCTCCTCCAGCTCCCTACGGGCGCAGGTCTCCCAGTCCTCTCCCTCTTCGGGAATCCCTGCCGGGATCTCATAGAGAACCCCCCCGGCGGCATACCGGTACTGACGAATGAGAACCACCGGGGGATCCGGGTCGTCAAGGTCGCCCAGGATCGGAACCACCGCCGATGCCCCCCGGTGGCGGATCAACTCCAACTCTCCCTCCCGGCCATCCGGAAACCGGACCCGGTCCACCGAGAGGTGCACCACACGACCGTCGTGAATTACACGGGACGAAATGAGGCCGGCCCCCGCCCGGGAACCGGAGCCCGGCGACTTCTGGTCTTGGCTCATGGAACCACCTGAAGAGAAAAAGGACAGCCCCCTCCACGAAGGCTCCGTATCGTAGGATACGTTCTGCCCCCGGGACGGTTGCATTGCGCGGAAGAGAATCAACCCGGCGTGACAACCTCCATGGGCCCCAGGTCCAGATCCGCCAGGGGTCCCCGGACCCGCTCCGCATCGCCCACAACCACCACCACCATCTCATCGGGCCGAAGAACCTCCTGGCTCGCCGCCTGAACCTCCTTGGCTGTCACCGCCCGGATACGATCCCTGTAGGTGGAGAAGTAGTCGTCCTCCAGCTGATAGAGTATGAGCTCGGAAATGCTGGAAGCGACCTGGCCCGTGGTTTCGAGTTGCAGGGGAAACACGCCGGCGATGAAATCTCTGGCCTGCCTCACTTCATCGGGAGTAGGCCCTTCCCTGATGAGCCCCTTCAACTCCGATACGGACTCCCGGACCGCCGGAGCCGTGACTTCGGTGGCCACGGCGGTGGAGATGGAAAACGGCCCTTCCTTGGACCTGAAGCCGAATCTGGATCGGATCCCGTAGGTGTAGCCCCGGACCTCCCTGAGATTCAGCATGAGGCGACTGGTGAAGGCGCCCCCGAGGATGGTATTGAAAACCTGCAGAGGGAAATAGAGGGGCGTATTCCTGGCGGCGGCCGGTTGTCCGATGCGAATTTCGGACTGAACGGACCCGGGCCGGTGCACCACCACGATTCTCCCCACCGGACTCCGGGCCTCGGATTCGAACTCTTCCAGGGTTTTCGGCGCCCCCTCCCATCCTCCGAAAAAGGTCCCGGCCATCCTCTCCACCTCCGGAATATCCACGTCCCCCACCACCACCAATCCAGCACTCCGGGGAAGGTAGAAGCTCTCCCAGAACTCCTGCACATCTCCAGGGTCCAACTGCTCCACCGAAGCCTGGGTGCCGGCCACAGGACGGTGATAGGGCGTGGAATCGGAAAAGAAGAAGTGGGCCGCCGAGTCATCAGCCAATCGGCCGGGGTCCATGAGGCGCTGTTGAATGGCGGCGAGGCGCTGATTCCTGAACCGGTCCAGCTCACCCTCCGGGAAGGCCGGCTCCAGCAAGGCCTCGGCCAGAAGGGCCATGGCTTCCTCCTTCCGGTCCGCCAGGCAGGTGACCGAAACCCGGGTGGCGTCCCATCCGGTCTGAACGGAGAGCCCGGTGCCGATCCCTTCGAAGGCCTCGGCCAGCTCCGGACCGGAACGGCGCAGGGTCCCCCCCTCCAGGGCGGCTCCCGTAAGGACGGCCAGCCCGGCCCTGGCATCGGGGAGAACCGATTCCCCTCCCCTGAGAACCACGCTGAGGGTCACCAGGGGGACCTGGGTCATCCGGGCTACTCTCAATCCCAGGCCACTGGGGAAATGGGTGGAATGGACCTCGGGAAAATCGAAGGGGCGCACGGTCCCGGGTGGGGGGGCCTGGCTTCGATTCAGGAGGGAGCGGGTACCGCCGGTCATGGGGAGCCTCCGGGAATATAGGTGAGGAGGGCCCGGTTGTCGGCCCCCAGGAAACGCCCGGAAAAGTCCCGGACCTCCTCTCGTGACACGGCCCGCACGCGTTCCACTTCTTCATTCAGACGGGCCGGATCGTCGAAGATCTGATCGAACATGGAGAGGAGATCCGCCCTCTGGCCCACGTGCTGGACTTCCTTGATGAGCTGGGTCTCGGTAAGGGCGACAGCCCGATCCAGTTCCTCCTGGGTGACGGTATCCAGGAGGTCCAGCTCTTCCGCGAGAGCCTCCTCCAGGGCTTCGGGCTTCGTCCCGGCATATCCCGTCAGCCAGAGTAGAAAGAGAGATCCCCCGGTCTGAAGGGGAAAGACATAGGAGAGCACGTCCTTGGCGATACGTTTCTCCCGGACCAGAGACCGGTAGAGCCGGGAGGCCCTGCCGCTTCCCAGGACGGTGGAAGTGACCTCTGCGGCCTGAAACTTCGGAGAGTCCACCGGTGGGACCCTACCTGCCATGTACAGCCGGGGAAGGGGCACCTCCGACACCACTTCGGTCCTGACCGTCTCGCCGATGACCGGAGGAATCCCGGTAACTCCCGGAATGGGGGGAACCGGCGCACCGGGGGGAATTTCCCCGAAGTATCGTTCAACCTGGGCCAGGGCATCCCCAGGATCGAAATCCCCCGCCAGGGTCAGGACGGCGTTGTTGGGGACATAGAAGGTCCGGAAGAAATCAGCCACGTCTTCCAGGGTGGCCCCGGCGATGTCCTCCATGGAACCGATGACGGGATGGTGATAGGGGTGATCTTCCGGAAATACCATGGCCTGGATCCGCTCATCCCAATCTCCGTAGGGCTGGTTGTCGTAGCGCTCCTTCCGCTCGTTCATGACCACTCCCTGCTGATTCGAGAGCTTATCGCGGGTCATGGCCGGCAGCATCCACCCCATCCGGTCCGACTCCAGCCAGAGGGCCAGCTCCAACTGGTGGGATGGGAGGGTCTCGTAGTAGTTGGTCCGATCGAACCAGGTGGAAGCGTTTAGGGTGCCTCCAGCGCCTTCCACCAGTTCGAAGTGCCGGTTCTTGGGCACGTTTGCGGAACCCTGGAACATCATGTGCTCGAAGAGGTGGGCGAAGCCCGTCTTCCCCCGTTTCTCGTTCCTGGAGCCCACGGCATACCAGAGGTTCACTCCCACGAGGGGAGTCGAGGAATCCACCGACAGGGTGACCTTCAGGCCGTTGGCCAGCCGATGCCGTTCAACAGGAACATTCAACACGATAAAGAGCTCCCTTACTACGGACGAGTCATGAGACGCTCTCGAAGCGCCCCTGGAAGAACCTCCTGATGGAGAAGGGCCTCGGAATCTGCTTCCCCTTCGTAAACCCTTCTCTCCACCGCGTCCAGCAGGGCCAGATCTCCTTCCCGGGCGCCCTGCCGGCCCCGCTCCAGCATCTCGTAGGCCAGATCCTCCCAACCGGCGGTTTTGGCGGCAAGTGAAGCCAGCAACTGGGCCTCCACGTCCTCGGGGCGCATCCTGGCTCCCTCCGAGAGGTCTCTGGCCGCCTCTTCGAACCTGCCGAGCTCGGCTTCCACCAACCCCAGGACCACCTGACCCCATCCTTCCCCCACATCCAGATCCACGGATCGCATGAGGGCCTCCAGGGCCTTCTCCATCTCCCCCTTCAAGGCCAGGGCCACGCCGAGCTCATAGGCCACCACCGGATCATCCGGGGCCAATCCGGAGGCGGCCTCCAGCTCCTTCAGGGCATCATCGTAGAGTCCTTCCCTGGAGAGATAGGCCCCATACATCCAACGAGCCAGGGGAAGATCCGGAGCCATGAGGGCGGCCGAGCGGAGGGCGGCCTCGGCATCGGGGTCATCGGACTGGGCCAGGCCGGTTCCGACGGTGGCAAGCACCCAGGGATCTTCCGGCTCTCCGGCCAGGGCTTCCTTGAACCGGTCGTAGGCCGAGGCCGGGAGGCCCAGCTCCCGCTCGGCCACCCCGAGCCAGCAGAGGAGGGTGGGATCTGCCGGAAGCTCCTCGAGGGCCTCCCGGAGCTCTTCCGCCATCCCCTCCCAATCCCCCTCCTGGCCCCGGTCCAGAGCCTGCTGGAGAAGGTCTTCCAGCTCCATCGTCATGCCCCGAATTTGGCCAGGCGGCCGGCATTCGCCAGGGCCAGGCTCATGAGGTGCTTTCCCTCAAAAATCCCCAGATCCCCGGCTCTGCAATCCGATTCCCCGAAGGCATTCCCTGTGGGGCGAGCCCAGGGCGAAGCCAGGAGGACCGGCACCGAATGCCAGGAGTGGGCCTTGAAGGTGGCCGGCGTGGAGTGGTCCCCGGTAACAACCAGAACCTCGGGCCCCAGTTCCAGGATTTCAAGAATGAAGGGATCCACCGCCTCAATGGCCTCCACCTTGGCCTGGAAGTCCCCGTCCTCCCCCCGGGAATCGGGATATTTGAAGTGGAGAAAGAAGAAGTCATACTCCTGAAAGTGACGTCGGAGAATCTCCACCGACTCGGACGGGTTGGAGGGAACCTCTTTCACATCCATGCCCACCAGGCGGGCCACCCCCCGATACATGGGATATTGGGCGATGGCCAGCGCTTTGAGCCCGTACCTGTCCGAGAACCCCGGGTACCCCTCATAGGCGGCAAACCCCCGGGCCAGGACGCCGGTGACCTGCTCTTCGTCCTTCAGGATCCCACGGATCTGATCCAGGATGTCCTGCATGAGGGCCGCACTCTTTTTCGACTCCGGATCCAGGGCCTCCACAGGGTTCGGGGGGACCCCTTCTTCCTGCGGATCCGTATCGGAAAGCTCGGCCCGGAGCCCTTCTCCCCGAAGGATCAGCACAGCACGGTGTTCCTTCTCATGCTCCAGAAAGACCTGGATACCCTCCGGCGGTTCGATTCCCTCACGAGCCTTCTCGACAATCTTCCGGCCCACGTCGTCGGAAGGGCGCCCGGCCCTCCTGTCCTTCACCACCCCATCTTCGTCCAGAGTGGCCAGATTCAGACGGGCAGCCAGGTCTCCGGGTCGAAGATCGAAGCCGACGCCCAGGGCGCTGAGGGCTCCCCGGCCGATGACGTACTCCACCGGGTCGTAGCCGAAGAGGGAGAGGTGGCCCGGTCCGCTCCCGGGGGTCACCCCGTGGCCAACCGGGAGGAGGGCCCCGAGGGAGCTCTTCTTCGCCAGCGCGTCCAGGGCCGGCGTGCGGGCCGTTTCCAGCTCCGTCTTTCCGGTGTCGGGATGGGGCAGGCCGCCCAGACCGTCCATCACCAGGAGGACGATCTTCTTGCCCTCCGCCTCATGGTCCACCAGGGAGTCAGGAAATCGAATCTGGGGCATGGGGTCGCCTCTGAAATCTGAAAAATGGAGACTGAAAGAAGGCGCAGGCAAAGCGCGGAGACTCTCAATATATCACGGCTTCCCCGGGCAATAAACCGCCTCCCTCGTGCGGGACCGCAAGGGGGAGAGGCGGCCTTTGCCCCTGGGCCCAGGTGAATCGATTGGAAAGGGGCTGACGGCATTCCGGCGCTGCGTCACGAACGGGTCCGCTTCCAGATCCACCGCTGTCCACCCCTGATCGCCTCCCAGACCTGACCACATATGGCCGGGGGAATTGCCAGGGGGTTCGATGCCCTGGTAGGATCCTATCAGAGATGTCCCCCCCTGTGCGGGAGGTGGAAAGGGGGACGCCCCCCGGGATGACCTCCGGCGGGGCCCCTTGGAAAATGGATCATTCAGAGGAGAAAGACCCTTGAAATTCACGCCTTTCAGAATGGAACGGTGGCAGTCCACCTTTGAGAACCGGGTGGAGATCAATCTCTCGGAGAGCGGGGTTCATCCCATGACCGTCTCGGAGCTCCTGGCTCTGGCGGGCTCGGATGAAGGAGTGGAGGGGATACGCCTGGGATACGGCCAGTCCAACGGCTCAGACAGGTTGAGGGAGCGCATCGCCGCCCTGCATCCCGGCGCTACGGAGGCTTCGGTGCTGGTTACGGTGGGAGGAGCCGAGGCGAACTTCGTCGCTCACTGGCATCTGCTGAGCCAGGACCATCCCGTGGCCGTCATGCTCCCCAATTACATGCAGGTGCCGGGGATGGTGGAGAATTTCGGGGCCCCGGTCCATCCTTTCCACCTGCGGGAGGATGCGGACTGGCAGCCGGACCTGGACCAGTTGAAGGAGGCCCTGGAAAAGGGCGCCAACTTCATCCTGGTGACGAACCCGAACAATCCCACCGGAGCCGTCCTGAGCCGGGAGTCCATGGACGGGATCGTAGCCCTGGCAGAGGAATATGGCGCCTGGATACTCTCCGACGAGGTCTATCGGGGTGCCGAGGTCGCCGGCGATGAGACGCCGTCTTTCTGGGGCCGTACCGACCGGGTGATCGTGACCAACTCCCTCTCCAAGGCCTACGGGCTCCCGGGGCTCCGTCTCGGGTGGCTGGTGGGCCCGGAGAGCCTCATGGAAGACCTGTGGGGCCGGACGGACTACACCACCATTTCTCCCTCCACCCTTTCGGATTACATGGCTACCCTGGCCCTGGAGCCCGAAACCCGGGGTCGGATCCTCCAGAGGACCCGGAAGATCATCCGGGAGAATTTCGGGGCCATGAAGGAGTGGATCGAAGCTCAGGAGGGCCTTTTCACGTATCGTCCGCCGGACGCCGGCGCCATCTGCTACATGAAGTACAGGTCCGGGATCAACTCCTCGGAATTGGCTGAGCGTCTGCGGGTGGAGAAGGACATCCTGGTGGTCCCCGGCGACCACTTCGGAATGGATCGATATCTGAGGCTGGGCTTCGGCAACCCCCGGGATGAGCTCATGGACGCCCTGGGACGCATCGCCGACACCTTCCGGAAGCTGGAGGGCTAGCGCGGCACCATGGCGGCCCAGAACGTGCTGAGAGACCTCCAGCTTCTCTTCCAGTCCCGGTACGGGCTCATCCACATGGAGACGGAGGAGGACGAGCGGGCCCTCTCCCTCCTCCGCCACCTGGCGGATCGGGTGTCCCTGCCCCTCTTCACCTGGTCCCACATCGAGGGGATCACGAGGGTGGACCTGCGGGGAGGCATCTTCGACACCCGGGAGCCCCGGAAGGCTCTGGCCCACGTGGCGGCGGCGGACATCCCTGCCATCTACCACTTCCACGGGCTGGCGAAGCACCTGGAGGACGACGAGATCTTCCGGGCCCACCTGAAGGCAGGAGCCAAAAAGCTGGAGAGGATGCAGGGAGCCATCGTGGTGACGGGCAGGGGGATCCGCTTTCCCCCGGACCTGGAGCCCATGGTGGCCTCCGTGGTTCTCCCGGCACCGGAAGAGGAGGAGTATCGGGAGCTCCTGTCCAACCTTCTGCGGGATATCAGTCGACGCCGGTACGTGGAAGTGGCCATGAGCCGTGAGGAAATGGCAGGCCTTCTCAAGCATCTCTCGGGCCTGACCCTCATGGAGGCCCAGAAGGTTCTCACCAAAGCCATCATCGAGGATGGGCGACTCACGCCGGAGGATATCCGGCACGTCATTCACGCGAAAAAGGCCGTGATCGAGCGGGACGGTCTTCTGGAGTACTATCCGGCGGAGCAGAGCATGTCCGACATCGCCGACCTGGCCACACTGAAGGATTGGCTCGGGAAGCGACGAAACGTGGTGGCCAACCCCGAGAAGGCCAGAGCCTTCGGCCTCACGTTTCCCAGGGGGGTCCTTCTGCTGGGTGTCCCCGGCTGCGGAAAGAGCCTCTCCGCCAAGGCCGTGGCCTCGGAATGGGGCCTGCCTCTTCTGAAGTTCGATACCGCCGGACTCTACAACAAGTACATCGGGGAGAGCGAAAAGAATTTCAAGCGGGCCATCCGCGCGGCGGAGCAGATGGCTCCGGTCATCCTGTGGATCGACGAGCTGGAAAAGGCCTTCGCTTCAGGAGGCTCGGAAGACGGCGGAGTCTCCCAGCGGATCCTGGGCAGCTTCCTCTCCTGGATGCAGGACAGAACGGGGGAGGTGTTCATCGTGGCCACCGCCAACGACATCGAGCGCCTTCCTCCCGAGTTCCTCCGAAAAGGCAGGTTCGACGAGATCTTCTTCGTGGATCTTCCGGACCCCCGGACCCGGCTGGAGATCTTCCGGATCCACCTGGCCAACCGGGGACAGGCTCCGGGCGCCTTCGACCTGGAGCGGCTGTCCGTGGCCACCGAAGGGTTCAGCGGATCCGAGATCGAGGAAGTCGTGGTGTCGGGACTCTACACCGCATTCACCGCAGACTCGGCCATGACCACCGGGGATCTGCTGAGAGAGGTGGAGACCACCGTCCCTCTGTCCGTCACCATGTCCGAGCGGATAGAGGGTCTCCGGGCCTGGGCCCGGCGGCGAACGGTGCGGGCGAACTGATCCCCCCGCCCGCCCCCTCCCTCAATCAACAGCCCGTGGGGTCTTCATCCCGGTCCTGGTCTCCGGTTGGAGCGAGGGGCTCGATGCAGGAAGGGTCGTCGTTACGGGGAACGTTCACCCTGGAGGATACCGGGTGGGCGGAGAGGGCCGGAGCCTGATTCTCCTCCAGGATTCGGGAGAGAATCCCCGGATCCGTTTCCGGGTCCAGCCAGGCGTTCCATGCTTCCGCCTCCAGGATCACCGGCATCCGAGGATGGATCCCACGGATCTCCGGGGCCGCCTCCCTCGTCAGTATGGTGAAGGTGTGGAGGGGATCCGAGCCCTCGGGCTCCCACCGTTCCCACAGCCCCGCGAAAGCCAGCAGCCCCCTGTTCGCCGGGTGGACCCAGCAGGGCGTCTTCTCTCCATCCTCCTTCTTCCATTCGAAGAACCCATCCGCCGGCACCAGGCACCGACGGCGCCGGAAGGCAGAGCGAAAGGAAGGCTTCTCATCCACGGTCTCGGAGCGGGCATTGATGAGGCGATTCCCGATGGAGGGATCTTTGGCCCAGGAAGGTACCAGGCCCCACCGGAGCAATCCCATGCGTCTGCCCCGGGAGTCCCGGGCCACCACCGGAGCCTTCTGGCTGGGAGCGATATTGAAACGGGGCTGGAACTCGAATTCCGGAGGGGGCACCTGGAAGGTGTCCAGGAGCTGTCCCAGAGGCAGGGTGAGAGTGTATCGCCCACACATGAAAGAACGGCCTACCCCTCCGACTTTTCCAGCAGGAGGGGGTAACAGGCAACGAAGCTCCCGGCTTTTCGGAAACCTTCCAGGATGTCCAGGGGAGGGACTCCCGTCTGGTCCGCCAGAACCCGGAGGTTCACCAGCGCGATGACCTCCTCGTCCTCCAGCCGGATCTGCTGCCACTCCCAGGCGGGCAGGGCCTGGAACGCTTCGTAGGCCCGAGTCAACCGGCCTTTCTCGGCACCTTCGGGAAGGGAAAGATGGAAGGCCGTGGTCTGGATTCCGAACCGTCTTCCCACCTCCTGCCAGGGCCGTCCGCCCCGACGAAGACCGATGAGCACATCCGGGGACACGCCTGCCCGATGAGCCAGAAAGAGGACCACGGGAACCTCGTCGGGAGTGACCTCCCACTCGCCGATGATGGAGACCTCTTCCGGAGCCACCTGGAAATACTCCCCCACCGCTCTGAAATAAGCGTCTCTGACACCGGGATCCACTTGCCGAGCTCCGGTCGATTGGGGGGAAACCACCCCGACCAGAACCGTCAGGAAACAGGAGAGAGCCAATGGTGGAAAATGGGCTGGTTTCACCTGCGTCTCCAGGAAATCATTGCTCAGTGACCAGTCTTCTACTGATACGGCCGCCGTGGGGAATGTGCAATCCAAAATGATGGAGGAGAGGTGCCTGCCTTTCTGGCAGAAAACCTCCTTGTTGTCTGGCACGGTATTTGAGACTGAACTGAGATTGAACAATGATGCATGAAGGGAAACGAGGAAGCGGTGAGGGGTAGAAGGGACTGAGGGAAGAGGAAGGCGAACGGTGGAGAGGGAGGCCGAAATGACCGAGCACGAGAAGGACACCACAGGGATATCCGTCGCAGCGTTGACCACAATTCAGGGAGAGGGCAAGGAAGAGCACCCCGAAAAGAGCGACCTGGTGATTGACCTGTCGGAGATGCAGGAGCTCGATGTCACAAGCCTGGCTCTTCTCCTGACGGCCCAAAGGCAGGCTCAAAAAGAAGATAGAGAGGTTTGGCTGGCCGGGGTTCCGCTGCACGTGTGGGAAGCTCTCTATGGCATGGGTCTGGGCCGATTCTTCAGACCCTTCCCCGTTTCCAGATCCGTGGCGGTGTAGGAGGCCGTCCGGAAAGCCTACCCCTCAGGGGCATCAGCCTCGTTGCGCAAACCCCGAGGGCAGATGGCAGGCGAGCCGGCCGAAAGGCCCCGGGCACGAAAGGGCCCGGGGCCTTTGGCGTTTTCCGAGGGGCCCCATCACATTTTCCGAGTGGCCCCATCACGTTGGTTGAATGTCCTTTTCAGAGGACACCCAGAGGGGACGCCGGATCCGGGAGCTCCGGGTCAGCCACCTCCGCTCTGGACGATGTCGGCGTAGCTCCGGGGGTCCCACTTCGGACGATCCGGCAGGTTGGCCACCTCGAGGCCGAGATAAAACATGAGCCGGGTGATGCGGGCTGCCTTCTCTGCGTCGATTCGTTCCACCTCATCCGTCACCCGGTGGTAGTCTTCGTGGGGGCCGTTGAAGAAGAAGAGGACCGGAACGCCCTTCCGGGCAAAATTGAAGTGGTCGGATCTACCGTAGAAATTCTCCTCGGGCCAGATATCGTCGATGGGGGCCATACCCAGCTCGGGATGCCTGGCCGCCACCTCCTCCACCATTTCCCCCAGCTCCGAATGCTCCTTTCCGATCACCACGATGGTGTCGGACCAATTCCTGGAGATCATGTCGGCGTTCAGGTTGGCCACCATGTCTTCCACCGGCACCGGCGGAAATGCCGAGAAGTAACTGCTGCCCCAGAGCCCCCGCTCCTCCCCGCTCACGGCCAGGAAGATGATGGATCGCTTCGGCGCCGGATCCATCATGGCGAAGGCCTCCGCCAACTCCACAACAGCCACGGTGCCGGAGGCGTCATCATCGGCTCCGTTGGCGATGCTGTCTCCGCTGGCGTCGGGGGCCCGGACCCCGATGTGATCCATGTGTCCTGAATAGACCAGGTATTCTCCCTTCAGCGCAGGATCGCTTCCCTCCAGGATTCCTACGGTGTTGGGAGCACGAAGTCGGGAGACGACCCTGCTCTTGGCCTGGATGGCGAGCTCCAGCCCGGAAAGGGGCGTGAGGACTCCTGGTCCTTCAGGCTCTCCGGTGGGAGACGGGAGTGTGATCCCGTGTGGGCCCAGGAGGCGTTCGAGGCTTCCACGCCGGACCGTGAGAACGGTGGGAAACCGGGCCGGGCCCTGCTCCTGCCAGGGGGTCCGGGTGGCGGGACGTTGTGCCTGAAGGAGTTCATCCCACTCTGCGTCGCCCATGGAGCTCGCCAGGATGATGGAGAGAGGGTTCTGGGCCAGAACGCCTCCCAGAAGGCGCATCTGGGCCCGGCGCCCCTGGGCTTCTGGACCCTCGGGGGGAAGCACGAGGACATGCCGTCCCCGGATGGCTTCCAGGGGGGCGCCGGGTGGCAGGTCCCCACCCGACAGAATCGTGACGCCCCCTGTCAGCTCCTCCCCGGAAGGGGCGCTGAATCCCACCACCACGTCTTCCCCGAATTCCAGGCTGCCGACGCCCGAGACGGTGAAGGAGGAACCTTCATTGTCCGTTCCCACCTCCTCGATGACGTATTCCTGGATGTAGGTCCCGTCATCTCCTCCGGGCTTCAGCCCCAGGCGCCGAAATTCACCGGCCACCCAGCGGGCCGTCATGTCCAGGCCCGGACTGGGCGTATACCGGCCCAGCATTGAGTCATGGGCGATGATCTCCACCTTGTTGTAGAAATCGGCTTCCGTGATGGAGGCTACAGCTTCCTGGACACCGGGGGCCGGGGCCTGCGGCACCCCGGGAAGGGCCCGGAGAACAGGATAAGCCGCTCCTTCCGCCAGACTCCCGGCCAGGAGACCCCAGGCTAAGAGCCCGTCGTCGGAACGAGGCTCCAGGAGTGCGAAGGCCACTCGGGCCAGGGGTTGGGCCATGGGCACTCTCATGGTTCCCGGATCCAGGGTCCGGAGCACATCCCGGTACCCTCCCCGGACTTCCTGCTCCCGGTGTCCCTCATATTCCCTGGTGGAAGTGGAGAGGGAATCCACCACGAACTCCTGGACCTGTGCCTCCACGGCGGTCTCCAGGATGACGTGACGGATACCGTGGGCCAGCACCAGCTCCTGGACGTCCTGGAGCTCCGGCGGGATGTAGTACGCTTCCGGAACCCTCTCCCACTCCGTGGGCCTGAAGGTGCCGAACTCGTACATCTCCTCGGGAAGCTGGGCATCCGTCCTGCGGAGCATGACTTCTCCCGTGTACGGATTCCGATCTTCCAGCACTCTTCCCATGAGGATCGTCACGGGCTCGGCGGAGCGTTGTAAGGTCGCTCTCAGACTCAGGGAGTCGCCGACCAGGGAGCGAGCGTCGGCCTGGGCCGTCCTCTTCCGGATCTCCGAGGCGTTTTCATGGGCAAAGTTCAGGATCTCCTCCACAAACCACTGGGAGATCCGGGTCCGGTCGTGGAAGGTGGCATAGGAATAGGCCTCTCCCAGGATTCCGAACCGGTTCCTGAGGCCGATGTAGTTGCTGACGTAACGCCCCCGGGAATCGAAAGTGTACCATCCGGAGTCGGTGGCACCCCTGGGCTGGTATGCGTTCCCATAGTAGTACATGTCCCAGCCGTGCTTTTCCTTCACCCGCCGGGTCACCTCGGGAAGCCACCGACCTCTCAGAAGCTCGTCCACCTCTGCCGGGGTGTTCGGGTTCAGGGGCGGGGAATAGGTGAGATGGTACCCATGCCGGGTCCCATTCGTGGTATGGAGGTCAACGGACAGGTGGGGGTCATAATCCGTATAGAGCTTGACCAGGCTTCGGGACTCGGGGGCGTCCAGCTTCATCTGGTCCCGGTTCAGATCCAGACCCATGGCGTTGGCCCGGGTTCCCATCCCTCCCACAGGGCCGTGCTGCCGGCGCCGATTTCTCAGGTCCACATTCTCATTCCCGTCCGCATTGAAGAGGGGGGCCACCAGAAGAACCAGGGAGTCGGTCCAGAGAGCGTGATCACCCTGAGAGAATTCTCTGAGGAGGATCAGGAGGGCCTCCTTACCGGAGATTTCCCCGGCGTGTATTCCCCCCTGCACGTACACTCTGGTCTTTCCGGATGCCCTCACTGCCTCCGGAGAGGCGTCCTCCACCTCGCCCACCACCAGCAGAGGCAGCGGCCGTCCCTCGGTGGTATACCCGAAGGTGGTCAGGTGAACCATTGGATGTGCCAGGGCAACCTCCCGGGAAAACCGGACGACCTCATCGTACGGGGTGGTTTCCCTGAACCCGGTTCCCTCGGCCCGGGTCTGGAGGTCGGTCAACAGGTCCGTTTGGGCATGGATGGGTCCCGGACTGAGAGGAACCGTGAAAAGAACGAGCAGAAGAAGCAGCCAACAGGGCGTTGCGGAATTCTTGACCATGGAAAGCCTCGGCGGGCTGATGGAATCCGGCCAGGGAAGGCCCTGCGATCAGGCCTCGAACGGGATCGGCGAAGAAAAGGTAGGACCCGGGGTGGCCGGGTGTCCATCGCGGAACCACCTGCCTCCGGAGACGGGGCTGGACGCCCCGTTCAACGGAGCGACCGAAGAAGGGCTCTGAGGTGGCCCTCGGAGACTGGAGCCCGGGCCACCAGCCACATCCTCCCCTTCCTCATGACCACCTGGTTCCAGCCTGGAGGGAGCGAGGCTTCCATCACCTTGGGAAAGGGGGGGTGACCCGAAAGGGTCCCGAGCCGCTCCACCGGCTCTTCCGGCTCCCGGCCGCCGGAAGCTGGGTTCGTGCCCATGAGCATGCCCAGGTAGCGAAGCTCAAGGGTGTCCCCCACGGGCAGAAGCTGACGGATGCGCAGGCTCCGCTCTCCCGGGATCCACTCTTCCCATTCCACGGACAGGAGCTCCAACCCGGGGATCGCCAGGGAGTGATCCGGAGTTCCCGTCTCCACTTCCGGCAATTCCAGCACCTCCGGCCCGGCGGTGGAGGTTCGGGGGGGCTGAAGGGATCGCTCCAGCCGGGCTCCACTCCCATCGGCTGTCGGAGCTTCCAGGACCTCGGCTGCCGAGGGGAGGGCCGACTCCCTGCTCAGAGGAGCCTCCAGAACCCCGGTTGCCGAGGGGGGGGCGGGCTCCCTGCTCAGGGGCTCGCCCGGGCCCGGGCCTGCGGTTTCCTCCGGCCTTCCGGAGGCCTTCTCCGGATCCCCGGATTCCAGCTGCGGGAAGACGACATCGGCTGGGGCGTCCGTGGAGGACCCGGAGGGGGCCCGGGCCCCTTCCTGGGGATGGGCCCGCCAGATCTCTCCTCCCATCCAGCCCACGCCCAGAGCCAGGGCCACCGTGGCGGCCCAGGCGAGAGGAATCCCCCGGAGGGGACCCCGAAATCGCTCTCGCACACGCTCCTGCCCGGGCTCCGACCGGGAAGGGTCTCCGGAAGCCTCGGCCCTGATCCGGAGATCCTCGAAGGGGGGAAGCTCCACTGTTTCCGGGGCAGATCCCTGGAGGATCCCCTGAGCCTTCCGGCGAATCCTCCTCTCGTCCTGGAGACGTTCTTCACAGACGGAGCAGGAAGCCAGATGCTCACGGACCTCCTCGCCCCTTCCCCGGGGAAGAAGATCCAGAGCGCCGTCCAGATAGGCGTGAAGCTCCCCGTCAGTCACATGCCGCATTGTTCGTGCTCCAATCCTTCATGGGCCTCCACCAGGCGCTGCCGGGCCCGGGCCAACGTGGTCCCGACAGCCCCCGGGGCCAGGTCCGTCACCTCTGCAATCTCCCGATAACTCAAGCCCGCGTCCCAGAGGAGGAGGACCTCACGGTCCCGATCGGACAGGGCTTCAAGAGCCCGTCGAATCCCCCTCCACCGCTCCTCCACCGCCCACTCCTCCTCGGGACTCGGGATCTGATCCCGTTCAGCCTCCCGGCTCTTCAGGAGCGCCAGGTGCCGTTTTCTCCGGAGCACGGTCCTGGCTTCGTCCCGGGCCAGGTTCAGGGCGACCTTGAAGACCCACGCCCTCGGCTGTTCCGGCTCGTGGCGGAGGGCCCGGACGAAGACCTCCTGAGCCAGGTCCCGGGCCCGCTCCGGGTCCCACACCTTACGATGGAGAAACCGGACCAGGTCCTGAAAGGTGGCCCGGTAGACCTCTCCCCAGTCAACGCTCACGAGCATGTCTCCATTTACCGGCCTTCGCCCCCACCCTGAAGGAAGGCGGACCGGGCGGAGTCCAGCGCCCTCGGCGCCAACTCCGTGCGTCCGCCGTCCAGAATGCGGATGCGGAGACCCTCTCCCTGTACCTCCAACCGGGGGAACGCCTGTGCGAAGGGCTTCAATTCCGGAATTCGCTCCAGCAGATCGAAGTATGCGCGACTGAAGGGCTCTACCGTGAGAACCGCGTCCGCTTTTCCATGCGCCACGTCCTTCCATACCCCATCCGACAACTGAAAGAGCCGCCCCGCCACGGACCTCCAGGACCCGGAAAGGCCACTTTCTGTTCCGGCCACAGCGTCCTCGGCTTTCCGAAGCTCCGCCATGGAGGCCACCTCCCGGAGGGCTTTGGCCGTCCGGGCCCGGCCCACGGCCTCGGCTCCCTGGGTGGAGAGGGAGGGGGCAACAGCCCGAGGATCCGGGATGAGACCGGGAACTGAAACGACTCCGTCTTCCGCGTTCGCCCGGGCCATCTCCGGCTCCAGAACCAGGTAGGAGGTATAGGGGCTGGGAAGTCCGTATCGAAGAGCGGTCCTCCGGATCTCCTCCATCAACTCCTGGTTCTCTCCCTCCGTCCAGACCCGGCGCGTCAGGTAGCCGAGCTTTCGAGAGGCCCACAGCCTGGGAAGGAAGTCGTTGCCTTCCTCTCCGGCGGGAAAGTGCGCCTCCAGGGAGAACTTCCGGATCTCTCCGCCCCGCTGCCCGTTCAGAGAGAGAAGGCCCCGGCCACCCCGCTCTCCCGGATCCTCGTACCGGCCGAAGAGGACCAGATCCTCCCCAGCGAAGACGTCGGGAATCTGCACAGGATAGATTTCCTTCAGCCTGACGGGGGATTCGGTGAGGACCAGGTCCGTGAGGATCGGGTACCGGATCCGGGTGGCCAGAAGGCTGAGGGCTCTCTCCACGCTCTCCCCCGGTGCCACATAGCTGGTGCTGCCTCTCCCCTCCCCCGACATGCGGTCCAGGAGAACCGTGTTCACGTCGTGCCCCACGCCGAAGGCGAAGACCCTCATCCTGCCCCTCTTTTCCTGAACCGCACCCGTGATGGCGTCCACGGAGGTTTCACCCACCGTAGGCAGCCCGTCCGTCAGGAACACCGTGACCGGAAGCCTGTCTCCCGGGCTGGGTAGCCGGAACGCCTCCTCCAGGGCCGCACCGATATTGGTGCCCCCCTCGGCTTCCAGGCGGCTCACCCACTCCCGAACCTCCGCCAGGGGTCCCGGGGCGGCTTCCTGCCAGTCGAGGTTGAAGGGTCGAACCGCATTGCTGAAAGCCACGATACGGAAGCGATCCTTCTCCGACAGGGTGTGCAGCAGATCCAGGAGGGCTTTACGAGCCTGCCGGATCTTTTCCCCGGACATGGAGCCTGAGATGTCCAGAACGATGCTCACGTCCCTGGGCTCCGGGGGGATGTCCCCCTTGCCCGGACTCAGGGAAAGGAGAAAGTAGCCGTCCTCCCCCAGGGGCTTATGGGTGGCCAGGGACAGCCCCAGCCCCTCACGGGCCAGGGGCAGGAAGAGGGAAAAAGGCCCCGAGAGAATTCCCCGGGTCTGCACCGAAAGGCTGGATCCCTCCCGGCTGGTGGTGAGGGGGTGGGTGGGAGAAAAAGGCTCGAGGAATCGCGCCCCCTCCGGGATTCTCACTTCCATCTCCATGGGGGGAGCGTCCGTGGCACAGGAGCTCGGGGGCGCCGACCCTCCACCGGAGCAGGCGGTGGCGCTGGCGGCACCTCCTTCATACCGGAGCTGAAGCGCGTCCCCGGCCCGGGGAAGGAGCTGTGTATACCGGAGGGTCACCTTGCGGATTTCCCCGGGGTTCAGGGGAAAGACCCGGGCCCGGAGGAGGCCGCTACCCGCCATCTCCAACAGGGCCGGGTCCCGCCTCCTGCGGACGATCTCCTCGTAGATCTCTCTGGCGCGGTCCGCGTCCATGATCTCTCCCCGGATCTCCTCCTCCCCCTGATAGAGTGAAAAACCGCTGAATACGGCCCCGGCGGGAAGGGGATATAGATAGTCCGCTTCACCCAGCCCATGTCCGTGGGCTCTGAACCACTCGTCCACCACCACGGCGGCCACATTCTCCCGGATCTCCACCCGAATGCTGGTTTCCACCCGCTCCACCCAGGAGCCGGTCTCCGGCCTGACGGGCTCCAACCAACCCTGGGGAGCGGCAGGGATCGGGGCGGCGAGAGAAGAGCAGGCGAGCAGGAAGAGACCGGCGAGAAGCTTTCGAAGGTTGATCCGCTGGCTGATGGCCATGATATGCCTCCCTGTTCGTGCGTTTCCGGATGACCTTTCGACCCGGATGACGACACAGGGAGAGATTCATGCACAGGGTTGGGAGGATCCGCGGAGGGGGATGAACAAGGACCCGCCGGCAGGTCACCTGCCGGCGGGTCCTTGTTTTCCGATTCCGGGGGCCTGCTCAGCTCAGCCCGGATCGCACACCAGAGGGCCTCGCAGGGGGATCAACGCGCTCTCTCCCCCTCCCGGCGAGGAGCCTGTCCGAGGATCAGCGCCCTCCTCCACCCTCGGCTCTGAGGATGTGGATGGTGCCGCCGAAGGTTTCCACCTCCACCCTGGCGCTGCCGTCCCCCAACTGGAAGCTGATCTCCTTCTGGCTCAACCCGGGGATTCCCCGATTTCGGGTGGGCTCGGAAGGGGCCCCCGGAAAATCGATCTCGATTCCCCCGGCCAGTGTGATGGCCTCGATCATGGCGTTCGTCTCCGTGGGCAGATAGAGCCAGATCTGGCCGCCGTGGGTTCCGAAGGTATAGATACCCCCGTCCTGGAGCTCCCCTTCGAACCGGAGCGTTCCTCCAACCGTGCCGGCTTCAATATCCCGGGATCGGATCCCCTGCATGGCCACGGACCCTCCCACCGCTTCCACCATGATGTCTCCCGTGCAGTCCCGGAGGGTGACGCCTCCCGCCACACCGGTGACATGGATATTCCCCTCGGCCCCTTCCACCAATATCTCACCATTTACGGACTCCAGGGATATCTTCCCTCTTCCCCCCACCAGGCTGATGGAGCCGTGGATGGTACTGATATCCACATCTCCCACAGCGCCCTGAACATCCACTTCAACAGCCATCCCCTCGATGGAGACAGCCATTCCCTCGGGAACCGTAAGGCGGAAGTCAACGGAACCGGCAAACCCCATTCCCCTCTCTGCTTCGGCCTCCACATCGATGGTGGAGCCGTGACGATCGATATCGATGTATCGGGAGGTGGGGTGGTCGGCCTGGATCTGAACGGCATCCCGGTTCCATGTCCTGACCACCACTTCCCCCCGGAAGTTCTCCAGCGCCAACCGGGACGCACCGTTCGTGCTCACGGTGGTGTCGGTCTGCTGGAGGAGGGCGGACGCGCTCAAGGCGCCAATTACGATTGCAGTGAACATACTCTTCCTCTGGTGCGCTCAGGTTTTGGCGGCGATCATTTCGACTGCCTGCTGAAGGAGGTCCACCTTCCTCCCCATGGTCCTGGACAGAAGACGGCGAAGAACCCTGCTGCCGGGATCCTGGGCGAGGGCCTCGCTGGACTCCAGGATGGCCCGGTCGATGATGGCCAGGTTTTCCTCCAGGATCCGGACGGTTTCCGGGTCCAGGACATTTCGTCCTGTTTCCACCACCGCCTCCAGATCAGCCAGGGCGTCCGCGTACCCGTCGTAGGCGGCGAACTCCGCGGAGGAGGCTGTCGACGGGACCACGGAAGCCGGCGCTGAGGGTATTGCAGCCGGCTCTGTAGCCACCGAGGCCGGCCCCTGGACCGCTGTAGACATGATGGCCCAGACGGTGCCTCCGGACATGAGGGCCAGGGCGATCCCGGCGGCCAGGAGCTGCCAGGCCGGAACAGTGATCCCGGAGCGTCGGGCAGGGTTCTTCACAGGAGGCCCGGCGGCTGAGATTCTCCACTGGATCTGGGGCCACAGATCCCTGGAGGGCTCCGCTTCGACGGGGAGGCTCCCCAGGTCGGCCATGAGTTCAGAGAGGGCTTCCAGATCCTCCCTGCAGCTGGGGCACTCCAGAAGGTGGGCACGGATTTCCCCGTTTCTGTCCGGAGAAAGGAATCCCTCCTGGAAATCCTGGAGCTCTTCAAATTCAGGGTGCCGGCTCATGACTCCAACCTCTCCCTCATCATCTTTCTGGCACGGTGGATCTGGGCTTTCACGGTGCCCAGGGCAACCCCCTGCATCTCGGCAATCTCGTCGTATTTGTACCCCTGGATGTCCCGGAGAACCAGGACCGTCCTGGCCCCTTCCGGGAGAGAAGCGATGGCCCGCTCCAGGTCCACCCGCGTTCCGGGCATTTCTCTCGTCACTCTCGCCAGGTAGTCCTCCGGGTTTGCCATCAGGTGCTCCCTGTCTTCTCTTCGACCCCTGGCCCTTCCGGCCTGCAAAACAACGTTGACGGCGAGCCGGTGGAGCCAGGTGGTGAACTTGCTGTCTCCCCTGAAGCTTCCCATTCGTTCCCACGCCCGGACGAAGACGTCCTGGGTCAACTCCTCCGCTCGTTGCGGGTCCCGAGACATCCGGAGACAGAGTGCGTAGATCCGCCCCACCAGCCTTCTGTAGAGAGCCTCGAAGGCTTCGGCGTCTCCCTGTTGGGCCTGTCGAACCAGGGCTTCCGTGCTCGACGGCGTCTCTGGCTCTGCCTGGGCTCCTTGTGCCAGCGGAAGAGCACCCATCTGTTCTCCGGAGGAAGGGTCCCGTCCTCTCTTCATAACCTTTGATCCCCGGGAATACGGTTTTGTTTGAACTCACTCACGGATGGGGTCACTGACGGGATCCCAGAAGCTCCTGCCCCCGCTCATGGCCCCTGAGAGGCGCCAGGGCCGGGTCCAGGGCCAGGTCGGCTACCGTAAGGGTGGAGGGCACCCTGAGGGCCGCTTCCAGATGTTGGACCGCCAGATCGATCTCACCGATGAGGGTGAGAGTGAGGATAAGATCCCTCAGGTGATTGGCCCCCTCATAGGCATCGCTGGTGATGGGGAGAGTGGAGACGGCAGTGGAGCTTTCCTTGAAGGCCTGGAAGCTCTCTCCCAGCAGGGCGTAGGCCAGGCCCAGCTTGGCCCGGGCCCGGGCGATCACCCCCGCCTGGACCGGCCCGGGGCTTCCTGCGGCCTCGGCCAGGATGGCCTGGCTGGAGATTCTCAGGGAATCGGCATAGGCGTTCCGCAACCCTTCCTCCCCCATGAGATGGTAGAGGAGTGCGACGCGCTCATGGGAGCGGCCGGGACGACGGGCCTGGTCCGGAGCGGCCCGTTCCGTGCTTTCCGGGCCGTCCGGGCCCTGGATCTGCCCTCTTTCCGGACCCGTCCACCCTTCCAGAGCCTTCCGGAAGTCTCCCCGATAGTAGGCCAACTCGGCGTTCAAGAAGTCCTTCATCGAGGGATTCAGATTCCGGGGAAGATCCTCCACATATTCCCGGGCTGCCACCGTGTCCAGGGTCCGGGCCAGACGTGCACGAAGGAGATCCCGGTGGACGGACGGGAGCTCGGGAGCCAGGGTCGCCGCCAGTTGAAACGCGTTTTCCGCCTCTTCGAATCTGCGCATGCGGAGATAGGTGTCGGCGAGGATGTAGTTCAAGTTGTACGATCGGAGATCCAGCTCCCGGGCACGGCGAAATTCCGTCACGGCCTCCTCCCACCGCCCCTGCCCCCGGAGGATTAGACCGATGGCACTGATGACGCTGGCATCGCTGGGTTTCAGGCTTTGGGCCCGGCGGAAATGCCGAAGGGCTTCCTCCGAGTCGCCCCGGCCGTAGAAGAAGAAGAATCCCTGGGCCAGGAGGGTCTCCACGGCGTCGGGCGCCAGCTCGATGGCCCGATCCAGAGCCTTCCGGGCCAATTCCGCCTGGTCCTGGAAGCCGGGGAAGTTCCAGAAGAGCCACATCCGGGCCTGAGCCAATGCCGCGTGGGCCTGAGCGAACTCCGGTGCCAACTCGGTGGCCTCCCGGAAGAGCTGAGCCGCCCGGAACGCGGAGGCGCGGCTTTCTCGCAGATCCCACTGGGTGATGCCCTCGGCGTATCGGTTGTAGGCGGGTCCCGTGACCTCCACCGATACTTCCAGCTCTTCCAGATCCGAAGAGGTGAGCTCCACCTGGAGAGCTCGGGCGATTTCCTGTGCGATCTCCGTCTGGACCCGGAAGATGTCGGCCTCCTCCCGGTCGAAAGAATCGGACCAGATGTGGTTGTCCGTCCGGGCGTCGATGAGCTGTGCCACCACGCGGATCCGCTCCCCGATTCGGCGCACGCTCCCTTCCAGAATGGACCCGGCTCCCAGCTCGGTCCCGATGGTCCGAGCGGACTTCTCCGTGTCCCGGTACTGGAGGACGGTGGTCCGGGAGATGACCTCCAGGGTATCGATCTTGGCCAGGTGGTTCAGGACGTCGTCGTGAATCCCGTTGGCCAGGAATCCGCTCTCGTCGGTACCGTCCAGATCCACGAAGGGAAGCACGGCCACACGGAGCGGATTCAACTCCTTCGACACCGGAGCTTGCGTTGCTGAGGAGGAGGCGGCGGTGGACACAGACCACTCGAACGCGAAGAAGGCCGCCATCGCCACCAGGGCACCGCTGAAGAGAAGCAGGGCTGCGGAGACCAGGGGACGGCCCATCGCCCTGCCTTCCGGGCCTTCGTTCCCCTCTTCAAGGCTGGCGGTTCTGATCACACCCTTCGGCGTGACGTCGTAGATCCAGGCCAGAATCAGGGTCACCGGAAAACCGATGAGAGCCAGGGCGATAATCCAGCGGATGGTCCATTCCTGGAAGCCCAGGGCCGGGATGATGATATCGGCCGCTTCCAGGACGGCGAACGCCACGGCGGCGTATACCACGGCCACCCGGGCCACATGTCGCCGGCCGACTTCCCGGAGCAGGTTTGAAAGGTTGAGCAACGACCGCATCACCTGTTATGGGCGTACCGAAAGTGGAGCCGGGTCCGGAAAACGAACCGCTCCTCGAGGGCTTTCCGTTTCTTCTCTTGCGTGACCCTACGTAGTGTACCCCTGCACTGTTCCGTTTGATATTAAACCTCGGAGCAGCCCGGGAGGAAGGATCGGCTCCCCGGAGGCACGGTGCAGAACCCTGTCCCGGCAACGCGGCTCACCCGCGTTCCTCGGACCGGCTCCCAACGGAATCATAAATGCCCCGTCGATGTACGGGGAGGGGAAAGCGAGGCTGCAACGCGGAAGAGGGTTGAAGGACCCCTGACTCCTGAAGGGATTACCTGGAGTTGGACGGTCCCGGGGCGGGAGGAACGTTGAACTCCGAAGGCCCCAGCTCATCGGCCATCTTTTTCAATATGGCGGCCAGATGCCGGTTCCCCTCTCGCTCCGCCCGCTCGGCGGCCCGAAGGAGGTTCTCGACTCGGCTTTCGATGCTCATTGGAACCCGCTCCTGAATCGGGCTGAAGTTCTCCGGGCCTTCCCCGAAAAGGGATCTTCCTGTTCCCTTACGAGGGCAGTGTCCAACCCTTTCACTTTGTTCCAGATTCCCGAGAGTCGATTTCTGTTGAGATGGATTTGCTTGCCATCCCCCTCGGCTTCGGTGAATCATGAGGGATTGTGCTCGGAGTATTCGGCCTGGAAGACATTCCATCTGGAAGAAATTTCCATCATCTACGGGAGTCCGGGGATTCCCAGAGAGGAGAGGGGAAGCTTGTTCGAACAAGGCTTCCGGGGAGGCCCGAGAAAGGTCCGAGGCCCCCTGGCCGGGCTCTGGAGAATCGCACTGTACTATGTGGTCCTCTTTGTGGTCACCTACTTCATGGCCCGATACTTCCCGGTATTCCACCTCGTCGTTTTTGGCGGGTTCGAGCTCCTGTCCCAGGCTCAGCCCGTGGGAAGCAATCTTCTGGTACCCGATGCCCTGAACACGACTCCCTTCGCGGAGTTGAGCTCCGGGAGCGGAACGGAGTTCGCGATGGCGACGGTCATCGCCCTCCTGGGAGCCCTGGCCCTCATGATTCCCGTCGCCTGGGTCTACCTCCTGACCAAGCAGAAGCGAGGGTACGACGAGTCGGTGGTCCAGGCCATGCTGATCCTTCCCATCGCCGTGGCGGGAATCGTCTTTATCGTGAAGTTCAGTCTGGCCCTGGCTTTCTCCCTGGCCGGGATCGTCGCAGCGGTCCGATTTCGAAGCACTTTGAAGGACACGAAAGACGCCGTCTACGTATTTCTCGCCATCGGAGTGGGCCTGGCTTCGGGAGCCTGGGTCCTGGGTGTGGCCGCCATCCTCTCCATCGTGTTCAACGCGGTGATCCTCTACCTCTGGTGGTCCAACTTCGGGAATATCTATGCGGACCAGAGGGGCCGCACCGGTGCCCTGGGGCTGGCCGACGTCATCGCAGGGCCTGGTTCCGCCGCCACAGCCATAAGCGTAGGAGACCCCCAGCTCCTGGAGGCCATGACCCAGGAGGAAATTCGGGACGTCGCCACCCGGGTGGCCCGAATGGAACGTTATCTCAGGGCGGAGAAGAACCGGAAGAAGAAGGACCGCTTGAATGGGATCCTCATCGTCCACGCGGAGCAGCTGGTGGGAGCCCAGGTCCTGGTCGACGAGATTCTGGCCCAGATGGCGAGGCGATGGGAGCTGGCGGAGATACTACCGTCCTCCGGGGCGACATCGGTCCTGGAATATCTGGTCCGGATGAAGAGCGGAGAGTCTCCCGCGAGGCTCCTGGAGCTTCTTCAGAGCGCCCCGGGGAAGCAGGTTCTGGCGGCGGAGTATCGCTCTCTGGAAGGGCTGGCCATCGACCGATGAAAGCCCCTCCCCTGTCCGACCTTCTCCCGCCCCCGGGCACCCGGGCCAGGCTCCAGCGGGCTCTGCTCCTCCTCCTCGCTGCCTCGGCCATCCTGACCCGGCCGCCTTCGACGCTGCTCGCTCAGAGCACCCTCCTCGAAACCTACGATCTCTCCCGGGAAGAGGGCACGGAGCTTCTCCTTCCCCGGGCTCTGGAGGAGATCTCCGGGCTGGCCATGACCCCGGATGGACGCCTCTTCGCACACGACGACGAGCGAGCGGTCTTCTACCAGTTGGATATGGAGACGGGTGGGATCCTGAAGGCATTCTCCGCCGGCATCGGGGGAATCGCCGGTGATTTCGAGGGAATCGCCGTGGTCGGAGATCGCTTCTATCTCAGCAACTCCATGGGGGAGATTCTGGAAACGGTGGAGGGGAGACCCTCTTCGGCCATGGACTTTCGACTCCACCGGACGGGCCTGGGCTCCCGATGCGAGTTGGAGGGTCTGGCTTACGATCCTCAGGCCAATACCCTTCTTCTTCCGTGCAAAGAACCCCGGGAGAAGAAGCTGGACGGCCACATCGTGGTCTTCTCCGTGGCGCTGAGCTCCATGCGCCCGCTGTCTGTCCCCCGGATCTTCATCCCACTGGGGGATCTGGAGACCCTGGGACTGAAGGACGAGTTCTACCCCTCGGGAATCGAGATCCACCCGGAAACGGGGAGGATCCTTCTCATCTCCGCCCGGGAGGAGGCCATTCTGGAGACCAGCTACCAGGGCAGCCTTCTGGATGGCCGCAAGCTGAGGCGGAGAGTGCATCCGCAGCCGGAGGGGATCACGTTCGCCCCTGACGGAAGCCTCTTGCTTGCGGACGAGGGCCAGAGAGGACGGGCTCGGCTGACCCGCTATCCCCCAGGGAAGAAGATGCATGAGGGGGGCTCCCTGCCATGATCCGGGAAACCGAGCTCAACCTTCTGGTTCCCTCCCCGGAGCTTCTGGTTCGCCTGGCCTCCCAGGACAAGCCCTTTGGAATCTCGGCCGGCCCCCCCCGGATTCGATTCCTCCGGGAAACCTACTTCGACACGCCTGAGCAGGCTCTCCGAAGAAGGGGGATGACCTGCAAGCTCAGGCAGGGGCAGGGAGAGGTACCCTCCGTCGTGGTCACGGTGGGGGAAGGCCCGGATTCGGAGGGGATCACCTCCAGATCCCGGCTGACGGCCGCCGCTGTGGGATTCGGGATCTTCGAAACCCTCCGGGGAGACTCGGAGGCAGCGGTACAGGTGCAGAAGTTCGTGGATCCGGCAGATCTGAGGCCGCAGATCTCCCTGGACATCCAGCGGCTGGGGCGGATTCACCGAAGCGGCCTCATGAGGAGGCCCACCCTCTACCTCTACTTTGACCGCATCAGCATCCAGGCGGGTGGGGGCTCCTCGCTGATCCACGAGATACGGATTCGCCGGCATCGGGCCGGAGGACCCCTGATTCGTGACCTGGGACAAAGGCTGCGGGACCAGTACCACCTCTTTCCCGATGGCCTAACCACCCTCCAGCGGGCACATCGCATCCTGAGTCTGGAGCGAAAAGTCCCGGACTCGGACCTGTCCCCATACGCTCTGAAACTGGTGCTGGCTCTGTTCAAGGAAGGACGTATCGGGCTGGTGCAGCGTGGGGACCTCCTCTGCATCCCCACGTTCAGGGGGTCGGGAGAAGATGCAGCCAGAGCCCTGCTGTCGGACCTGACGGGGTCCCCTGAGTTGGAGCTCAATCGACTGGGCGTCACGGAGCCCCGAGAAGGAATGCCTGTGGTGGAGGTCTGGGTAGCTCCCGATTCGAGCGGGGTCCGGCTCCAGGAGGGACACCATGGGAACCTGGTCTGGTACCCGTGGCATGCTCTCCTCGAGTTGGTGGGCCGCGGGGGACTCCGGGACCCTAATCTCCTCTCCGGCCTTCTCCTCCTCACCCGCAGACGCCTCCTGGGGGAGTTGGCTTGCGTCCCGCCGTACCGGAGTGAACGCGATGTGCCGAGAGAAGGCTCTCCCTCTCAGTTCCTCCAGGCGGGGGAAGAGGGGGTCGGGGCGGAGCTTCAAGCCGTGGACGCTGTTCTCCCCTTCCTCAGGACCGCCGAAAACGGAAGCGCAGCCCTCGAGATTCGGTTGAACGCCGTGCGGGACTTCTCCTCCGCCCTCAGGAGCGTCTTCAGCCACCAGATTCGGGAATTGAAGGAGCGTGTGCTGTCCGGGGACGGCTCCAGCCAGGACCCGGAGCTGGTCCTCCTGCTGGACCTTCTTTCCCTGAGAATCCGGGGTCTGGTCGATCGACTCTATCAGGCCCTCCGGGAAGACCTTCTGCCGCAACTGGAAGCCAGGGAGATCTTCCTCAGGCGCTGGCCCGGGTTGATGCACGAGGATCGAAGGGCCCTCCTGGCGGCCTTTTCCGAAGAATACCTCCCGAAACTCAAGATCATCGCGGACTGGGGCCCTGCCTTCGTCCCGGAGATGCCACCGGGAGGGTGTGCCCTGGGCCTCACTGCCCGGAGCCGGGGGTCGGCAGCCACGCGGTTCTTCCACGCGGTCCTGGGCGAGGATACACCCTCGTTCCTACCCGTCCCGAACAGCGGCGTTTTCCTGCCCCTGGAGGAAGTCATCCGGGGATTCTTCTTCTCCCGGTATCCTGACCTGGAGAAGGCTGACACCCATCTCTTTCGCTTTCGGACCGCCGAGGTCACGGTGCGAAAGGTGTTCCGGCTTCCGATCGTGACTCCGGCCCCAGGGGTGGAAAACACGGCTGCGGGAACCAGGGAGGAGACAGGATCCGAGTTTCCGGATCTGGCATTACCGGAACCCCTGGTCAAGGAGTCGAAGGAAAGCGTGGTGATCCGGGTCCTGACCCATCAGAAGATGCCGGAGACCCACCAGGCTCAGCTTCTTCGGGCCCTGGAGCGCCAGGTGGCCCGCCGCACCCCACTCATCGGATGGTCAGACCTCTATCCTGTGGATGGCCCCCTGGATCTTTCGGGATTGGCCGACCTGTTGGTGCCCCGTCCTCCACCCTCTCCGCCACAGCGGTAGATTCCACGGAAACAACCGGGAACTGTCCATTCGGCCCCTATGGCGAGATGATCCTTGACAGGGCTGGAGGAGGAATCCCAGTATTAGACCAGGTGGTCGAACTCGTTGGTCTACGCCGACACGATTCAACGGGGGCTCATCTCGTGGAAAAGGCCGATCATGGCACGTAACCGCTTCGGAAACCTGGCTCCGAGCAAGCAGGAAGCCATCCTGAAGGCCGCAGCGGAGGAGTTCGCGGAGAAGGGCTTCGGAGCCTCCTCCATCAACCGGATCATCCAGGCGTCGGGGATGAGCAAGGGTTCGGTCTACTACTACTTCGAGGACAAGGCCGACCTCTTTGTGACGGTTCTGGAACGGGGAACCGAGAGAATCATGGCCGAAGCAGGGTGGCCCGCCATCGAGGTCCTGGGTCCCGAGGAATTCTGGGACTCCCTCCTGGAGCTCACCCACCGTTCAGTCGAATTCGTCCAACGGGAGGAGTGGTGGATCCCCATCGCCCGCTCCTTCCACCGCCTCCGTCACGAAGAAGGTACCGGCCCGGCTCTGGAGCGATTGAAGGAGCTGAGCCGGGGCTGGTGGAGAGCCATCATCCATCGGGGGCAGGTCCTGGGAGTGGTCCGGACGGACCTTCCTCAGGATCTCCTTGTAGAGATCGCCATGGGAGCCGACGAGGGCGGCGACCACTGGATGATGGAGCATTGGGAGGAATTCACCCCGGAAGAGCTGAAGGGGATCGTGGACGCCCGGGTGGACCTCCTCCGGGATATGCTCGACAAGAAGAACGAAGGGTGGGAGCGATGAGCGCACGACCCCGAAGGAAACGGTGGCAACCTCAGACTCCGGCAGCGGTCTCACCCCGGACAGCAGGGTGGAGCCGGCCGAGCTTTCTCCTGCTTCTCATCCAGTTGGGCTTCCTGCTCCTCTTCCCGAAGCCGAGCTTCCCCCAGGTCCAGGTACCGAACGTCGAAGA
>CAZSDD010000014.1:26782-50466 GCA_964605505.1 uncultured Gemmatimonadaceae bacterium | reverse complement strand
CTCCGGGGACAGCTCGGCGAGAGCTCCCGACAACCCTTCCCTACGGAATGGCCTCTCCCCTCACCAGGTCTTCGTACGTCTCCCGCTCCCGGATCAGGTGCACTTCACCCTGATCCACCATGACCTCCGGAGGCCTGGGTCTGGCGTTGTAATTGGAGGCCATGGTGAATCCGTAGGCGCCGGCGATCCCCACGGACAGGAGATCCCCGGCCCTGGGCAGGGGAAGCTCCCTGTCCCTGGCCAGAAAGTCTCCGGATTCGCATATGGGCCCTACCACGTCCACCCGCTTCACTTCCCTTCCCGACACCTCTTCCACCGGTCGAAGGGGATGGAAGCCCCCGTAATGACTGGGGCGGATGAGCTCCGTCATGCCGGCATCCGTGATGACGAAGGTCTTCTCCCCGGACTTCTTCACCGAGAGGACCCGGGTCACCAGTGAGCCGGCCTCCCCGATGACGCTCCGTCCCGGCTCCAGGATCAGCTTCAGGCCCGATCCTTTCATGAGCGGCACGACCGCTTCGGCCAGAACGCCAATGTCCATCTCGTCTCCCTCATAGGGGACACCGAAACCCCCGCCCAGGTCGAGATACTTGAGGTGGATTCCTTCCTTTTTCAGGAGGTGGACGATCTCCAGGACCGACCGGAGGGCCTTTCGGTAGGGTTTGGGTTCTACGATCTGCGAGCCGATATGAACATCGATCCCCTTGATGTTCAGGTGGGGGCGGGTGGCGGCCCAGCGGTAGAGACCTACAGCCACCGGTACCGGGATCCCGAACTTGGTCTCCGCGTGGCCCGTCCGGGTATACTCGTGGGGGGTGGGGGAATGGATGTCGGGGTTCACACGAATCCCGAAGGGGGCCCGTCCGTCCCTTTCCCTGGCCATCTCCTCCAGGCGATGGAGCTCTCCCACCGTTTCCACGTTGAAGGAATAGATGCGTCCGTCCAGTCCCGCCTTCAACTCCTCATCCGTCTTTCCGACTCCTGCGAAGACGATCTTCCCGGCCTCCATGCCGGCCTTTCGTGCACGGAAGAGCTCACCCCCGCTGACGATGTCGGCTCCTACGCCCAGGGACGCCAGACGGTTCAGAATGGCCAGGTTTCCATTGGCCTTCACTGAGTAGGCCAACAGGAGACTGACCCCCGAAAAGGCCTCCTGAAAGGTCCGGATCCGCCTTCGCACGAAATCAAAATCGTAGAGATAGAGGGGGGTCCCGTACGTCTCCGCCAGATCCTTTATCGGATGGGGTCCGCAGAAGATCTGGCCGTCCTTCATTGGGAAAGGCTTATCGTTATCCGTCATGGCCGTTTCGTCCTTGGACAGGCTCCTAGTACGCTTTGGACCATACCACTTCCATCCTGGCTTCACCGCCGCCGATGCACCTGGTGGGAGGGGTGTCGGAGCGGAACTCCTGGTCGGGGATGACCCGGATGGTAGCCCTGGTCTTCTCCTTGACCAGCTCTTCCACTGCCGGATCTCCGCTCCAGCCGGTGTATACGAAGCCGCCTGGGCCGTCCATGATCTCCTGGAGCTCCGAGAGGGTATTCACACCTCGATGGGAATTGACCTCCCGCCGTTCCTTCGCCTGTTCCAGGAGGTGTCCCTGGAATGTGTCCAGGCGTTCAGCCATCTCGCCGATGGCCTGGTCCTCCGGCAGGAACTCCTTCCGGCTCTCCTCCCCGAAGGTGACGCGCCGAACCAGGACCACCTGCTCCCTGGCCAGATCCTTGGGGCCGATCTCGATGCGGAAGGGCACGCCTTTCCGCTCCCACTCCCAGAACTTGGCCCCGGGAGAGAGATGATCCCGGGCGTCCAGCCGGACCCGAATCCCCAGTGACTTCAGGCGGGCCACGATCTCGTCAGCCTTGTTCCGCACCGCAACTCCTTCATCCTCCTTCCTCCAGATGGGAATCACCACTACCTGGGAGGGGGCCAGACGAGGAGGGAGAACGATGCCGACGTCATCTCCGTGAGTCAGGACCAGTCCGCCGATGAGACGGGTGCTGACGCCCCAGGAGGTGTTCCAGGCGTACTCTTCCTGGCCGGCTTCGGACTGGAACTTCAGGTCGAACTGCCGGGCAAAGTTCTGCCCCAGGAAATGGGAGGTCCCGGCCTGGAGGGCCTTGTTATCCTGCATGATGGCCTCGCAGGCATAACTCCGCACACCACCGGCGAACTTTTCCGACTCCGTCTTGATGCCGGTGACAGGGGGCATGGCGATCCAGTCCTCCATGAAGGTTCGATAGACCTGGAGCATCTGCAGGGCCTCAGCCTCGGCTTCCTCCCTGGTGGCGTGGGCCGTATGGCCCTCCTGCCAGAGGAATTCGGAAGTCCGGAGAAACAATCGGGTCCGGAGCTCCCACCGCATGACGTTGCACCACTGGTTCAGAAGGATGGGCAGATCCCGATAGCTCTGGACCCATTTGGAATACATGTGATAGATGATGGTTTCGGACGTGGGCCTGATGGCCAGGTGCTCCTCCAACTCCTTTCCGCCGGCATGGGTCACCACCGCCAGCTCCGGGGCGAAACCCTCCACGTGCTCCTTTTCCTTCTCGATGAAGCTCATGGGGATGAGCAGGGGAAAGTAGGCGTTTTCGTGACCCGTTTCCTTGAAGAGGCCGTCCAGCCCCTTCTGCATCAGCTCCCAGATGCCATAGCCCCAGGGACGGATGACCATGCTCCCCCGGACCGGGGAGTAGTCGGCCAGCTCCGCCTCCTGCACCACCTCGTTGTACCAGGCGTTGAAATCTTCGCCCCGCGGGGTAAGCCCTTTGTTGTCAGCCATGAAGATCCTTCGATTCTGAATTCGAGCCGGGGGGTTTCTTCGGTTTTCCCCGGCGAAGCTCACGAAGATAAACCGATCCTCCCGGAATGATGAAGAGGAGAAGAGAAGAGACGGCCCAGGTAGGCCGAAAAGGAAGATCCGCGATGGTGCCGAGAATCCAGGCTACCAGGGCGCCTCCCAGGAGGGCCGCCAGGATCGCCGCCAGGAGGATCACATACTCCATGACGTTCAAGCGTCGCCTGGCCCGGTCCGCGATCCTGCGGATCTCCTCCGCCCGTTCCCGCTCCCGGGCCGACGGCGTCTCCTTCTCTTTTCTAGGCTTTCCGGGCATCCAGACCTCCACCTGCCTTCAACATCTCCAGCGAAATCTCTTCCTCGGACCCGGAGTCCATATCCCTTACCACCTCCACCCCACGTTCCACCTCTTCAGGTCCCAGAATGACCACCCAGCGCGCCCCCTCCACCGCCGCGGAGGAAAACTGCTTCTTCACCGACTGGGCCCGGAGGGAGTAGAGGACTCTTCGCCCGTCTTCTCGATGTGCCCGGGCCACCTCCAGGGCCAGGGGCCTGAGCTCTGGAGTGATGGAGACGAGAAACAGGTCCGACTCCCTTTCTGTGGAGGGGAGCAGGCCCCGCTCCTCCAAGAGCTCCGCCAGGACCACGTCTCCCATGCCGAAGCCCACAGCCGGGAGAGGCTCTCCCCCAACCAGCTCCAGAAGTCGGTCGTACCGGCCACCCCCACAGATTGCCCGAAGCGCTCCCTTTCTGTCGAAAATCTCGAAAACGATCCCCGTGTAGTAGGCCAGTCCCCGGACGATCCTCAGGTCGAACTCCAGGAATCCCTCCAACCCCAACCCCCGGAGGATCTCCCGGTATTCTTCCAGCTCCTGAATGCTCGCGGCCACCGCAGGATCTCCACCGTGGGCCCGGGCCACTTCCTCCAGACCACCGGAGGAGAAGAGGGCCAGGACCTCACGGGCTGTGCCTTCCTTCAGGTCACACTCGGTCTGAAACCGCTCGAGACTCCGGTCCGGGTCTTCCCGTTCCAGCTTGTCCACCACGGAAAAGGCGGCCATGAGTCTCTCTTCCGGCACGCCGGCAGCCCGCAGAAGGGCCGAGAGGAGCCTCCGGTCCGAGATCCGAGCCCGGAAGTCCCCGGGGCCCAGCCCCAGAGCCCTCAGGGCGTCGATGGCTACGGCCAGGACTTCGGCGTCGGCCCCGACCCCCTCCTCTCCCACGATATCCACATTCCACTGGAAGTGTTCTCTCAGGCGGCCCCGCTGCTGCCGCTCGTAGCGGAAGAGCTGGGGAAGAGTGAACCAGCGGATGGGTTTGGGCATGGAGCGGCTCCGGTCCGCCAGGATTCGAGCCAGGGAGGGGGTCATTTCCGGCCGGAGAGTGACCTCCCTGCCTCCCTTGTCCTGGAAGTTGTAGAGCTGCCCCACGATTTCCTCCCCGCTCTTTTCGGTGTAGAGCTCGAGGGGTTCCAGGGGAGGTCCATCATACTCCTGGAATCCGTACCGTCGGGAGATCCGGCGCCAGGCATCGAAGATGAAGGAGCGGATTTGAAGTTCCTCGGGGGGAAAATCCCGAAACCCCGGAAGTCTGGAAAATGCCTTGTCCTTTGCCATGGCGGCGAATCTATCCCTGGTGTTGTGAGGTGGGAACCCCCGAAAGCCTGGGGGAAGGACCCCGGCGGGCAGTTCTTGATCGTGGGATCAGGTCCGGGGATCGTAGGGTGGAATACCCAGAAGATTCATGGCATCCCCCACCGTGTGGTGAGAACCCGTCACCACCACCGTGCCCTTTCCGGCGGCCCGTCGGGCCGCGGCCACGGCCTCTCCGAAGTTCGGAAGGATGTGGAGGTTGGGACGGGTCTCCACAGCCTGGGCAGCCTCCAGGGGATGCCAACGCCGCTCCGGGGGCACTGATGGCGGCTGGGTCAGGACCGCCTCCCGGCTCAGACCAAAGAGGGGCGGGAGCATCGAACGCCAGTCCTTGTCCCCCTGGATTCCAACCAGAAGGACCAGAGGCCCTGGAAGGCCCAGCTTCGGAACGCTATCCGTGAGGGCCCGGACACCCGCCACATTGTGGGCCACGTCGAACACCCAGGTGCCTTCGGCCCGCTCAACGATCTGGAGCCTCCCGGGCCACTTCACCTCCGCCACACCCTCCATGACGGCTTCCCGGCCCGGTCTCAGCTCGGGGGGAAGAAGCTCCAGAATCCGGGAGGCCAGTGCCACATTCCGGGCCTGATGGGCTCCGGGGAGGGGAGAAAGGAGGGGGAGATCGCCCCAGACCTGGGTGCCGAGGGTAAAAGCGTTTCCCCTGGGAGCCACTTCCAGCTCGTGAACCACCGACGACGGATTCAACGCGTGGAAAACCGATCCCAATTCCTGCGCCTTGCTGCGGAAGATCTCCAGGATTCCAGGGTCGGTCTCCGCCGTCACCACCGGAACACCCTGCTTGATGATCCCCGCCTTCTCCCCGGCGATCTCCGACAGGCTGTGCCCCAGGTACTCCTGGTGGTCCATGGCCACGTTGGTAATGGCCGAGACAAGGGGGGTCACCACGTTGGTGGAGTCCAGCCGCCCCCCCAGCCCCACCTCCACCAACGCCACATCCACCCTGGCCCGGGCAAAGATGTGGAAAGCCAGAACGGTGGCGGCTTCGAAAAATGTCAGGCCGACACCTGGAATGGTTTCCCGAAACCCACGTCCCGCCTCGAGGAGGGCTGGGAGGGAAATGGGCCGGCCGTTGATCTGAAAGCGCTCCCGGAAGCTGCAGAGATGGGGTGAAGTGTAGAGCCCCACCTTCCTTCCGGAGCGGGCCAGGACGCTGCCCGTGACGGCGGCTACCGAACCCTTGCCGTTCGTCCCGCCGATGTGGAGCACGGGGTAGCTGCGATGGGGGTTTCCCAGGGCCTCCAGAGCTCTTTCCGTCCGTTCCAGGCCCCAGTCCATACCGGTGGAAAGGGGTGGGAGAACCAGATCCAGGGGCACATCCCCGCCCCCCTGAAGCTCTCCGGTGAGGCCGGAGAAATCCGTGTCCGGAGGAGCCTTCATCGGTCCTCGTCCCATCCCGCGGACATGTGCCGAAGAAGGGTGGTGAGGGCCCCCTTCAGATCCCGGCGATCCACCACCCGATCCACCATTCCGTGCTCCCGAAGAAACTCGGCCCGCTGGAACCCCTCCGGAAGCTCCTGCTTGATGGTTTCCTCGATGACCCGGGGGCCGGCGAAGCCGATGAGGGCCCCGGGCTCCGCCAGGTTCACATCCCCCAGCATGGCGAAGGAGGCCGTGGTTCCCCCCGTGGTGGGGTCCGTGATGACGGAGATGAAGGGGATCCCGGCCTCGTGGAGGCGGGCCAGGGCGGCGGACGTCTTGCCCAGCTGCATCAGGGAGAGGATCCCCTCCTGCATCCGGGCTCCTCCGGAAGCGCTGAGAATGATGAGAGGCTGATCCGTCTCCAGAGCCCTTCCGGCGATCCGGGCCACCTTCTCACCCACCACAGACCCCATGGAGCCTCCGAGAAAACGGAAATCCATCACGCCCAGGCAGACGGGAATCCCGTTCATCTCGCCGTGTCCGGTGGTGATGGCGTCCCCCGGACCGAGCTTCCGCTCCGCGGCTTCCAGTCGTTCGGAATACGGTTTCAGGTCCCGGAAGTGGAGAGGGTCCGAGCTACGGAGATCACCGTCCGTCTCCTGGAAGGTGTCCGGGTCCAGAAGGAGTCGAATGTACTGATCCGGTGGGATACGGAAGTGGAAGCCGCATTCGGGACAGACATCCGCATTCTGGGACAGCCGTTCCCGGTAGAGAATCTTTCCGCATCCCTTGCACTTCTGGAACACGTCGCCGGGCATGTCCCGCTTGTCCTCGGAGCTCAGCGGTTTCTTGGGTTTCCGGAACCAGGCCATCCATCGCCCTTTCTGGGAGGGGCTTCGCCGGGCCGCCGGGAATCTTCCGAACCCCGGGCCTCAGTCTTCCTGCGCAACCCGGACGGCCACGGCAAGGGCCACCCAGGACATCAACAGGAAGGATCCCCCATAACTTACAAACGGAAGCGGGATGCCGGTGATGGGAACCAACCCCATGGTCATCCCGATATTGACAAAAACATGCGTGATCCAAGCCCCGAAGATACCGAAGATGACCAGGCCGGCAAAGGGATCCTGAGAGTCGCTGGCCAGGCGAACCAGGCGGAGGAGAACGAATGCGAAGGCCAGGACGACCAGGGAGGTCCCCAGAAAACCCAGCTCCTCTCCGACGACACTGAAGATGAAGTCGGTGTGCTGTTCCGGCAGAAAATCCAGACGCTTCTGGGTCCCCAGGGTGAAGCCCTTTCCCGTGAGCCCGCCGCTCCCGATGGCCACCTTGGACTGGATCAGGTGATAGCCGGCTCCCCGGGGGTCAACACTGGGATCCAGAAAGACCAGGAGCCGATTCCGCTGGTATTCGGCCAGGGAGCGCCAGAGAGGAAGGGCAATGGTCCCTGCCGCGACATTGGCCAGGACCACTCCCACCGATTCGACCAGGTAGAGTCGATAGCGGAAGAAGTACAGGGAAAGGGTCAGGATAACGATGTAGACGGACCAGATCCCGGTGTCGAAGCTCAGAATCAAGGCCAGACCCGGGCTGGCCAGGAGGAGAAGGAGGTACAGCGGCGTCCCTCCCCAGTAGAGGGTCGCGAAGAGAATACCTATGAAGGCCATGGCCGTCCCGAGATCCGGCTGGCGTATGACCAGGCCCAGAGGAAGGGCCACCAGGGCCACCGGAGCCACGAGCTCCCGGAGGGATTGGGGTCCCTCCTTCTTCATGGAGAGGAGACGGCCCAGGGCCAGAATCGTAGCGATCTTGGCCACCTCCGCAGGCTGGAAGCGAAATCCTGCGATGCCGATCCAGCTCTTCACCCCGGCGGCGGTCCCGGCGCCGGTTCCGATAACCAGCGTAGCGCCGAGGAGAATCACCGCGCCCACATAGGCAGGAAGAGCCGCCCACTCGATCCACCGCAAGGGGACCCTGGTAAGCCCGGTGAAAGCAACCACCGCCAGGACCAGCCAGCCGGCCTGTCGTATCCATATCCTCTGGGTGACGGGGCTGGGCACGTTCAGGACCCCGGCGGAGTAGATCATCGCCACCCCGAAGAGGGAAAGCCCCAGAACCGTCAGGACCAGAGGCGGGTCCAGCAGCCAGGCCCGGATCAGCCGGAGCACGGAGCCACCCCGGGTCGGACGCGGCCGGAGTCGGAGCGGGGTACTGCCGTCGTCACAGGCCTCCCTGTCCTTCCCGGGCCGTTTGGAGGTGCTGGGCCCAGGGAGCCGGGCGGCCGTGGGCGTAGTGCTCGTTCAGGGTCTGCACACTGTCGACGGGGATCCCATACTTTTTCCGGAGGTAGAAGTCCGCCGCTTTGGAAGCCAGTGGGGCGGCCGTTCCGGATCCGCTTTGCCCGTGCTCCACCAGCACCACCACCACGATCTCCGGGCCCGCCCCCCGGGGACCGGCGATACCCGCAAACCAGGCGTGGTCTTCCCCATGGGGGTTCTGACCGGTGCCCGTCTTTCCCATGATGTCCCAGTGCTCCAGGGAAGACCCGTAGGCCGTTCCCCCGGGCTGCATCACCGTCCGGAGACCTTCTCGCATGGTTTCCAGGTCCTCCGGCGTCAGGTCCAGGGCCCATCCCCCCGGAGGCGGCTCCTCGGTCTGAAAAAGCCGGGGGGGCGGCGCCGATCCGTCCCGTGCGATGGCCAGGTAGAACTGGGCCATCTTCAGAGGCGTCTGGGAATTGGGGCCCTGGCCGATAGCCAGGTGCAACACCTCACCCTCCGTGGGGCGGTATCCGAATGTGTCGACCCAGAAGCTGCTGTCGGCAGGAAAGACCCCCCTGGCTTCGGAAGGGAGGTCGATCCCACATCGCTGGTTGAACCCGATGCGGCTCCCTTCCTCCAGCATGCGGTGGAGGCCGATCCTGAGGCCCAGTTGATAAAAGTATACGTTGCAGGAATGACGGATCGCCCCGTAGAGGTCCAGATTTCCATGGCCTTCCGGTTTCCAGCAGCGAAAGAAACGGTTCCCGAACTGCATCCCACCCCTGCAGGGAATGGGCATGGTTTCATCAGGAGCCACGATGCCCAGATCCAGAGCGATGGCCGCAGTGGCCAGCTTCCAGGTGGACGCGGGGGAATAGACTCCCTGGACGGTCCGGTTGAAGAGGGGCCGATCTGCGTTGTGGCTGAGGGCATTCCAGGCCTCCTGGCCGATTCCTCCCACGAAATCATTGGGATCGAAGGTGGGCGAGGAATAGAGGGCCAGGATACCCCCGTCATCCACGTTCAGGGCCACCACGGCCCCGGTCATTGAATCGGGGAAGATCCCATGGACCCACTTCTGAAGGTCCAGGTCGATGTTCAATCTCAGGTCCTCCCCCGGGCTGGCCGGTGTTTCCAATCCACCCCCGAAAGAACCCACGATGCGCCCCAGGGCATCCACTTCCACGTACCTCATACCCTGGCTGCCCTGAAGGCGGCCCTCGTACTGACGCTCCACACCCTCCTTGCCTACAATCATCCCCGCCTCGTAGCCGGAGAACCGCTCCTCCTCCAGCTCCGCCGATGTCACCTCCCCAAGAAAACCCAGAACGTGGGCCAGGGCTTCGCCCGCCAGGTACCGGCGCCGGGGCCGCATTTCGAGGTAAAGTCCGGTGAATTCACCTCGACGTTCCTCCAGGGCCGAAACCTCCCGGAAATCAGCGTTGAACTTCACGGTGAGAGGCTGACGAGGGGTTCTCCGCACACGGCCCATGAGCGCATCGATCTCGCCGGGGGCAAGATCCAGATGGGGAGCCAGACGCTCCAGAGTGGCCCGCATGGTATCTATCGGGTTCGACAGGAGGACGACGGAATAACCCGGAACGTTGTCCGCAAGGACCTTCCCTTCCCGATCAAAGAGGGTTCCCCGGGGTGCGGGAACCGGCAGGGGGCGAAGCCGGTTCGACTCCGACCGGAGGGCCCAATCCTCGGAACGGAGAACCTGGGCCCGGAAAAAGGAGAGTATGAGAATCCCCATGAGGACGGCCACAAGCAGGTAGCCCCCCCGAGCTCTGCTCCTCCGGGCCAGAGGATGGTCCAGCCTCATCGCTTTTCCCCCGATCTGTTTCCGAAGGGGATCAACAAGAGGATTCCCACCCCGGCCCCGTAGAGGGCGGCGATGGTACCGTCCACCACAACCACGTCCATGAAAGGCTCCCGGAGACCCTCTCCGGAAGCGATCCAGTGGACCAGGCTCCTTAGCCAGATCCCCGCTGCCAGATACCAGAAGTAGAAGAGAGCCGATTCCCCCAGCCAGAGGTCACGGGTCCGGGACCCGAGGATGCCCACAAGGGTCAGGGCCAGAGTGTTGGCGCCGAAGGCCAGGACGGAGAAGGAGTCTTCCAGGAGGCCGAAGAAGAAACCGAGGGCTCCCCCCCCCCTCGTCCCCAGTTCCCGGACCGCCAGCAGGAGTGCCACGGTCAAAAGGTCCGGAGCCCCCCTGCCCAGGCCCAGCCCCAGATGGAGAAAGAAATGGGTGATGGCCAGGGTTGGCACCAGAACGACCAATACGGAGCGCCGGCTCACGGCTCTTCTCCTCCATCCGGATTCGGAACACCAGGTTCCCGGGGTCCCACCTCTCCCCCCGGGAGACTGTCTCCGCTTCCGGACCCGAAGAGATCCAGGATCCCTTCGGCCACCCCGTCTCCGAGCACCACCAGGACGTGGCGAACGCTCCCTGTCTCCACCACCGGGCGAAGCCAGTAGGCCTTCCGCCACCGACCCTCCTGCTCGGCCAGCTCCTCCACCACCCCGATAGGAATACCCCTGGGAAAGACCCCCCCCAGTCCCGAGGTGGTGACCAGGGTCCCGGGTTCCAGGCGCTCATAGTAGGGCGTGCCGTTCAGAAGCAGTCGATCCTCCTCCCTGAAGAGCCCCCGCCGAGGCTCTACGATGCCATAGACCGCGCCGTCCTCCGTCATGGCGCTGGCCCGAAACTCGGGGTGACTCCAGTCCAGGCCGATGGCCGCCCCTCGGCGGACCTGCTGGATGACCCCCACCAGCCCGATGCGCCCGGCCCGCATGACCACAGGATCCCCGTCACGGACCCCCTGCTCGGACCCCACGTCCAGGAGGAACATGCTTTCCGAACCCGGCGTGCCGGGCCGGATGACGCTTGCCGGCAGAAAAGTCCTGGGCGCCCGCTCACGAAGACCCAGAAGCTCGTGGAGGCGACGGCTCTCCTCCACCAGAGGACCCTGTGTGACCAGAAGAGCGGCCAGGGAGTCCAGACTGGCCTGAAGGCGCTCCGCATCCTCGGCCCTCATCCGGGCCTGCGCCAGGGCCTCCTGGGTCATGAGGAAGGGTCGGAGAACCGTTGCCCGGAGGCCGGCTGCCACCTGATTCTGTACCCTCGGGGGCAGGTAAAGCACCACCAGGGAAAGCAGGAGGAAAACGATGGCGACGGTTAGATCCCGGCGCCCCCGGCCCTCTACGGGAGAATCCGTGTAACTGGCCATGGATCCAGGGACTCAGGCAGGTCCGACGGAGGTGAGAAAGATCAGGTGTTCAGAACATTCCGGAATTTATTCATCTCGTCCAGAATGCGTCCCGCCCCGCGAACCACGCAGGTCAGGGGCTCCTCGTCAACGTGGATGGGAAGATTGGTCTCATGCTGCAGGAGGCGGTCCAGGCCTCGAATCTGGGCTCCTCCTCCGGTCATGACGATCCCACGGTCCACGATGTCCGAGGCCAGCTCCGGAGGCGTGATCTCCAGGGAACGCTTCACGGCCTCCACGATGGCCTGGATGGGCTCCTGGATGCACTCACGGACCTCTTGCGAATGTACAGTGACCGTCTTGGGAATCCCGCTCACCAGATCCCGACCCTTGACGTCCATCTCACGCTCCTCCCCGAAATCGAAGGCGGAACCGATCTGGATTTTGATGGCCTCCGCCGTGGGCTCCCCGATGAGGAGGTTGTAGTTCTTTCGGAGAAAGGTGACGATGGCGGCGTCAAGCTCGTCTCCGCCTACTCGGATGGAGGTGTTGGAGACGATGCCGGAAAGAGCGATAACCGCGATCTCCGTGGTGCCTCCCCCGATGTCGATGACCATATTTCCCGTGGGGGTTTCCACGGGAAGGCCCACGCCGATGGCCGCAGCCATGGGCTCCGCAACCATATAGACCACTTTCGCGCCGGCGGCCATGGCTGAGGACCGTACAGCCCGACGCTCCAGCTCCGTGATTCCGGAAGGGACGCCCACCACCACCCGGGGCTTGATACGGAAGACCCGCTTGGCTGTCACCTGCTTCAGGAAGTGACGGAGCATCATCTCCGTCACGTCCACATCGGCAATGACGCCATCCTTCAGAGGCCGAACGGCCTCGATCCCTTCAGGAGTGCGGCCCAACATTCGCTTGGCTTCGAGACCCACGCCCAGGATTCTCCGTGAGCCTTTGTCCACTGCGACCACCGAAGGCTCGTTCAGGACAATCCCCTCTCCTTTTACGTAGACGAGGGTATTGGCCGTGCCAAGATCGACGGCGATGTCGTTGACCGGGATCAGACGTCCGGAGCCGAACCAACGGGCGAAAGAGAACTTTTCGTCGTGCAAATCAGGATATGGCAAGAGGATGGGCCACTCCGGAGTACTCTGGATGCCGGAGAATGACCCCAGGAAACGAACGAACCTACGAGAACCTCAAAAACCGTGCAACCCGCGGAGGCCCAACCGTTTGCCGCAGAGGACCTCCGAGGGGTCCCGGGGCTCCAGCACCCCCTCTGGAGAGAGAAGCCCGGTCAGCGATTTCCAGTACTCCCCAAGCCTCCGTCTCCCCGCAGGGTTTCGGAGATCCCCCGGGCTTCCTCCACCACCGGTGCCTCGAAACGCGCGAAAACCAACTGGGCGACGCGGTCCCCTCTCCGGATGGGGACTTCTTCCGGGCCTGTGTTCTGCAACAGGACCTTGAGCTCCCCTCGGTAGTCGGGATCGATGGTACCTGGACTGTTGGGAAGTGTGACCCCGAAGCGAGCTGCCAGGCCGGACCGTGGTCGAACCTGGCACTCCACGCCATGCGGGAGCTCCATGATCAACCCGGTACCCACCACCCGGATCTCCCCGGGAGCCAATTGAAAGTCCTCTTCCGCCGAGCGGACATCATATCCGGCGGAATGGGGAGTGGCCCGGCCGGGAAGGGGAAGATCCGGGTTCCCATCCAGCCGGAGAAACCTGACAACCAGAGGCTCAGTCATGGCCTCCTCCCCCCGGGCCGGCGGGCCACACGGGAAGCCCCCTCCGATGAGGGGGCACGGCCCCGGTCAGAACCAGGGCCCATGGGCCCGCCGGGGGACCGCCCCATTTCGGAGCGGACTCCCGGACAGACCCGATCAGCGCATGCGCCAACGCTACTGGAGGTGAGGCTCCAGGGCCTCCCATTTCATGCCAAAAGCCTCGGCCACCGCCGGATAGACGATCTTCCCGTTGACCAGGTTCACACCCAGGGCCAGAGCGTCGTCGTCCAGACATGCCTGCTTCCATCCCTTGTTGGCCAACTGGATGGCGTAGGGGAGGGTGGCGTTGGTGAGGGCCAGCGTCGAGGTCCTCGGCACCGCGCCGGGCATATTCGCCACGCCATAGTGGACGACCTCGTTGACCTCGTAGATGGGATTTTCGTGGGTCGTGGGTTTGGTGGTCTCGATGCACCCGCCCTGGTCCACGGAGACGTCCACGATGACAGATCCGGCCTGCATGATCTTGAGGTCTTTCTTGGTGACCAGAAAGGGAGCCTTGGCCCCCGGCAGAAGAATCCCGCCGATGAGGAGATCCACCGTGGGAAGCCGCTCCAGGATGTTCTGCCGGTTGGAGTAGATGACGTCACAGTTGGCCGGCATGAAGTCCGCCAGCTCACGGAGTCTGTGGAGATTCACGTCCATGATCGTGACGTGCGCACCGAGGCCACAGGCCATCTTGGCGGCATGGGTTCCCACGACACCGCCGCCCAGGACCAGGACTTCTGCCGGGGAAACACCGGGAACTCCACCCAGAAGAACGCCGCGCCCCCCGAAGAACTTCTCCAGGTACTTGGCACCTTCCTGGGTCGCCATGCGCCCGGCGACCTCACTCATGGGGGTGAGGAGCGGAAGTTCCCCGGACGGAAGCTCTACCGTTTCGTAGGCGATACAGACGGACTTGCTCTTCTTGTGAGCCGTGGTCAGAGCCTTGTCGGCGGCGAAATGAAAGTAGGTAAAAAGAACCTGTCCTTCCTTGATCCTCGGCCACTCGGGCTTGATAGGCTCTTTCACCTTCATGATCATCTCGGCCTTCTCCCAGACCGCGTCCGCCGTGGGGAGGATCTTGGCGCCGACGTCCTTGTACTCGGCATCGGTAAATCCACTTCCGAGTCCGGCCCCCTTCTCGATGAATACCTGATGACCCTCGGCGGTGAGAGCCTCAGCTCCAGCCGGAACCAGGGCGATCCGGTTCTCGTTCGTTTTGATTTCCTTCGGCACGCCGATAAGCATTTTTACACTTCTCATCTGAGGTGGAACACAACCGGCCCCAGGGGGCCCCGGTTTTCTTTAACCGATTCGACCATTTTACAGAAAGTCCCTGCCAGGCGCGAGGGCTGATCGACACATCCTCTCCGATAATCCAGCCCCACCGGAAGAGGGTGGGGGAGCTTTCGATCTGTGGCACCAGGTCGGGGGTGATTCAGCCCGCAGGTCCCAGGCTCGTCTCCAGAAACCCATCCGGATGGAAGAACTCCGCGGCCACCTCCGAGACACTCTGAAAGTTCACCTCGTCCAGCATCTTCAGGATCTCATCCAGGGTCATGAAGGGTTCCTCGTGCAGGGCGAAGCGGGCCAGGCGGAAGAGGCGGGCCCCCGTGGACTCGAGAGAAAGCATGATCTGGCCCTTCAGCTGCTGTTTGGTCTGCTCCACTTCTTCCCCGGTCAGGCCGTGGACGGCCAACTCGGCCAATTCTCTCCGCACTGCGTCCGCCGCCTTCACCGCCGTGGCCGGCCGGGTTCCAAGATAGACTCCGGTGATACCGCCCCTGGAGTAGAAGGATTGAAAGGTGAAGACCGAATAAGCCAGGCCCAACTCTTCCCGGATCCGTTGGAAGAGCCGGGAGCTCATGCCGCCACCCAGGGCCGAGGAAATGACCGCCAGGGTGAAGCGGCGAAGGTCCGAGTGGGGCGGGACACCACCGCCGAACACGAGGTGGGTCTGAGCCGAAGCCCGCTCTTCGTGATGCACGCCGTGGTGCAGATCCGGTATCGGGGGGATGGACGGTACGTCCCTGGCGGAGGGGAGGCTGCCAAAAAGGGTGTCAGCCTGGGTCACGACCTCATGGTGCTGAAGGTTGCCTGCGGCCGCCACAACCAGGTTTTCTCCCAGGTAGCGTGTCTGCTGGATCTCCCGCAGCACCTCCGCCTGCATTCCACCCACCGTCTCCCTGGTTCCCAGAATTGCGTGCCCGTAGGGGTGTTCCCCCCAGAGGCGGGCGCCGTGAAGATCGAAGATCAGGTCGTCGGGGGTGTCCTCCACGGTGGCGATCTCCTCCAGAACCACTTCCCGCTCGAGGGCCAGGTCTTCGTGCCGAAGAAGGGGTTCCGTGACCAGGTCCGCCAGGACATCCAGAGCCACGGGAAGGTGCTCGTCCAGTATCCGTGCCTGAAAACTGGTGTGCTCCCGGGACGTGTAGGCATCCAGAGAGCCCCCCAGGCTCTCCAGCGTGAGGGCAATCTCCCTGGCGCTTCTCCGCCGCGTTCCCTTGAACACCATATGCTCGAGAAGATGGCTGGCGCCCATGAGCTCCGGCGTTTCGTGGGCCGACCCCTGGCGGATCCAGACCCCGGTGGAGACGGAGCGGACCCCGGGGATCCGCTCCGTCAACACACGCACACCGTTGGGAAGGATGCTCTCGGCCATCTCACCCGTGAGGGAGGTCACCCTCGCCTCTTCCCGGGCGGCGGCCTGTCCAGAAGGGGCGCGCCTCATATCACCGGCCGTCAGTCGGTGGCTTCCGTTCCCTGGGATTCCTCCGCCAGGGCGGCTTTCCTCGAGAGCTTCAGACGGCCCTTTTCGTCAATGGCCAGGAGCTTGACTCTGGTGATGTCCCCCTTCTTCAGCACATCTTCCGTCTTCTCCGTTCGAGCGTCCTGCAGCTCGGAGATGTGGCACAGACCTTCCGTGCCGGGAAGGATCTCGATGAACGCTCCGAAGGTGGTGGTGTTCTTCACAGGACCCTCGTAGATCCGGCCCACTTCGGGCTCCTGAACGATGGCTTCCACCATCTCACGGGCGCGGTTTCCGGCCTCGCCGGAGACCGCCGCGATCTTCACCAGGCCCGAGTCATCGATGTCGATGGTCGCTCCGGACTCCTCCTGGATCGCCCGGATCGTCTTCCCCTTGGGCCCGATGATCTCACCGATTTTTTCGGGGTTGATCTGGATGGAGATGATTCTGGGAGCGTACTCGGAGAGCTCACCCCTGGGCTCACTGATGGTCTGGTCCATGATATCCAGAATGTGCATCCGACCCTTGTGGGCCCGCACGAGAGCCTCCTTCAGGATCTCGTGGGTCAGCCCCTGGATCTTGATGTCCATCTGGATGGCGGTGATGCCCTTCCGGGTGCCGGCCACCTTGAAGTCCATGTCGCCCAGCGCATCCTCCAGACCGAGGATATCGGTGAGGATGGCCACGCGGTCGTCCTCCTTGATGAGGCCCATGGCCACACCGGCGCACGCGGCCTTCATGGGCACTCCGGCCCCCATGAGGGACAGGGAAGTACCACAGACCGAAGCCATGGAGGAGGAACCGTTGGACTCCAGCACGTCGGAAACCACCCGGATGGTGTAGGGAAAGTCGTCATAAGCCGGAAGCAACGGCTGGATGGCCCGTTCGGCCAGGGCGCCATGCCCCGTCTCCCGCCGGTTGGTGCCCCGGTAGGGCTTCGCTTCGCCGGTGGCGAAGGGAGGGAAGTTGTAGTGGAGCATGAAGGACTTCGTCACTTCTTCCGGCGTGTCGATGGAATCGATGCGCTGCTCGTCCCGTGACGTCCCCAGAGTGGTGACGGCCAGGGCCTGCGTTTGGCCCCGGGTAAAGAGAGCGGATCCATGGGTCCGGGGCAGAACGCCTATCTCACAGGAAATGGGTCGCACCTCCTCCAGAGAGCGGCCGTCCGCACGCTCTCCCGCAGACAGGATCCGTTCCCGCATGCTCTTTTTCTCGATGCCCCTGAGGATCTCCTTGATGTCGCCGCGATCCTCTGCGTACTCCTCGTCCTCGTCCATGAGCCGGGCCAGGATATCCTCCTGGACCGAGGCCATGGCCTGACTGCGCTCCTGCTTCTCAGAGAGATCAAGGGCCTCGCGCACCCGTCCCTCGGCCATTCCCTCTACTTTTTCCCGCAGAGAATCATCCGGGAGAACCGGCGTCCATTCCATCAAAGGAGGCCTGGTTTCGCCCAGGAACTCCTTCTGGAACTCGATGAGCTCCTTGATCCCGCTGTGGGCTACCTCCAGGCCCTCCAGAAGCTCTTCCTCTGGAACCTCGATGGCCCCACCCTCCACCATGAGAATGGCGTCCTCGGTACCGGTCACGACCAGGTCCACGTCGGAATATTCCAGCTGCTGGAAGGTGGGGTTGAGGAGCCATGTGCCCTGGACCCGCCCCACCCGAACGCCGGCCAGGAGCGTCCGGAAGGGAATGGAAGACATGTTCAGGGAGAGGGAGGCTCCCATGATTCCCCAGACATCCGCATCGTTCTCCTGGTCCGCACTCAGGGGAAAACAGGCCAACTGAGTCTCATGCATGAACCCATCCGGAAACATGGGCCGGAGGGATCGGTCGATGAGACGGGCCGAGAGGATTTCCTTCTCTCCCGGGCGACCTTCCCGCTTGAAGAATCCACCGGGTATCTTCCCGCCGGCGTAGCTTTTCTCCCGGTACTCCACCGTGAGGGGAAAGAAGGGGAGGTGAGTGGGGCGGTCCTGCACCGTGGCCGCTACCAGAATCACCGTTTCACCGAACTGAAGCAGTGCGGACCCCGCTGCCTGGCGAGCCATCCGGCCCGACTCGATACTGAGGGATCTGCCTGCGAACTGCTTTTCCAGCCTCTGTGTCATTCTCTTCTCTTCCATTTCTTTTTCTTTGCTCTTCTTACTCTTCTTCTTCTCTCTCGCGTCTTCTATCTATTTCACAAATATCTGTTTCAGGTAGCCGAATTGGCCGGTATGAACGGCAGATTCCCGGGACCGAGATTCCCGGACCCGGAGTTCAGACAGATTCATCTGACGGGGTGTTGCCATGGAGGAGGCTCCTGGCCTCCAGTAGAGAAAAAAGAGGCGGCGACAGCTGGGGGTGGCTGTCGCCGCACGATTCTTTTTCCATCAATGACGGAGACCCAAGCCTGAGATGAGCTCGCGATACCGTTCCAGGTCCGTCCGTCTCAGGTACTCCAGGAGCCTGCGCCGACGCCCCACCATCTTCAACAAGCCGCGACGGCTGTGATGATCCTTCTTGTGGGAGTCGAAGTGGCTCCTGAGGTCGTTGATCCGGAATGTGAGCAGCGCTACCTGGACCGGTGCACTGCCACGGTCATTCTCGTGGAGCTGGTACTTCTTGATGATCTCTTCTCTGTCAAATGCCATTCTCGTCGAGCCTCCTCAGGAGTCTGCGCTGCAGGGGAAGCCCCTCCTCGGTTATGTCTTGGGTACCTATCAGCCCAAAAGAATATCAGACTTCAGGGCGTTCTTCAACCCCGGGACCGTATGGTCCCTCCTCCTCCAGAGCCTTCCGTGCGGCGTCCACATCAGCCCTGAGCTGGTCCACCAGCGCCGAGGCCGAAGCAAAAGGCCTTACATCGCGGAGGAATCGAATGAACTCCACCCGGATTTCCTCCCCGTAGAGATCTCCCCTGAAGTCCATCACGTGCAGCTCGATGGTGGGTGGAGAGCCTCGGAAGGTGGGCCGGGGTCCGATGTGAATGGCTCCGCCGAAAATCCCCCTGCGAAGGCCGGCTCGAACCGCATAGACTCCCTGAGGAGGAATCAGCTTTCCATTGGCAGGCACCCAGAGGTTGGCCGTCGGGAATCCCAGATTCCTGCCCCTTCCCTCTCCCCGGACCACCATCCCACGGAGAGAGTATGGACGGCCCAGGCCCCTCCTGGCCTCCTCCACCTTCCGGTCCAGGAGCGCCCTTCGGATTCGGGTGGAGGATACCGGCTCCTCCCCTGCCAGTATGGGAGAAACCACATCCACGGTGAATCGGAGATCCATCCCGATGTTCTGCAGGGTGAGGACGTCCCCGGAGCGCCCTCTGCCAAATCCGTGATCATACCCGATGACCAGCTCCTGAACCCCCAGCCGGCCTATGAGGATCTCCTCAACGAAACGGTTGGGGGAATATCCGGCCAGCACATGGTTGAAATTCAGAAAGACGGCATAGTCCAGGCCCGTTTCCGCCAGGATCTCCTTCTTTTCCGTGGGAGTGGTGAGAAGGGGCGGAGCCTGATCGGGTCGAACGATCTGCAGGGGATGGGGATGGAAGGTGACCAGCACGCTCCGACGCCCTGTCTCCCTGGCCCTCAACCGGATCTCCTGGAGAACGGCCCAGTGGCCCCGGTGGACGCCGTCGAAGGTACCCACGGTGATGACGGTCCCCCGACCGTCCCTGGGCAGACCCGGGGGGAGGGACGGATCAACGGCAAATTCCATATTCCTCAGCCTCCCAGCACTTTCTTCGGCCGAAGACGGTTTCCTTTGACCAGTCCAATGGCCAGCAGATCTCCGTCCGCCAGGATTCTCACCGGAATGGCCTCGGAAAGCTCCTCCCCGTCGCGGGGAATCTCCTGCCCCTGGCGTATCCGGCGGGCCTCCGCCTCATCTATCGAGACGGCGGGAAGGTGGGAAAGGGCCGCAGCCGGTGAAAGGAGCTCCTCCTGCCACACCGAAGGGTCTTCCATTGCCTCGAGGGAAACGGAGTCTTCCACCGAAAGAGTTCCGATTCCCGTCCGCCGAAGAGAGGTCAGATGGGCGCCCACCCCCAGCCTTCTTCCCAGGTCCCGGCCCAGGGCCCGAACGTAGGTTCCCGATGAGCACCGGACGCGGAAACGAACCTCGGGAAGGGAAAGTTCGAGAAGGCCGATCTGATGAATGGTCACCTCCACCTCCTTCATCTCCACCAACTCACCCCTCCGGACCCTGCGATGAGCCGCCTCTCCACGGATCTTCTTGGACGAATATACCGGGGGCTTCTGGAGGATCCTTCCCTGCAACGATGACAGCGCACCCTCCACTTCCGGCGCCTGAAGTCCTTCCCATCCCCCGCTCTCCGCAACGACCTCTCCCTCCGGGTCACAGGTGGTGGTTTCCACTCCCAGCCTGGCAGTGGCCAGGTAGTCCTTGTCCAGCCCCAGGAGATATTCGGAAAGCCGGGTCGCCTGTCCCAAGAGAAGAATGAGCAGGCCCGAGGCGAAGGGATCCAACGTGCCGGCATGGCCCACCCGGCGGAGCCCGGCAACTCTGCGGACCTTCGCCACCACATCGTGAGAGGTGGGTCCCACGGGCTTGTCTACCAGGAGGATCCCCCCCCTCGCGTCCACTCCCTAGTCCCTTTCCAGGGGGTCGATCTCGCCCGCCGCCGGGTTCGTGGGAGTCTCGTCGTTCTCGACACCATCCTCCCCGGCCTCATCCCCGGGAGGAAGGACCTCCCGCAGGAGATCTTCGATGCGTGCGGCCGAATCGGGGGTGGTGTCGTGGATGAAGCGAAGCTCGGGAATCCTCCGAACCCGAAGAACGCTCCCCAGTTCCTTTCGGATGAACGGCGCAGCCGCCTCCAGGCCTTCCTGGATTTCCTGGATATCCGCCTCGGAAAGGAGGGGACGATAAAAGATCCTGGCCAACCAGAGATCGGCCGTCACCCTGACCTCTGTAACGAGCAGGTGTCCCACCCGGGGATCCCGAACCTTCCGGGTCAGGATTTCCGACACCTCACGCTTGAGCTGTTCATTGAGGCGGGCAGTTCGACGATCCGTCATGAAGAGCTTCTTTCCAGGCGTTCAACGAGGGGATTCCGGAGAATGACCGAGGAGCGAGCCGTCTCAACGAAGCGACCGATCCGTGCGAATGATGATGGCCCGGCCGTCTCCATCGACAAACCGATCCATCTTGTCCAGGACGGAGTCTGCCTGCCTGCCGTCCGTGGCAACCACCGCGGCGGTAAGCTCGGCCCGGGTCCAGACGTCCTGATGTCGGGTCTCTCCAACCGAAACCTTGAAGCGGGATTGGAGGCGTTCCTTGAGAGACTTCAACACCATCCGCTTTTCCTTCAGGGACCGGCACTCCGGAAGAGCCAGTTCCCAGGTACAAACACCGATCACCACGGGTCAATTCACTCCAGGGATCGCCATCGGGCCGGACTCACCATCCTGGAACCTGTCTACCCGGATAACACGGCGGGCCAGATTCCTCGGATATGCTCCTACCCCCTGCCTCCCCCTACTTCGGCCAGCTTCCGTGCCACCTCTTCCACCTTGTAGCATTCGATGACGTCGCCGACCTTGATATCGTTGAAATTGGCGATGCCGATTCCGCACTCAAACCCTTCCCGGACCTCCTTCACATCATCCTTGAAACGCTTCAGGGAGCTGAGCTCGCCATCGTAGATGACGATCCCGTCCCGGACGAGACGGGCCTTGCCCGTCCGCTCGATACGTCCCTCGGTGATGTAACATCCGGCGATGGTCCCCACCTTCGTGATCTTGAAGAGATCCCGGACCTCGGCGGCCCCGAGGATCTTCTCTTTCCGCTCCGGCGCCAACATCCCTTCAAGGGCCGCCCGGACCTGATCGACCGCCTCGTAGATGACGTCGTAGTGGTGGATATCTACTCCTTCCCGCTCGGCAAGGAGCCGGGCATTCTGGTCCGGCCGCACACGGAACCCGATGACGACCGCCCCGGCAGGTCCTGCCAGGATGACGTCGGATTCGTTGATGGCACCGACACCCCGGTGGATGATCTCCACTCCAACCTCATCGGTGCTGAGCTGCTCCAGGGAGTCGGAGAGGGCCTGAACCGAGCCATCCACGTCGCCCTTGATGATGAGGGGCAGGGTGGAAACCTGTCCCTGTGCCAGGAGCTTGGAGAAGTCTCCCAGCTTGAATCCGCGCTCCCGGATTCGGAGCTGCTTCTCCCGCTCCAGCCGCTGCCGGACGTTGGCAATCTCGGCGGCCTTCTCGGCAGACATGGCGGAGAAGGCGTCTCCTGCCTGAGGAACCCCGCCGGCCCCCAGGATCTGGACCGGGATCCCCGGTCCGGCTTCCTTGATGGCTTTGCCCCGCTCGTCCAGCATTGCCCGGACCCGGCCATCGAAGAGACCGCAGATGAAGCTGTCACCCACGTGGAGGGTTCCGCCCTGCACCAGAACGGTGATGACGGGACCCTTCCCCACGTCCAGCCGAGCTTCGACAACGCTTCCGGTGGCTTCCCGGTTCGGGTTGGCGCTCAATTCCAGGATCTCCGCCTGGAGGAGGATCTTCTCCATGAGGTCGTCGATGCCGAGGCCCTTCAGGGCGCTCACTTCGGCAGAAAGGACATCGCCCCCGAAATCCTCCACCGTGAGGTCGTGCTGGAGGAGCTCCTGCTTCACTTTTCCGGGATTCGCACCCGGCAGATCCACCTTGTTGATGGCCACCACCACCGGCACTCCGGCGTTCTTGGCGTGGCTGATGGCCTCGATGGTCTGTGGCATCACCGAGTCGTCGGCTGCAACCACCAGGACAACGATATCGGTGACGTCGGCTCCCCGGGCACGCATGGCCGTAAAGGCGGCGTGCCCCGGAGTATCCAGGAATGTGACCGTCCGGTCGTCCGGGAGGACGACGTGATAGGCACCGATGTGCTGGGTGATTCCACCCGCTTCGCCGGCCACCACGTTGGTCTTCCTGATATGGTCCAGGAGCTTGGTCTTTCCGTGGTCCACATGACCCATGACGGTGACTACCGGAGGCCGGGGGACCAGGTCCTCCGGACGATCCTCGATCTCCTCGGTCTTCTCCTCCGCCGAGTAGTCCTCTTCCCGGACCGCCGTGAATCCGAATTCCTCCAGGAGCAGTTCGATCTGGTCGAAGTCCAGACGCTGGTTGATGGTGACCATCAAACCCATGTTCTTGAAGGCCGAGCCGATGATTTCGGTAGAAGAGATGTCGATGAGCTCGGCCAGCTCGGCCACGGTAAGAAACTCGTTCACCCGGACGGTAGTCCGCTCCCGCTCCTCCTCCTGCCGCTGCTCTTCCTTCTGAGCCTCCACGTCTTCCTTGGTCGGGACGGAGCCCTTCCCCCGGCGACGCTTTTTGCCTCCTCCGCCTTTTATCTCCGCCATGACCCGCTGGATGTTGGACTGGACGGCGTCCTGATCCACACCCCGGCGCGTCTTGCCTTTTTTGTCCTTTCGGGCCTTCTTCCGGCCGTCGGCCGTGTAGCCCTCGGCCTGAATCCGAACCTGTCCCCCGGGACCCGCCGAAGCGGCAGGTGAAGGGGACGGCTTCCGAATCACACGGGCAGGCCCACCGGGAGCCGCCCGGCGAACCGGTTCCGGCTTCGGTGCGGGCTCGGAGGGCGCCTCCTCCTCCCCGGCCTCCATCCCAGCAACCTCTGCCCCGGTCTCCTCTTCCCCCACGGTGGCTTCCGCGAGTTGAGGCTCTTCCCCATGGCCTTCTTCTTCAACCTCTTCAAGCTCCGCCTCGGCTCCCGACACATCCTCTTCCTCCCCGGCCTCCTCCTCGGCTTCGGCCAGAGACTCTTCCTCGGTGGGAACCGCCACCACCTCTTCCTCTTCTTCCTCCCGAGCCTCCACTTCCTCCCG
>CAZSDD010000014.1:0-26682 GCA_964605505.1 uncultured Gemmatimonadaceae bacterium | reverse complement strand
CTTCCTCCCGAGCCTCCACTTCCTCCCGGGCCTCCACTTCGGTCTCCAGCTCCCCTGCCTCAACCCCGGTTTCCTGCTCGGACTCGGCCACAGGGATCTCGGCCTCGGCCCCGGAATCCTCCTCCGTCGCCAAGTCCGGAACCTCCCCTTCCAGGGCTTCTTCCGGGGTCTCCCGAGATTCCTCCTCGACCCCCTCCCCCGCCTCTTCGGCCTCCCCCTTTCGGGGTGCCCGGCGGCGGCGGCGGCGTGGGCGATGCGCCGCCTGGGCGTCCTCGATGGCGGCTTGCAGTGCTTCTGAGGCGTCCTTGTGCCCGGCCCTCCGCTCCCTTTCGATACGGGCGAGGACCCTGGACACATCCGCCTCCGAAACCTCTGATTCCGGGTCCGATACCGGGATCCCGAGTTCTCTGAGGAGATGCACGAGTCCCTCTTCCGGGACTCTCAGATCGTTGGCAAGGTCAATAACCTGCATTCGCTTCGACTACCTCCGCTGGACAGAACAACCTGTCCATCATTTCAATCACAACCAAGGCGCTTCTTCAGTTCCCCTGCAAGCCTACTCTCCATGACACCCACTGCAGCCACGGGACCGTGTCCCAGCGCCGCCCCAAGCTCGTTCATGGAACCGAAGCTCTTCCTTGGAACTCCCCGGGCCTCTGCCAGGGGGATCAGCTTTTTCTTCTGGGTCTCCGAGCCATCCTCCGCCAGGATGAGGAAGCTCACTTCTCTTCTTCTCAGAGCCTGACGAACAGCGTCGTTTCCTTTTACAAGAGCCCCGGCCCTCTGGGCGATCCCCAGAAAGGCGAGGGCTTCACTCTTTGCGCTCCTGGACTTGATCATCCTCATTCAACAGGGCCTCGTCCCCCTCCCTCCCCTCCTCGTCCTCGCCATCTGCGTCTTCTTCATCCGATGCTTCCATCGGCTCCTCGTTGTCCTCACCCGCCACGAGCTCAGCTTCTTCCCCTGCCGAATCCTCCATAGACTCGGACTCCGCCGGCGCTTCCGCACCGGCTTCTCCTTCCACCACCGTCAATTCGTCGATGATACCCAGAAGCCGGTCGGCTTCTGTCTCGGATAGACCCGGGACCTTGAGGAAGTCATCTTTCTCCAGGTCGATGATGTCAAGAAAAGTATCATACCCCGCCCCCTTCAGAGCCGCCAGGGTTTCCTCTTCCAATTCCAGTTCCGAGAGCGGGAAGTCGGAGGTCTCGTAGGTCTCCGCGGAACGAACCTCCCCGAAGAGAGAGAGGTCGGCCCCCCGCTCGAGCCATTCCCTGGACCCATAGAGGTCGATCTGCCAGCCAATGAGCTGGGACGCAAGTCGGACGTTCTGCCCGTTACGGCCGATGGCCAGGGAAAGCTGATCCTCGTCCACGATGGCCGTGACCACCTGTCTGGAGGAATCGCTGATGACCTTGGCCACCCTGGCCGGAGCCAGGGCCCGGCGTGCGAATATCTCCGGATCCGGATGCCAGGGAACGATATCGATCCGCTCCCCTCCCAGCTCGTTCACCACGGCCTGGACCCGGGAGCCCTTCAGGCCGACGCATGCGCCCACCGGGTCGATGGAATCGTCCCGGCTGGAGACGGCGATCTTGGTCCGGCCGCCAACCTCCCTGGCCAGCTCCCGTATCTCCACGATTCCCTGATAGATTTCAGGGACTTCCAGCTTGAAGAGAGCGGCCACGAACAGGGGGTCTCCCCTGGACAGAATGAGTCGAGGGCCCTTGGGCGTCTCATCCACCTTCTTCAGGACAGCCCGGATGGGGTCTCCCTGGCGGAAGCGCTCCCGAGGATTCTGTTCCCTCCAGGGGATGATGGCCTCGGCATCCCTGGCCCGGTTCATCATCACCACGATCTTTCCACGCTCGATCTGCTGGACCTCGCCGGAGAGAAGCTCGCCCACGCGATCCGCGAATTCCTCACGGATCCGCTGGCGTTCGCCTTCCCGGACCCTCTGCACGATGCGCTGCTTCGTGGCCATGACGGCATTTCGACCGAAATCGGCGAAATCAACGGGGATCTCCATGACATCCCCCACCTCGAAGCCGGGATCGTCCCAACGGGCTTCCTCCAGGGAGATCTCGGAGGACGGATCCTCCACCTCCTCCACCACCCGCTTCAGGACGATGATCTCGATGTCACCGGACCCCTCATCAATCTCGACCTCAGCCTCCACGTTCGGGCCATAGATCTTGACCAGACCGGCGACGATTCCGTCACGGATCAGGTCATTGACCTCATCAGGGCTGAGACTTTTTGTGGCGGCGATATCCCTGAAAGCCGCGACGATCTGGCCAGCGTTGGTCATCCTCTTCCTCTTGCACCTGCTGGTCCGTGCACGGGAGATTTCGGTCTCCCGTCACGAGCCTCAATGTTCAATCCCACCGGTAGATCAGGTGGGCCTTCTGGATCCCGTCCAGAGGGACGAGTATCCGCTCTCCGGAGGGAAGGAGAAGAGCTGCATGGGCCTGTTCCTCCTCCCCCATTTCTACACCCAGAAGCTGCCCCTCAACCCGATTCCCAACTCCTTCCGGCAGGTTCTTTCCCTTGATCAGAACCTCCTGTCCGGCAAAGCGCTGCCAGTCCCGGAGCTTCGTAAGGGGCCTCTCCACGCCCGGCGAAGAGACCTCCAGAACATAGCGCTCCGGAATTTCCGGATGGGCGTCGAGCCAGGGCTCCAGGGATCTGCTCACATCGGCACACTGGTCCACCGAAACCCCGCCCTCTCCCGGTACTGAATCCGGGAGGTCCATCCGGACTCTGAGGATGGGCTTTCCGGCGCTTCCCACCCACACCGCCTCCACGAGATCGAACCCCATTCGGCCCAGGCGAAGCTCCAACTCTTCCACCAGGTCTGGAAGGGGGATGGCCATGTCGCCTCGCTCCCTTCGGGTCCTGCCCGAGATGACGGGAATAAAAAAGCGGGGGCCACCGGCACCCCCACTCACAAAAGTGCCGCCCTGGGGCGGCTCCAACAAAAGGAAAGATAAAAGAAGGGGAGGATGAAAGCCAGGGCCAGGGGCAGAAAGATGGGAACGGCCCGCACGGGTGCTCCCGGGAGATCATGGGGGACCCGCGATGGGAGCAGGGAGTTGACAGCCTCTGGACACTGAAGGCGGAATTCCGGGCCCACCATCCCACCCCGGAGATTTGATGCTAGTCCCCGTCCTCCCTCCGGATTCGGGCTCCCAGGGCCTCGAGCCGCTCATCGATATGCTGATAGCCTCTCTCGATCTGCCCGATGTTTCCGATTCGGCTCTCCCCTTCAGCCCCCAGGGCAGCGATGAGCATGGCCATACCGGCCCGGATATCCGGGCTCTCCAGGGGTCCTCCGCGAAGCTTGGAGGGTCCCACCACCACAGCCCGATGGGGATCACAGAGAATGATCCGGGCCCCCATTCCTACCAGCTTGTCGGTAAAGTACATCCGTGACTCGAACATCTTCTCGTGAATCAGCACCGTGCCCCGGCATTGGGTCGCCGTCACCAGGGCGATGGAGGTCAGATCCGCGGGAAAGGCCGGCCACGGTCCGTCATCCACTTTGGGAATATGCCCGAACGCGTCGCTTTCCACCACGAGGTCCCGGTCACCATGCACCACCAGGGAGGTCCCGTCCACAGAGCACTCCACACCCAACCGCTTGAACCCGATGAGAGTGGAATCAAGGTGGGCCAGGGGCGCATCCAGAATCGTGATCTCGCTCCTTGTCACCGCCGCCAGACCCATGAAGGACCCGGTCTCGATGTGGTCGGCCCCCAGGCGAAATCGGGCACCGTGGAGCTCACGGACACCCTCGATTTCCAGCATGTGGGTTCCGATTCCCCGGATTCGGGCACCCATCTCGTTGAGAAGGTTGCAGAGGTCCTGAACATGGGGCTCCGCTGCGGCGTTCCGGATCAGAGTCCGCCCCTCGGCCAGGACCGCGGCCATGACGGCGTTCTCCGTTCCAGTCACCGAGGGCTCATCCAGGAACATCTCGGCCCCCTTCAACCCCCTGGTTCGGATCTCGAACCCCTCATCCAGGATCTTCTCTCCGCCCAGAGCCTCCAGGGCCAGAAAGTGGGTGTCCAGACGCCTTCTGCCGATGACATCCCCCCCGGGAGGCCCCAGGACCACCGACCCGAACCGAGCCAGAAGAGGGCCGGCCAGAAGGATGGATGCCCGGATCTGTTTGGCCATCTCCGGATCAGGTCGGCCGCCCGTCACACCTCCGGCATCCACCCGGATCGCGTCCGGGCCTTCCCACTCCACCTCCGCGCCCAGGCTACGGATAATGGCCATGAGAGTCTCGACATCCCGGATCCGGGGGACGTTCTCCAGAATGACGGGCTCCGGGGTCAGGAGCGTCGCAGCCAGGGCCGGGAGGGCGCCGTTCTTGTTGCCTGCCGGCCGAATGGTCCCTTGAAGGATGTGACCGCCTTCTACCACAAAGCTGGGCATGGATGTTCTTTCCTGCTCAAGGATGGCTTGATCATTCCGGAAGGCAGCGGAGCCCTGTGTCCTGCATCGGGGAGCTACAACCGCCACGGGGCCGGGTACCCGGAGAGATCTTGAGCCGAGATCCCACCAGGGCCGGCGGGAAAGATACCCGGGGTCCGGGACCCTCAGCAACCGGCCGGGATGGAAAGCCCTTCCGGGTCTCTTCCAGCCGGGAAAGGTCTCTCTGGGGAGGCATCAAGAGGAAAAGCACGGGACCGGAGCCAGACGCCCCCCCCTGAAGCTCCTTGACACTCTTCTTTGTGGGCATCTAGTATCGCTTCGAAGGAACTCCTTCTTCTTGCCTCGGGATCCGCCATGCGCCTCAGCGATCACCTCAGGGAAGACCTCGTGCTCCACAAGCTGGAGGCTTCGAGCCGCTCCCAGGTCCTCCGGGCCATTTCCGATTTTCTGGAGAAGAGTGGAGCCGTCGGTTCCGGAGAAGACGTGTTCAGGGCCCTGTCGGCCCGGGAGGAATCCCATACCACGGCCCTGGGAGACGGTGTGGCCTTGCCCCATGCCGTGCTGCCCGAGCTTTCTGATCGGCTGTTCCTGGTGGCATCGGCCTCCGTACCCCTTTCCTATGGCCCTGATGAGGAAGATCTGGTAGACATCTTTTTCGTCCTCCTCTCCCCCCCGGGACGGGAAGGCGAGCACATCAAGCTTCTGGCCCGCATCTGCCGGCTGGTGCGACACCCGGGGTTCCTGGAGGATTTGAGAGGGGCAACGGGACAGAAGGAGCTTTATGAGACCGTCCTCGAAGAAGATGCCCGGCATGTCTGAGGCGCCACCATGCACCTTCTGATCACCGTGGTAAACGATCCGGACAAGGTGGATGATATCCTCTCCGGCTACCTGGAAATCGGGATCACCGGAGCCACGATCATCGACAGTGAAGGAATGGGTAGGGTCCTGAGCCACGACATCCCCATATTTGCCGGGCTACAGACCCTCATCTCCAGGTCCCGGCCCCAGAACCGCACCATCTTCAGCGTGATCGAAGACGAGATGGTGGATCCGGCACTATCCCTCCTGCAGGAAGTGTGTGGGGATCTGACGGCCCCGGCCACGGGCATTGCCTTCACCCTTCCCCTGACCAGGGTGGTGGGGCTGGCTCCGGAGCTGGGAGGGGACCAGGAGCCGGTCTGATCCTCTCATGGATCCCTTCGTCTCTACGCTCATCCTCATCCTGCTGGCTCTTCTTGGAGCCAGGTTTTCCTTCTCCACCATCTTCGTGCCTTCGGGGCCCCGGCTCGTATTTCGCACCGGCACCCATTTCCTCTTCCTGGGCCTGGCCCTGGGCCCCCACGCCCTCGGGCTTCTGACTGAAGAGGCCATCACGCAGCTCTTTCCCCTCCTGGGTCTTGGGCTGGGTTGGATCGGATTCCTTTTCGGCCTCCAGTTGGACAGACGCCACCTCAGGCAATTTCCACCGGTCTTCGTTCTTCTGTCCATGGGTCAGGCTTTCCTTACCTTCCTCTTCTTTCTGGGAGTCGGGTGGGCAGTCATGACACACCTGGGCCAGAGTGGTCAGGTGCAGCTCTTGCTGCTGGTGGGAGCCGCGGCCACGGCCTGCATTTCCACCCCGGCAGGCATCGCTCTCATATCCACCAATTTCCTGGTCAAGGGAAAGGTGCGGGACCTCCTTTTCTTCGTGGCGTCCCTGGACGCTCTCGTGGGAATCGTGGCCCTCCAGTTCGCCTACTCCCTCTTTCCTCCGGGAAGCCTGGTGGGCGGCCTGCCCATGGAACCGGATCCCTTATGGGTCCTCGAGGCCCTGGGGCTGGGTGTGATCTGTGGAATCCTCTTTCTCTGGCTCACCCGCCCCAGACCCGGGGGGGAGGAGTTGGTTCTTTTTCTACTGGGCATCGCCGCCTTCTCCAGCGGCGCCGCGCTTCAACTGCAGATTTCTCCTCTTTTCGTTGCCGTGACCATGGGGACGGTAGTGGCCAATCTTTCCCCTGAGCCCCAGCGGGTATACCGGATCCTCCACCAGTGGGAAAAGCCCATCTATGTGGTCTTCCTCATCCTGGCGGGAGCCCTCTTGAGCTTTCCAACGCTGTGGGTCGTCCCGTTGGCTCTTGCGTATGCCGCAATCCGGGCCGCAGGCAAGGTCCTGGGAAACATGGTCATGGTCCGCCTCCTTCCCCTCCCCTTTTCCCCACCCAAGCGCTTCGGACTGGGGCTTCTGCCCCAGGGGGGAATTTCCCTGGCCATGGCCATCTCCGGGGTTCTGACCTACACCGGCCTGGGATTGGAGACGATGAGCGCCGTGGACGTCTTTTTCGCAGTGGTGGTTCTGGGCGTCATCATCTCCGAGCTGAGCGGTCCCTTTTTCACCCGGAACACCCTGGTCAGAGCCGGCGAGATCTCCCCCAGGGTCCAGGAGGCCCGGAAAACAGGGGATGAGCGCCTGGCCCACGTGGAAGCCCCGGACCCGACGGCCGAGCCCCGGTTAGCAGGAGAGACCGATGAGTGAGATGAATTGGGAGGCTCGACTGATCATTCATCAGACGACGCCTCTTCCGGGAGAAACCAGAGAAAATGAAAGGGATTTCCTGAAGCGGCTGGAGGAGAGCTCGGGAGCCGATCTCGTGGCATTTCCCGAGCTGGCCCTTACCGGTTACTCCCTGAAAAATCAGGTCCAGCGCCATGCGGTTCCCCTGGGTGATGCCGGGCCTCTGGCTCTCCCTCCGGAAACCCCGCCCGTTGCGTACGGCCTTCCGGAGCGAGGGAGGGACGAGCTTGTCTACAATACCGCCATCCTCCAGCACCGGAACCGGATCCTGGGCAAACACCGGAAGGTCTACCTGCCCACCTATGGCCTTTTCGACGAAGGCAGGTATTTCGCCCGCGGGCAGACGACTCCCCCGGTAGTGGAGATCCCCTCTGGCTGGCGTGTGGGGCTGCTGGTCTGCGAGGACTTCTGGCATCCCGGGCTTCTTTACCTGGTGGCCATGCAAGGCGCCGACCTCATCCTTGTTCTGTCGGCAGCACCAGGCCGAGGGGAGCCTGCCCGGGAAGCGGAGTCGCGCTCCGCCGGGACCCTCTTCTCCTCGCCGGAGACCTGGACCCTTCTGGCCCGGACGGCAGCGATCCAGTACGGCGTCTACCTGGCTCTGGCCAACCGGGCCGGGGTGGAGGAAGGGCTGACCTTCGCCGGGGGCTCGATGGTGGTAGGCCCCTCCGGCCAGGTCCTGGCGGAGGCCCCACAGGGTCAAGGCGCCACGCTGGATCTTCGCCTCTCCAGGGCCGAGCTTCGCCGGGCCCGCACTCCGTTTGCCCATCTCAGGGACGAGGATCCGGCGTATCTGGCCAGGTCTCTTGACAAGCTCCTGGGAGGCGGAGGATGCGGACGGTGATGGAGGAACGAGCCCGGGCCATCGTCATGGGGGTTGTGGGCGAAGTCCTGAGAAGATCCGGGGCCAACGGTGCGGTGGTGGGAGGAAGGGGCCCGGAGGGCGAGCTCCTGAACCGGTGGATCACGGAGTCCGCCATCCCTCTCCAGGCTCCGTCTGAAGAGGCCGTGGCCCTTGTTCAAGCATCCCTCCCGGCCAACTCGTCCGGGGCCGGGCGTCCAGGGGGGAGCCGGAGCCTGGTGTCCTACAGCCTGGCGGCCCGAGCCCTGGCCGCACAGGATGACCTTCTCCTTCTCGGTACGGCCACCAAGACCACCATCCTCCTTTCGCCGGGCTTGCACCTTGAGCCCGTCCTGCCCCTGGGGGACCTCTTTGCCACCGAGATTCTCGCGATTCAGGGGGGGTGCAGCCTTCCAACCTGCCTGGAAGGCGTGGCGGAGGGTGTTCTCCAGACTGTCGATGATGCGCTTCAGCGTTATCTTGAGGGAGACATGAGGATTGACGATGCATTCTTCCGGGTCGACCAACCGCTTCGGTCCCTCCTGGAGGAAACCCTTCGAAGGGTCCAAGGATGGTGGATCGCCCGGCCCCTGGTTCCTCAATTTCGATCCTGTACCTGTGGGATCGATCTGGATCTCTGAGCCCCCTGGTGGTTAGACTCCTACTATGAACCTCCTGATCTTTCCGGTATCGCAGGCCACGGCCCCATTTTCGGATACGGTTACCGTGGTGGCCGCCGACTCCTTCCTGGCTACCGCTCAAGCCGTATCCACCATCGTCCTGACTCTGGCGGTCATGGGTGTGCTGGTGGCTGTCATCGGAGTCCTCGCCCAGCTCCGGAAGCTGACCCGCTCCGTGGGGTCGGTGGCGAAGCGACTGGAAAAGGAGGCGGCTCCCGTCATGGAGCGGGCCCGGAGCGTGGCATCCAACGTGGATTACATCACCGCCGCAGTCCGGAGCGACGTGCAAAAGGTGAACGAGTCCGTGGCCCATCTCAACGAGCGGCTCAAAGATGCGTCGGAACGGATGGAGGAACGCATTCAGGACTTCACGGCCCTGGTGGAGGTGATCCAGGACGAAGCCGAGGACCTGGCCCTGGACACCGCTGCGGCCGTCCGCGGCGTCAGAGCCGGGACCCGGGCCCTGGCCTCCGAGAGGACCGAAACGAAGATCGAAGAAAAGAGTGCTTCCGGCTTCATCTCCGGAGAATCCGGCTTCATCTCCGAAGGAGAGGACCCTGAGGGCTGAGGCCATGGATTTTTCGGCCCGGCTTCAGAAATAGTCCTTCTCCAGATCCGCATACCGGGCCAGCAGCTTCTTTTTCCCCACCGAGTCGAAGTTGACGGTCACCTTCAAATCGGGGCCGAAGCCGGAGATCTCCAGCACCGTCCCGGAACCGAAGGTGGGGTGTGCCACCCGCTCCCCCTTCACAAACCGGGGAAGGTCCTGGTTGAACTCCGCATCCACGTTCAGGCCATCTGCCGAACTCTCCTCCAGGTCCCTTCTGGCGTGACGGCTCCGACCACCCCCTCCACCGAATCCGCCACTGAACCGTGATCCGAACCCTGTCCGGTCCGCTTTCTCCAACCGGGGGGAGGCTCGGGTCTCCGTCAATTCCTCCGGGATGACCTCGGCAAAAGGGGAGAGCCGGCCGAAGAAATACTCCCCGGCCCGCCTGCGCTGTCGGGCATAGGTGAGATAGAGCTTGTCCTCAGCCCGCGTTACGCCCACATAGAAAAGTCGGCGTTCTTCTTCCAGGGCCTCGGGATCCTCATAGGCCCGGCCCAGGGGAAAGAGGCCGTCTTCCAGGCCCGCCAGAAATACCACCGGAAACTCCAGCCCCTTGGCGTTGTGGAGCGTCATGAGGGTCACGGTGTCGGCCTCGGGATCGTGAAGGTCCACCTCGGCCACCAGGGCGACTCGCTGGAGGAACAGATCCAGCTCGGTGAACCCATCCCCGGGAATGTCCTCCTCCTCCAGACGCTCGGCGTCGAAGTCCATTGCTCCTGCGATCAGCTCTTTCACGTTCTCCGCCCGGTCGTCACCGTCCGGTCCCTCGTCCCGGAGCTTTTCCAGGAGCCCCAGCTCCTCCACCAGCTCCTCCAGAAGCCTGCCCACCCGGAGATGACCGGCCCGAGCCGAGTAGCGCTGGATGAGTTGCGCGAACCCCTCCAGGGCCCGGCCACTCCTGGCCGGGAGGTCCGGAACCTCCTGGAACCGGGCAGCGGCTTCCAGAAGGCTGATGTCCTGGCCACGCGCCCACGCCCGGAGGCGGGTCACGGACGTGGAACCGATCCCTCGCCTCGGATAGTTCACCACCCGATGGAAGGCCCCGCCGTCTCTGGGGTTGGAGATGAGTCGCAGATAGGCCAGAATGTCCTGAATCTCGCGACGCTCGTAGAATCGGACCCCTCCCACGACCTGATAGGGGATCCCCCCCCGCCGAAAGGCATCCTCCATGGCCCGGGCCTGGGCGTTGGTCCGATAGAGAATGGCCAGGGAGCGATGGGCCAGGTCCGGGGTCTCCGTCATCCTGGCGGTGATCTCCCCGGCGATCCATCGGGCCTCGTCCGTCTCGTCCGCCGTCTCCACCAGAGTGATTGGCTCTCCACCGGTCCGATGGGTCCGGAGAGTCTTGCCCTTGCGGTTCACGTTGTGTCGGATGACGTGGTTGGCGGCCTGGAGAATGGTTTCGGTAGAACGGTAGTTCTGCTCCAGGCGGACCAGGTGGGCTCCCGGAAAGGTCGCTTCGAAGTCCAGGATGTTGCGGATATCGGCTCCCCGCCAGGCGTAGATGCTCTGGTCGTCATCTCCCACCACCATGAGATTCTCGGATCCCTGGGCCAGGAGCTCCAGAAAGCGGAATTGGGCCCGGTTGGTGTCCTGGTATTCGTCCACCAGAATGAAGGAGAATCGGTTCCGATACTCCTCCAGGATATCCGGGTTCGCCTGGAAAAGCTCCACCGGCTTCATGAGAAGGTCATCGAAATCCATTGCGTCATGATTTCGAAGAGCTTCCTGGTACACCGGGTACACCCTGGCCACGTGCCGGGCCATGATATCGAAGCTGTCCCCGGCGTCCTCCACGAGTTCCTGCACCGATATCAGCTGGTTCTTGGCCCCGCTGATATGGGACCGGAAGATCTTGGGGTTCCAGCGTTTGGTGTCGATCCCCACCTCTTCCTGAGCCTGCTTGATCTGCCGCAGGCTCTGGTCCTGATCATAGATAGTGAAGGTGGAAGACCACCCCAGCCTGGGGGCGTGACGACGAAGGATCCGGGCTCCCAGGCTATGGAAAGTGCCAAGCCACATCCCCCTGGGCTCCTCTCCCAGGAGGAGCCGGACCCGGGCCCGCATCTCGCCGGCCGCCTTGTTGGTGAAGGTGACGGCCAGGATCCTGTGGGGAGCCACGCCGTGAGCGTGGACGAGATTACAGATCCGGGCCGTGAGAACACGGGTCTTTCCGGAACCGGCACCGGCCAGGACCAGAAGGGGGCCCTGGAAATGGGCGACTGCTTCCTGCTGTTGCGGATTCAAGCCCCGGAGATGAGGCATCTCGGGGGAAACGCCGGGAGTCCTGTCAGACACCCCGACTCCTTTTTTGTGGAGAAGCCGGAAGGAAGAAATGGAAGGTTGCCCCGGTTCCCTCGTCAGAGCCCAACTCCAGGCGGCCCCTGTGGACTCCTTCCACGATCCGCCTGGCAAGGGCAAGCCCGACCCCCCATCCCCGGGGCTTGCTGGTGACTCCGGCCTCGAAGATCTTGCCTCTCAATTCCGGAGGAACTCCCGGACCTGAGTCCATGACAGCGATGTGCACCTGATCCTTCCCCCCTACCTCTGCCCGAATCCGAATCGTGCCCCCTCTGCCACCCAGGGCATCCAGAGAGTTTTTCACCACGTTCTCCAGGGCCCATGTCAGCAGAACCGCGTTCCCCAGGACAGGTGGCAGATGGGGATCCACATCAACCTGGAGGGTCACGCCGGAAGCCAGGCGTGGGAGCCGTACCTCCAGATAATGCCGCAGAGACGCCAGCACCTCCTCAAGGTCCAACTCCTTCAATTCCGGAGCCCGACCGATGAGCTCGAATCGATGACTGATCCGCCCCAGCCGACCCAGGTCCGCATCGATCTCTCCGGCGATCTCTCTTTCCCCCAGAGCCTCCGGGCGCTCCGAAGGAGGGAGCTTCAGGAGCTCGGTCCACCCCTGGAGGGAGGAGATCGGCGTCCCCAGCTGGTGGGCCAATTCCCTGGCCATGGCTGTCCAGGCCTTCTCGCCCTCCGCCCTTCGCTGAGCCCGGATGGCAAGGGCGCCCAGGGCCACTGTCAGAAGCAATCCCCCGGCTTGCAGCCAGGGAACCCACCGGAGACTTCGGACCTCCGGAGGGTCCCCGAAGTGCAGGAGGGTAATGGCCGAATCACCGATGGGGGGATGCCGGAGGTCCAGGCGCCGAGCAAAGGCTAACGCTCGCTGCTGCCCCTCGGGAATGGTCAGATCGGCCTCGAAAGGCAGATTCGCCGCGGCGATCACCGAGTCTCCGGAGCTCGTAAGAACCAGGGGAACGCCGGACTCCAGAATGATCCCCTGAAGGCTGTACAGGGATTCCTCTGCCGCCCCCGCCCCGGGATCCGAAACGCCCTCCTGAACCTGGGCATAGATACGGGAGAGCGTTTCGGCGTTGGACCGGAAGGACTTGACGATGCTCTCCGTGTAGACCAGAAACCAGGCGAGCTGGGCGACGAAGAGAATCGCCAGGGCCACGGGCCAGTTGCGACGCCTCAACGTTCCAGCCGGGAGAATCCCGCGTACTCGTGAAGTGGCTCCGGGAGCGCCACGCTTCCATCCTCTTCCTGGTACCCCTCCAGAAGGGCCACCATCAGCCTGGGCAGGGCCAGGGCCGAGCCGTTCAGGGTGTGGACAAACTCCGGCTTCTCTCCCGGGGCCCGGCGGAACCGGAGGTTCGCCCGACGGGCCTGGTAATCGGTGAATACGGAACAGGAGGACACTTCCAGCCACTTCCCCACCCCTGGCGCCCATACCTCCAGGTCGTACGTCATGGCTGAGGAAGCCCCCAGGTCCCCGGCTGCCAGGAGAAGAACCCGATACGCCAGACCCAGGGACTGCAGGACAGCTTCGGCTTCCCCGGTGAGCTCTTCCAGGGCTTCCAGACTCCTTTTCGGATCTTCATACCGGACCAGTTCCACCTTGTCGAACTGGTGAACCCGCAGGAGCCCACGAGTGTCTTTACCGGCGGCACCGGCCTCCCGCCGAAAACAGGGGCTGTATGCGGTATACCGGATCGGCAGGTCCTCCACCGAGAGGATCTCGTCCCGGTGGAGGTTGGTGACCGGCACCTCCGCCGTGGGAATCAGCCAGAGCTCGTCCCGCTGGGTCACGTAGGACTCCTCGGCGAATTTCGGGAGTTGCCCGGTCCCCGTCATGGTCTCGGCGGTGACCAGATAGGGAACCCGAAGCTCCTGATAGCCATGTCGGGAGGTGTGGAGGTCCAGCATGTAATCCACCAGAGCCCGCTGAAGTCGAGCTCCTCTTCCCCTGAGGAGGGGAAATCCTGAGCCGGACACCTTTGTCCCCCGGGGAAAGTCCAGCACCTCCAGGGCCTCTCCCAATTCCCAATGGGGCCTCGGTTCAAAGGAAAAGGAGGGCTTCTCTCCCCATTCCCTTTTGACGACATTGGCATCTTCCCCACCCTCCGGCACCAGGGGAAAAGGGGTGTTCGGGATCCCCAGTAGAATGTCCCGGATCCTCTCCTCGGAACCGGAAACCAGGGCGTCCAGTTCGCCGATCCGCTGAGCCACTTCCCGCATTTCAAGGATGAGGGCGTCCGCGTCCTCTCCCTTGCGCTTCAGTGCCCCGATCTTCCTGGAAACCTCATTTCTTTTGGCTTTCAGTTCTTCCACCTGGCTGATGCTCCGCCGCCGATCCTCGTCCAGAGCCAGCGCCTCGTCCACGGATTGGGACAGCGCCGCATCCCCACGCTTGCCGAGGGCGGCTTTCACCGCATCGGGCTCATTCCGCAGACGTCGGAGGTCCAGCATGGGAAGTCAGTCCTTCGGAGGGATGAGTTTCCGATCATTGCAGACCGGGCTGATGTCAAAGAAAAGCCTGACGGTCTGACCCTCCAGGTCCTTGGAGATCGGCACGAACTTTCCATAATAATTGCAGCGGCTCCCGTAAGCCCCTGCCTTCTGCCTGCTTCGGATGACATACAGCTCCCCTATGTTCACAGGCACGGGCCGGTCCCGTACATAGAGGGTCGTGTCCCGGGGGGCCTTCTTCAGATCCTCATAGGCCATGTCACCCATGGGAGCGATGCTGGCCGTTGAACTTTCCATGCCCACAGCTCCCGGTGGCAGAAAGACCAGGTCCCCGTCTCGGGTATCCAGGGCCATGTCCCACTCCCCCACCGCCGAGGGGGACTCGATCCGCACCCCGGACCGGCTCAGAAAATCGAAGCCCGAATAGAGATTCAACTCTGGACGGGCCAGGGAATAGAGAAGGACCGTGTCCGGAGATTCCTCCCATCTGATCGTGAAGAAGTCGTCCTCGCAACCCACTGAAAAGGGCAGGAGGAGGAGGGGGAGGAGGAGCCATCGTCCCCGCTTCCGAGGCGGACAATCGTTTGCGGCCTGGCGCCGGACGTCCATGGGTGGGATCTTTTCGTGTGTCGTTTTCATACCTTCTCGAGTCCAATGGAGAGGGCGAACACTACCGGAATCTGCGGCCGGGTGTCAACCCTCTGAAGGCCTGGAGTTTCTTGACTTTACACCACCCGCCCGGTAGGTTCCGCCCCCACGCAATCCCAGAGATTTCAGGAGGATGAGGCATGCTGGTCCCGGACCCCTCGCCGTCCGATCTCAGCCGCGTCCTGGTTGCCGACGATGAGCCGCACATCAGGAGAGTCCTCGTCACCCTTCTGGAAGGCGGCGGGCTCCAGGTTGATCAGGCCGAGGACGGAGCCCGTGCGATGGAGATCCTCAGAGGACCTGTGCCCTACCGGATGGCCCTGCTGGACATCATGATGCCGGGTCCGACAGGATTGGAGATCCTCCGGGACCTGCGGTCCCTTCCCCATCGCGCCGGTCTCCCGGTGGTCATCCTTACGGCCAAGGGCCAGGATGCTGACAGGGAGTTGGCCCTTCGCCTCGGCGCCAGCGATTTCGTCACGAAACCCTTCAGCCCGAAGAAGCTCCTTGTCCGGATCCAGCAGCTCCTCGAAGAAACCTGATCCCCACCTCTGGATCACCATCCTTGCGGGGGGGGCCGGCACGAGATTCTGGCCGCTCTCCACCCCCAACCGACCCAAACAGCTGCTTCCGCTGGCCGGGGATAACCCTCTCATTCTGGATACTCTGAATCGTGCCCGGGGAATCGCTCCGGACGAGAGGATCCGGATCCTCACGGGCCGGCACCTGGTATCTCGGTTCCAGAAGGCCCTGGGGGACCTGGATCCTACCGCCTTCCTGGTGGAACCCCGGGTCAGGGGGACGGGCCCCGTGCTGACCTGGGCCGCCTGGGTCATCCACCAGACGGACCCCGACGCTGTCATGGTGTCTCTTCACGCCGACCACGCCATCCAGCCCTGGAAGGCCTTCCAGGACCTGATTCGTCGGGCTGGGGACTTCGCCTCCCGGACGCCGAAGCTCTTTACCGTGTCGGTGCATCCCACCCGGCCCGAGACGGGCTACGGATACGTCCGCCCTGGAGAGGGGATCCCCGGCGGAGAGGATCTAGGGGCCTTCCTCGTTCGTTCTTTCGTGGAAAAGCCGGACACGGAAACGGCCAGGAAATACGTGGAGGAAGGGTATCTCTGGAACAGTGGGATCTTCCTCTGGCGAGCGGACCTTTTCCTGGAGGAGGTCCGGAACGTAGCCCCGGAGCTGGGAGAACTCCTCCCCCTCCTGGAGGCAGGAGACACGGAGGAGTTTTTCCGAAGAGCTCCCAATGTTTCGGTGGATGAGGCCATCCTGGAGCGAAGTCGGCGGGTGGCCTCCATCCCCGCCGACTTTCGATGGGACGACGTGGGCGCATGGGAGGCTCTGGGTCGGACCCGGGAGCCCGACGGGGAAGGAAACATCACCGTGGGTTCGGTCCACCTGAAGGACGCCCGGGACAACATCGTCATGGCCGAGGAGGGTGAGGTGGTTCTCTTCGGCGTGGAGGGACTGGCGGTGATCCGGAGCGGCGACATCATTCTGGTTGCCCGCCGGGAACGAACTCCGGAGCTGAAGAAGCTCCTGGAGGAGCTTCCCCCGAGCCTCAGGAGCCCCGACGAAACATGAGCCCATCTCTCTTCCTTTTCGACGACCGGACCGCCAGATCCTTCCACCCATTCAGCCTCACCCGGCCTCTTGGGGAGCTCCTTTTCGGGGGCCTGCTCCTTCGGGAACGGGCTGAGGCGTTCTGGGGAGATCCATGCGAGGGGTATCTCTCGTCCGGGGGGCTGGCCGGTTTCCAGGAAGGCGGAGCTCCCCCAGTGTTGCTCGGGGAATCGCTGCGGGCTCCGACCCCCCGGATTCTCCACTCCGGCCGCTTCGCTCCTTCGGGCCGGGCCCCGGATATCCAGGATCGACTCACCAGCTTCTTCTGTCAGGGAACGGTGGTGGGGTTCTTTCTCCCCCGCGGAACCCCGCTTCCCCCCGACACCGCTCTTCTGGATCCAGAGCCTCTTCCGGATTCCCGTCACATCGAATTGGAGGGACAGATCCTTGAAGCTCCCTGGGATCTCATGGCCCGAAATGGGGAACAGCTACGGGACGACATTCCCCGGTTCTTTTCCGGCTATGCCACAGATGAGATCCCCGGGTGCCACATCATCGGAGACGGTCTCCTCTCCGTGGGAGAGGACGTGGAGGTGGAGCCGGGCTCGGTATTCGACCTCCGGGAGGGGCCCATCCGCCTTTCCAGGGGTGCCCGGGTCCGTGCCCTCACCCGGCTGGAGGGCCCCGCCTATGTGGGCCCGGGCACCACGATTCTGGGCGGCCTCTTCTCGGAGCTTTCGGTGGGGCCCATGTGCAAGGTTCGGGGAGAGGTGGAATCCAGCATCATTCTGGGGTACACGAACAAAGCCCATGACGGGTTCCTGGGCCACGCCTACCTGGGAAGATGGGTGAACCTGGGTGCCCTTACCACCAACTCGGATCTCAAGAACAACTACGGGCCCGTCCGGGTGGGGGGAGCCTCGGGCCCCGTGGAGACAGGCCTCCTGAAGGTTGGCGCCTTTCTGGGGGACCACGTGAAGACCGGCATCGGAACCCTTCTGAACACCGGTACCGTCGTGGGGTGCGGGAGCAACATCTTTGGTGGGGCCATGCCTCCAGTCTACGTACCGCCCTTTTCATGGGGCTCCGGGCATGAGTTGACGGAGTTCCGGCTGGACAAGTTCCTGGAGTTGGCTCGTCGGACCATGGACCGCCGCAATGTGATTCTGGAGCCCGGGATGGAGGAACTTCTCCGACGGGCCTGGGAAGCATCCCGGGGGGAGCGGGTCCCGAATCCATGAGGGTTTCCATTCTGGGGAGCGGGAGCAAGGGAAACGCCGTCCTGGTCGAAACACCCGAGACCCGAGTCCTGGTGGACGCAGGCTTCAGCGCCCGGGACCTGGAGCGCCGCATGGGCCTGGTTGGGGTTTCGGCACCGGACGTGGACGCCATCGTCATTACACACGATCATGGCGACCACACCCGGGGAATGGGGGTCTTTGCCCGGCGGTTCGGAACCCCGGTATACATCACCGAGGCCACCCGACACCGTTGCCAGGCTTTCTTCAGAGGAAAGGAGGAGCTTCGCAGCTACCGTGCCGGGTTCCCATTCTCAATCGGGAGCATCGTGGTAGAGCCCTTCCTCACGGTCCACGACGCTGCGGAACCGGTAGCGGTGGCTCTGAGAGAGCCGAAGACCGGTTTGAAGGTGGGGGTGGCCACGGATCTCGGAAGGCCCACCGCCCAGGTCCGACACGCCCTGGCCGAAAGCCATCTCCTGATTCTGGAAGCGAACCATGACGAAGCCCTCCTCCACCAGGGACCCTATCCCTGGTCCGTGAAGTCCCGCATCGCCTCCAGCCATGGGCACCTCTCCAATGACGCCGCCGCAAACCTGGCCATGGAGTTATTTCACCCCCGGCTGGCCGGCGTGATTCTGGCCCACCTTTCAGGAGAGTGCAACCGGCCCGAGCTGGCCGAGGCTGTGGTGGGTCGAGCCCTGAAGCAGGCCGGATACAGGGGATTGCTCAGGGTGGCTGTGCAGGATATGCCGACAGGGCCTCTGGATCTGGTGGAGCTGGGAAGGCGGCTGGACCCGGACCAGCTCTCCCTCATCTAGCCCTTCCTCATCTGAAGAGACCCTGACAGGCCTCTCCTCTGTTTCCGGGAGCCCGGCGCTTCCTCTACAATCCGAAGAGCCGCATGAAGTCGTTGGACAGAGCCCACACCATGATCCCCAGGAGCAACACGAACCCCACCTGGCTCCAGCGAAGCCGCTGCTCCACCGAAAGGGCTTTGCCCCCCCGAAGGGCCTCAATGGCCAGAAAGAGGAGATGCCCCCCATCCAGGACCGGAATCGGCAGGAGATTCAGGATGGCCAGGTTCACGCTGAAGAGCGCCATGAAGCTCAGGAAGAAGTCCAGGCCCATTGACGCGGCCTGACCCGAGGCCTCCCCGATGGTGACGATGCTCCCCACCGAGCGGGGAGAGATTCCACCGGTTACCAGGTCCCGGAGAAAGCCCAGGATCATCCCGGTGACCGCCACCGTCTCCCGGTATCCCATCACCACGGCTTCCGTGAAGCCCACCCGGGTGTAGACGAAATCGTCGGCCGGGCGCATGATTCCGATTCTGCCCTGTTTCTCCTCCTCTCCGGTGGCGGAATCGGTTCCGGTCTGGGTATCCAGGGTCACACTCCGGGTCAACTCACGCCCATCCCGCAGAAGCCCCAGCTCAATTCGCTCTCCTGGACGCCGATGGATGGCCTCCAGGAAGTCGAACCAGTTCCGGATGGGCTCCCCCTCCACCGTCAAAATCCGGTCCCCTTCCCGGAGCCCGGCCTTTTCCGCCGGGGAGCCGGGAACCAGCGCCCCGACTTCGGCCTCCACCCACGGCACGAAAGCTGAAGCCGCCATCGCCCGGGCTTCCTCTTCCTCGGGCACCTGGATTCTCACCTGTCCCGATGGGTTCTCATACCGGACCGTCAACGGGCCGGGCTCGGCGTGGACCAGAGCCTGGGCAAAGTCCCCCCAGTGCTTCAGATCCCTGTCTCCCACCTGGCGAAGCTCCGCCCCCCTGGGCACCTCGGCCAGAGCCTGGGCACCCTCCGGCAGGTACCGGCTGTAGACCTCACCCACACGGGTTGAGGCGAATTCCCGAACCCCCCAGAGTCCGGCCACTGTGGCGTAGAGGGCGAAGGCGAAGATCATGTTCATGATGACCCCGGCGGAGATGACCAGGGTGCGGGCCCAGATGGGCTTTCCGTCGAAATCACGGGGGCCCGGGACCCGTCCCCCACCCTCCTTGCCCCCTTCCACCATCTCCATGACCTCGTCCTCCATTCCCCCCATCTTCACGTAACCGCCCAGGGGGATGGCACTGAAGACGTACTCCGTCTCGCCCCACTTGAACCCGAAGAGTTTCGGCCCCAGGCCGATGGAGAATCGCTGGACCTCCACACCCACGAGCTTGGCGGCCCCGAAGTGGCCCAGCTCGTGAATGAAAATGAGGACGCCCAGGACGATGATGGTTGCAAGAACGGTCATATCGATCTACTCAAATTTCTTTTCCGGAAACGATCTACAGCCCTGCCCGCCATGTCCCTGGCGTCCCTGTCCGTCTCCAGGATCATTTCCAGATTCTCGACAGGGCGGGATGCCAGGGTGGCCAGGACCTCCTCCACCACCCCCCCCATCTGCCCGAACCCGATTTCCTCCCTCAGGAAGGCCTCCACCGCCACCTCGTTGGCGGCGTTGTAGACCGCCGGAGATGTTCCTCCAGCCCTCCCGGCTTGCTCACCCAGTCGAAACAGGGTGAAGGTTTCCTCATCCACTTCCTCGAAGACCAACGGGGAGGCCTTCACCGGATCGAAGGTCTGGAGAGGCAAATCCTCCAGCCGCTCCGGGTAGCTCAGAGCATAGAGAATGGGGAGCTCCATGGTAGGAAATCCCAATTGGGCCAACACCGATCCATCCACGAACTCCACGAAGGAGTGGACGATTGACTGCGGATGAACCACTACCCCCAACGCATCATAGGAGATCCCATAGAGGAAGTGGGCCTCGATGACCTCCAGCGCCTTGTTGGCCAGGGTGGCGGAGTCGATGGAGATCTTGGCCCCCATGCTCCAGGTGGGATGATCGAGGGCCTGGGAGGGCCGGACCCCGGCCAGCTCCTCCCTCGTCCATCCTCTGAACGGCCCCCCGGAGGCCGTGAGGATCATCCGGGCCACAGTGTCCATCTCATATCCTTCCAGACACTGGAGAATCGCGCTGTGCTCACTATCCACCGGAATGAGATCCCCCCCTCCCTCCTCCACCGCCGCCATCACCAGCTCGCCGCCGGCCACAAGGCTCTCCTTGTTTGCCAGGGCCAAGCGCTTGCCGGCCTTCAGCGTGGTGAGAGTGGGCTCCAGCCCCGCTGATCCCACGAGTGCGTTCACCACCACATCCACCTCAGGGTCCTGGGTCAGCTCCAGGAGGGGCTCTCTGCCCACGGACCAATCCGCCGAGGGGAGGTGGCTGGTGGAGCCCATGCCGTTGTCGGTGGCCAGAACCGCTCTGCGAGGTTTGTACCGGTCTACTTGTCGGGCCAGAGCATCCAGGGACTGGTTGGCGGCCAGGGCCTCCACCCGAAACCGCCGGGGGTGTCGCTGGATGACCTCCAGGGCGCTACGGCCGATGGATCCGGTGGATCCCAGGATGGCCACGCGAATCAAGAAAGCACCTCGATCAACCTCAGGAGGCCATAGGCCACAGGCAGGGTAAAGAAGGTGGCATCGAAACGGTCCAGAATTCCACCGTGGCCCGGAAGAAGATCACTGGAGTCCTTCACACCGGCTTCCCGCTTCAGGACGGACTCCACCAGATCTCCCATCTGGGCGGTGACACCCAGGAGGAGACCCATTCCGGCGCCCAGGCCCAGGGACAGCCAGGGATTGGGACTGAGTTGCAGGAAGACCCCGGCAATCAGAGCTCCGGTGAAGATTGCTGTCAGGAGCCCGGCCATCCCCCCCACCACTGTCTTTCCGGGGCTTACCGAGGGAATCAACTTCCGGTTGCCGAAAGCGTGGCCGAAGAAGTATGCCGCCGAATCGCTGGCCCAGGTGACGGCCAGGGGAAGCACCAGGAGGAGGGGTCCCTGAAAGGCCCCGCCACGGGCCAGCGGCTCTGAAAAATCCGGAAGATGGCGCAGATAAACGGCAAAGGAGAGGGTTCCTCCGGTGTAGAGGGCCCCCGCCAGCGTCAGGGGCACGGCCAGCATGGGGTTACCCCCGGGCCAGCGGACCCAGATGGCTCCGGCCGCAGCCGACAGGAGGAGGGTGACGAGAAGCGCCATACCCCAGGGGGCCGCCCCGGAAAAGGAGAGGTGGGCTCCGGCAAGGAGAACCAGACCGACGGCTCCCAGGATCCCCAGTTTTTCCAGAGCGCGGATTTCCCGGGCCGCACCCAGGCCATAGAACTCCCGGGCCGCCAGACCGGAGATGACAGCAAGGAAGACGGTCAGGGGCCATCCCCCGAGGAAAATGAGGAGGAGGGCCAGGGGAATGCCCACGGCCGCAACGGCCACCCGTTTCGCCAGCTCGCCGGGAGACATGGGTTCGGGCACCCGCCCTAGATTTCCTTTACCTTGCCGAATCGGCGATCCCGCCCCTGGAAATCCAGGATGGCCGAGAACAGATCCTGGCGGGTAAAGTCGGGCCAGAGCACGGGGGTGACGTGGAACTCCGTATACGCCAGCTGCCAGAGCATGAAATTGGAGACACGCATCTCTCCGGAAGTCCTGATCAGGAGGTCGGGGTCCGGCATCCCACGGGTGAACAGACGGTCCTGAAGTTGTTCGTCATCGATCTCAGCCGGGGTCAGATCTCCCTCTGCCACGGCCTGGGCCAGAGACCGGGCCGCCCGAATGAGCTCTCTTCTCCCGGAATAGGAGATCATCAGGTTCAGTCGAAGGGCATCCCCCCCAGCCGTACCCTCCGTGATTCCCTCCACCGCCCTCAGGGTGGCCTTCCCCAGTCGCTCCAACTCCCCCAGAACATGGACCTCCACCTTCTGACGCCTCAACTCTTCCCGTTCCTTTCGGGCGTAGAGCTCCAGAAGACCCATGAGGGCCGAAATCTCCTTCTGGGGACGGCTCCAGTTCTCTGTGGAGAAAGCAAAGAGGGTAAGGATCGAGACCCCCGCCTGGATGGCCCCTTCCACTGCCTCCCTCACGGACTTCATTCCTTCCCGATGTCCGGCGTGCCGGGGGAGACCCCGCTGGGACGCCCACCGGCCGTTTCCATCCATGATGATGGCTACATGCCGGGGTACGCTTCCGTGTTCACGGAGCTCTCGGAGAAGATCGGAGGTCATCGGTACAGGGGGACGGAGGTCTTCAGATGGACATGACCTCCGCCTCCTTCTTCTTCAGGTATTCATCGATGGATTCGTTGTATTCCTGGGTGAGCCTCTCCACCTCGGCCATCTGCCGGTGTCCCTCGTCCTCCCCGATCTCATGGTCCTTCATGAGCTGCTGAATCGTGTCCCGGGCCTTATGACGGGCGTGCCGAACGGACACCTTCCCCTCTTCCGCCATCTTGTGCAGGAGCTTCACGTACTCTTTCCGACGTTCTTCGTTCAGCGGCGGTACCGGAACCCGAATCACGTTGCCGTCATTGCTCGGATTCAGCCCGAGATCCGCCGTCAGGATGGCCTTTTCGATGGCTCCGATGAGACTCTGATCAAACGGCTGGACCACCAGGAGCGTGGGCTCCGGAGTGCTGATGGTAGCCACCTGGTTCAGGGGCATCTGGGAGCCGTAGGCTTCTACCCGAACCGTATCCAGAAGGACAGGGGTCGCCTTTCCGGTCCGAACTGTGGAGAACTCTCTTCGGGTGGCATCCACCGCAGCCTTCATGGCCTGTTCCGCCTCGTTCACGGTGGGCATGGACTCACCTCCAGCGTTGATGGGTTCTCAGATATCCCAGGTATTCTTCAGGACACCAGCGTTCCTACCCGTTCACCCCGAATGGCCGAGGACACGGAGCCCGGCTCTTCCAGGTCCAGGACAATGATCGGGAGATTGTTCTCCTTGCACAGCGACACCGCCGGAGCATCCATGACGGCCAACTCCCGGGTCACGACCTCATGAAAGCCGATCTCCGGGATGAACTCCGCCGAAGGGTCCTTGGCCGGGTCCGCCGAATAGACTCCGGAGACCTTGGTGGCTTTGATGACGACGTCGGCCTCCATCTCGATGGCCCGCAGGGCCGCGGCGGTATCGGTGGAAAAATATGGATTTCCAATCCCTCCCGCGAAAATCACCACCCTCCCCTTTTCCAGGTGCCGAAGGGCACGCCGTCGAATGTAGGGCTCGGCAAGCTCATCCATTCGGATGGCCGTCTGGACCCGGGTGTCCACGCCCTTCTTTTCAAGGAGATCCTGGACAGCCAGGGCGTTGATGATGGTGGCGAGCATTCCCATGTAGTCCGCTGATACCCGATCCATCCCCTGGGCGCTCGCCGCCGCACCCCGGACGATGTTCCCTCCCCCGATGACCATACCGAGGGCCACACCCATGTTCGAGACGGCCTTCACCTCCTCGGTAAGACGTTCGACCACAGGAGGGTGTATTCCGAAACCCTGTTCTCCGGCCAGCATTTCTCCGGACAGCTTGAGGAGTACCCTGGGGTATTTCAAACCCTGAATGTTGCTCATCTGTCCTCTCGGTTTCGGGTTCCTGGCAAAGTAGCAGAAAAAAGGCCCGCCCCGCGAGTTGCGGGCGGGCCTTGCCGATGAGGATCAGGCACTCTCACCCACCTGGAATCTGGCAAATCGGGCCACCTCGATCTTCTCTCCAGTCCTGGCGGAAGCCTCGGTGATGAGGTCCTCGATGGAGATGTCGGGGTTCTTCACATAGGCCTGCTTGAGAAGAGAATTCTCCTCGTAGAACTTCCTGAGCTTTCCTTCCACGATCTTCTCGGCAATGTGCTCCGGCTTTCCTTCGTTCTTCACCTGCTCAAGGAAGATCTGCTTTTCCCGCTCCACCAGCTCTTCCGGGATGTCTTCCGGGCTGACGGCGACGGGGCTGGCGGCGGCAATGTGCATGGCCAGATCCCTGGCGAGCTCGAGGAAGTCATCGGTCTTGGCCACAAAATCCGTTTCGCAGTTGACCTCCACCATGACCCCGACCTTGTTTCCGAAGTGGACGTAACTGCCGATGGTCCCCTCGTTCGCGGACTTTGCCGCCCGTTTTGCAGCCTTGGCAGCTCCCCTGGCCCGAAGGAGGTCGATGGCAGCCTCCATGTCACCGTCGGCTTCCTGGAGAGCCCTCTTGCAGTCCATCATCCCGGCACCGGTCCGGTCCCGGAGAGCCTTCACGTCCTTCGCAGCGATGGTCATGATCCGTACTCTTCACTCTTCTCTGAGAAAACGAATGATAAGAAAAGAGAGGCGGTAGCAAAGACGGGGAGCGTCACGGGGGCAAGGCCCCCACCGCTCAACCCCCTCCTGCTGCCGCCTCCGGGTTCCGGGGCGTGCGTCCCGGAGACCCTCCCTCCCGTCCGGAAGGCGGGGGGAGACTACTTCTCCTCCTGCTTCCCCTCCGCATCTTCGGCCTCGGAGGCCTCCGCCGAAGAGGCTTCCTGCTTATCCTCCGAAGCCTCATCCTTCGCTTCAGCCGCAGGCTCCACCGCCTTCTTCTTGACCGGCTTGGGAGCTTCCACCGCCTTGGCCGTGGCAGGCTTCTCTTCCTGAGCAGCTTCCCTGGCCTCACCAGTCGAAACCGGCTCTTCCTGCGCAGCAGCGTCCTCGCCATCCTCGGCCTCGGCCTGCTGTTCGCCGTCTTCCGGCTTCACATGCTGAGCGATGACCTCAGGCCGGGGCCGGCGCTTTCTCCTCGGCCGTTTGCGAGCAGGCCGCTCCTCCACCACTTCCGTCGTCTTTTCGCCGGTTTCAGTGGAGTAGGTAGTGGCCTCCATCTCCTCGGTACGCTTCCGCTGTTCTTCCGGGACTTCCTGCTTGGCCGAATCGATGGCGTCGGCTACGGCCTTGGTGATGAGTCCCACAGCCCGGATGGCGTCATCGTTGCCCGGCACAGGGTAATCGATGAGATCCGGATCCGCATTGGTATCCGTGATGGCGATGACGGGAATACCGAGCCGGTGTGCTTCTTTGACGGCAATGGTCTCCCGCCGGGCGTCCACCACGAAGACGGCGCCTGGGAGCCGGGACATGTCCTTCACACCACTGAAGTACTTGTCCAGCTTCTCCCGCTCACGGTCCAGGAGGAGGCGCTCTTTCTTGGTGTAGAACTCGAAGGCGTTCTCCTCCTGCCCTCGCTCCAGCTCTTTGAGACGGCGGATCTGTTTCCGGATCGTCTGGAAGTTGGTCAGCATTCCCCCGAGCCACCGCTCAGTGACGAAGAGGGATCCGGACCGCAGCGCCTCCTGCTCCACGATGCCGCGAAGCTGGCGCTTGGTGCAGACGAAGAGGACCCGCTCCCCCCGCAGCACGACGTCCCGGACAGCCTGCTGGGCCCGGTTCAGGCGGTCCAGGGTCTTCCGGAGATCGATGATATGGATGCCGTTGCGCTCTCCGAAGATGAAATTCTTCATCTTCGGATTCCAACGACGGGTCTGATGTCCGAAATGGACACCCGCCTCGAGCAATTCGTTTAGTTCAACCTGCTGCATGTCTGCGCCAGAATAGAGTTTACCGCTTGCTGAACTGGAAGCGCTTCCGTGCCTTGGGGCGTCCGGGCTTCTTCCGCTCAACCTTGCGGGGGTCACGGGTCAGCATGCCTTTGGACCTGAGCGTAGGCCGCTGCTCCTCATCGTATGTCACGAGGGCCCTGGAAAGGCCCATTCGAATCGCGTCTGCCTGGCCGGTAAGCCCTCCTCCATTCACCCGGATCTGGACATCGAACTGATCGTCCAGGGCGGTGACCTGGAGAGGCTCTTCCACCCTCATCTGATGGGTCTTCCGGGGAAAGTACTCGGCCAGGGGCCGGCCGTTTATGGTCCACTCGCCCTTTCCGGGGCGAAGGAGAACCCGGGCCACGGAGGTCTTCCGCCTGCCCACGGTCTGAATCTTCTGAAGCTCCTCTGCAGCCATGTCCTTCCGCCTACCCTCGGATCGTTAGAGGCTGGGGATTCTGGCTCTGGTGGGGATGCTCAGGCCCTGGATAGACCCTGAGCTTCTCCTTGATATGCCGGCCCAGCGCGTTCTTGGGAAGCATTCCCTTGACGGCCAATTCGATGACCCGCTCGGGATGACTGGAAATCATCCGCTTGAAGGGAATGTGCTTCTCGTTCCCCATGTAGCCCGAGTGGCGGAAATAGGTCTTCTGTTCGGCCTTCTTTCCGCTCAGGGCAACCTTGGACGCGTTGACCACGATGACGTGGTCACCCGTGTCCAGATGGGGAGTAAAGATCGGCTTGTGTTTTCCGCGAAGGACTCGCGCCACCTCGGTGGCCAGACGCCCGAGGGTCATGCCCTCCGCATCCACAATCCACCACTGGTACTCGATCTCGTTCGCTTTTGGAGTCAGGGTCTTCATCCGTAAGCCCGAAAATGCCAGTTAAAAACAGAGCTTTCTAAGCTATTTCCAAGACCTTGGGGTGTCAACCCGGAGAGGGCTGAAT
>CAZSDD010000013.1:45833-52614 GCA_964605505.1 uncultured Gemmatimonadaceae bacterium | reverse complement strand
GCCGACTCCTTCGTGAAGCGCTTCGGAAAGACGGAAGTGCTGAAATCGGCCACGGCCTGGGCCACTCCCGGAGCGGTGACGGTCCTCTTCGGCCGGAATGGCTCGGGAAAGACCACCCTCATGAGAGCGGCGGTAGGCCTCCTCTCTTTCGATTTCGGGCTGGTGCGGTATGAGGGCAGGCCCAGCCTCAAGCCCGCCCTCCATCGCCTGGCCCGGGAAGGGCTCATGTATCTCCCGGGTCGGGAATTTCTGTCCAGGCGGCGGACTCTGGCCTGGCACCACCGGATGCTGGCCATTCAGATGGACATGAAGCCGGAGGAGGTGCTGGGAGACGATCCGATGAAGGTTTCGGAGTTCCGGCACCGGGAGCGAAATCTCATCTCCGGCGGAGAGCGGAGAAGGGGGGAGATGAGCCTGGTGCTGGCCCGGAAGCCCCGTTGTCTCCTGGCCGACGAGCCCCTGGCCGGCATCGGACCGAAGGACCAGGAGGGGGTGGCGGCGGCCCTTCGAAGGCTGGCCGATGGGGGCTGCGCCATACTGGTCACCGGGCACGACGTGAACCCCCTCATGGCCCTGGCCGACGACATCATCTGGATGGTGGGTGGCACGACCCATTGGATGGGATCCCCGGAATCGGCTCGGGATCACTACCAGTTCTGCCGTGAGTACCTGGGCCCCCGGGGGTACCGGCAGGAGCACTCCGCCCGGTGAGGGAGTGCCGAAAAGGGTTCTCCTGGTTGCCTTTTAGCCTCTTGACTACCCGGCTTTTCCAGCGCAGTTTCTATGGCCCCGGATTGGAAACCGGGGAGGACGAGAAGGACCAGAGCAAGAAGGCGGAGGTCTTCTCTTCAAGAAGGTCCCGCCTTTTTTTTTGCGGCCGACCGGTCGCTGGCCCCGGCGCGGGGGAGGGTCCGCGCAAGCAAGGTGGTCGGAATGTGCGGGTCAACCGGGTTCCGACGATCTTCTCAACAATGGAGCAGGTTGATGCGTACCAAGGGAACCGTGAAGTGGTTCAACGATCAGAAGGGTTTCGGATTCATCACTCCTGACGGTGGCGAGCGGGATTGCTTCGTGCATCACACCGCCATCCAGGCCGACGGGTTCCGGACCCTCGGAGAGGGCGAACAGGTGGAATTCGACATGGTCGAAGGCACCAAGGGTCCGGCGGCCGAGAACGTCACCAAGGTTTGAAGGCCGGCTGGGCTCCAGCCCGGTACATAAGCACGACCGCCCCGTCGTCCGGGGCGGTCGTTTTTTCAGCTCCACTCCGTAAGCCAGGCCTCGATGGCCCGCTGGAAATAGGAGGGATTGAAGAGGGTCCATTCCCCCAGGGCCGGGGGGATCCGGTGGCGGTTCGCCGCTTCCTCTGCCGTCCAGCCCTGGCGAAGGGCCCGCCGGGCCGTTTCCTCGACTCCCTGGAGAACCTCCACGTAACGGGAGAAGTCCTGGGCGTCGGCCAGGGGTCCGTGGCCTGGAACGTAGAGTCGTCGGTTCCGGCTCTGGATTCTCCGGACGGCCCGGGAGAGGAGGCTGGGAACGGCGTCCATGTAGTTGGGAAACATCCCGTTCCACATCAGGTCGCCGCACCAGGTCAGGTCGTCCTCCGGCAGGTCCACCGTCACGTCGCTGGCCGTGTGCCCTTCCCTGGGCGTGAAATGGACGATCCGTCCCCCCAGGTCTAGCTCGGATGGCGCGTCCTGAGCCACCAGGACCACATCGGCCCAACGGGCTCGAAGGGCCGGTGAAGCATCCTCCGGGAGCCTCTCGGCTCTGAGGTCCCGGGTGAGGGCCGTCGAAAGGAGGCGGGGGAAAGAACCCGGGCCGGTGTCGAATCCTTCCACGCCGCTGGAATGATCCCCATGGTAATGGGTCACCAGAACGTGGGTGGGCCAACGCCCCCCGAGGTCCCGGGCCTTCTCCGCCATCCATCGGCCCCCTTCGGGAGTCTGGAAGGCCTCCACCACCAGGATTCCCGAGTCTCCCAGGATGATGCCCCCGTTGCAGACGGTGGTATAGTCGCCGCTCAGGGGGGTGGAAATGAAAGCGTAGAGGCCGTGACCCACCTCTTCCAATCGCCCGAAGGGCTCCCTGGCCACCAGCGTGCCCATGGGCCTTTCGCTCCAGAGGGATCGAGTGGAGGCGGAAAAGGGGGCTGCCATGAGGGCCATGTGGCCGCCGCAGGCGGAGGCGGCTTTCAGGAAGCTGCGCCGGGTCCAGTGAGATCTGTCATTCTTCATTGGAATTGTACCGATTTCGGGTTCCGCACGGCCTGTCCCCACCTCCCCCGACTCTCGGGCCTCCAGGCTCAGTCCGTTCCCATGATGGCCTTCTTCTCTTCGTTCCGGAGATAAGCGAACCAGTAGACGCCGGCCACCATGAGAGTGCCCCCCACGATGTTTCCCAGGGTCACTGGAACCAGGTTGTTCATGAGTCCGCCCCAGTCCAGGGAGCCAATCCCCGCCGGGCCCACCGCAAGAGAGCCCATCATCTCCGGGTTCCCTTTCAGGATGATTCCCAGGGGAATGAAGTACATGTTCGCGATGCAGTGCTCGAAGCCCATGGCCACGAACCCGGCGATGGGCCAGATGATGGCCAGGATCTTGTCTGTAGTGCTCCGGGCGGATTGGCTGAGCCAGACGGCCAGGCAGACCAGGGCGTTACAGAGAATTCCCCGGCAGAAGGCCTCCATCCAGGGCAGATCGCATTTCGCCGCGGCGATGGCCACGGCGTTGGCACCCACCCCGTGACCTCCCAGAGCCCAGACTCCGGAAAGGTAGACCAGGAGGGCGGTGCCCACGGACCCGGCGAAGTTCCCCACGTAGACCAGCCCCCAGTTCCGGAGCACCTGCCGGGTGGTGATGAGGCGACTGGCCCAGGCCATGGCCACCAGGTTGTTTCCGGTAAAGAGCTCGGCACCGGCCACGACCACCAGGATCAGGCCCAGGGAAAAGGTGACGCCTCCCAGCACCTTGGCGGGACCGAATCCCAACCCGGGGTCGGTGGTGGCCAGAGTGGCGAAGGCGGCGCCGAGTCCGATGAAGGCACCGGCCAGGACGGCCAGGATGAGGGAGTCCGGGGCCGGCAGATTCGCCTTTGTCACGCCGACCTTCACGACTCTCTGGGCCATTTCGGCGGGCGCGTAGGCGTCCACGAGGTGCTTCATCATTTTGTCCCTCCCATGGAGTTGGCTCGGGCTCCCGGAGATTCCCCGGGAGCCCGAGCCAGCCCTACCGGAGCCGCACCGTGGTGCTGACGGTTCCACCCTTCACGGTGGAGTAGGTGACGTCCATGGATCCGGAACCGCGGACCAGGTACTCGATGGTTCTGGTGGTCCGCCCGGGATGCCCGCTCCGGACCAGGATCCGCTTCAGGTCGTGCTGGTCGATGATCTCGGTGGGGCCCGGCCGATTCCGGTCCGCCACCCAGCCGGCGGCCACCACCTCCACGTCGCCGTCCACCGTCAGGAGGTCCGGCCTGACCACCCGGTTCTCCATGGCCTTGGCGGTGACGGTAGGCATGAGGCGCTCGTTCCGGAGATCCACCTGCACCTTGTAGAGTCCACCGCCCACGCTCTCCACCCGGCTCTCCCCCATGGACATGAGGGGCATCATGTCGGCGTGGTAGAGGGTGAAGGCCATGTTCCGGTGGAAGGCCTCCATGCTCATGAACCGGGGGTTGATGCGGCCGAAGAATTTGTCCCATCCCCCCATCTCCACCTCTCCGTACTGGGGGTGGTCGAAAGGCTCCCACTCCCTGTACATCTCCCCGAACTGGAGGAAGTCATCGAAGAAGAATCGGGACTTCTGCCCCCCGATGGGGGAGTCGGGATCGTCCCCCTGGTCCTGCAGGAGGGGGCTCTGGAAGTACTTGTTCCCGTTCCAAAGCTCGTTGGACATGGAGATGGCCCCATGGCCGTCGTTGGTCCAGTCGATGGATCCGCCGTGAACGGTGTAGAGCCCCTGCCAGATGATGAGGTAGTCGTACCAGGGCAGAATTCGCTCCCCGAACTCCCCGATCTCGTCGTAGACCTGGATGTCGGACCTGGGGTAATCCCCGTACCAGGCCGATCCCGGGGGACGGAGGATCATGCCGCCGGAGTTATGGTAGGACTGCATGCCGGCGATGTTGGGTCGGGTCTTGAGAAAGTCCTGGGTGGCCCGGGACTCCGGCAGCCGGAAGGGGTAATCCATGGACCCCCCCTGGATGTACTGGGGCTGCCAGTCCGAGCCGTAGTTCCGGTTGGGGTCGTAGCCCCCCGGCGGGTCCTCGTTCACCAGGCCGTCGCCGTCGTTGTCTATGCCCTCGGAGCCGAGAAGAACCCAGTCGCCGGTCTCCCAGGGGGCTACCTGGACCATAATCCGGGGGTCGTCGGGATCGAGTCGGTGGGTGCCCTCACCGGGGGTGTACTTCCGGATCTGCTCGATGATGCCGTTCCCGTTCAGGTCGTCGGGGCCGTCCTCGTCGAAGAGGCCGTCGCCGTCGGAGTCCACGGGAACGTGGCCCGTTCGGGCGCCCGACCCCGTACCGTGGAGGAAGAAGTCCCGGCCGTCGGGGTTCACCGAAGGGGCGATGTAGAACACCCGCTCGTCCACCATGCGGGTGATCTCCTCGTTCCTGCCGTAGTTCTCCATGAGGTACCAGATGGTGTAGAGGCTGATCTCCCCACCCTGGACCTCGTTTCCGTGGACGTTGGCTTCGATGTACATCCCGGCCTTGGCGGACTCGGGGCCCGTGTCCGGGTTGTTGATGGTCATGAGCCAGATGTCCCGGCCCCCATAGCTCTTCCCCATGGAGGAGAGGGTCAGGAATTTGGGCCAGGTCCGCTCCATGAGGCGCATGCGTTCCCCCATGTCGGCGTTGTCCAACCAGCGGTCCCAGGCGAAGGTCAGCGTGTGCTCGGGATCCGAGCCCTGGGCGGAAAGGGAGCGGGGATCGGCGCTTCCCGCGTCCAGCATGGGAAGCGCCGCGAAGGCGATGGCGGCCAGGGAGAGGGCCGCCGGAATCCGTGCCATCTTCATGGTGGGCTTCCTCACCTGAGAGTGACGGTTGCGCTGTCGGTGCCGCCCTTCTGGGCCCGAAGCTTGATTTCCACCTGGGATCCTTCCTGCCCCCGGATGACCCAGGTGAACTTCTCCCGGGAACCGGAACCGGCCAGGACGGGAATCCTGCTGGTCTTGTCTGCGCCGGTGAGGATGTCCTCCGGGGACACCTGGATCTGTAGCGTAGTGGCCTGCACGGAGCGAGAAACCTGCCCGTGGCGCAGGGAGGTGGGGAAAAATCCTCTGTTCTCCACTTCCACCGTGACGGAGAACACGCCGCCGCCGTGAGCCTCCACCTCCGTGTCCACGATGCGGACCCGGGGAAGCATCCCGGCCAGCTTCACCAGGAACTCGCCGTGCTTGGCCCCCAGTTCGGAGACCTGCTCCGCCGGAGGATTCACTGTGACGTAGGGGAGGAATCCGCCGATCTCCACTTCGCCAAGGGTCGGGTGACCAAATGCGCTCCAATCGGCGAAGGCTTCGATACCGGCGCCTTCCAGCGCCTTCAAGACATCGGCGTCTGCGCCGCTACCTCCGGCACCGGTCCGCCCCTGGGCCTGGGCCACGCCCGCCATCCCGGGTCGAGCCCCCATTCCCCGGGGGGGCGCGCCAGCGGCCCCACGGGTGGCGGCGGGTGGCGTCCGGGCTTCTGTCTGGGCCTCGTCGGGGGATTCCCGGCCGGCCTCGTCTTCTTCAGCGCCGGTCTCCGGAAGTCCCCACCCCGGCGTGCTGAACGCAGGCACGCCGAACTGGAAATATCCGTACTGGAAAAATGCGCCTTCAGGGGTTCGGTGAACCGGGACCCGGCTGATGCCGGTGATCTCCCTGTAGGCCTCGGAGACAGTGTTGAAGTAGGGCAGGTCGCTGCTGTTCACCGTGGTGGCGGGCCGCTGCCCGGAGCCGGGGTCGTTGTCCCGGCCGGGTTGAGCGCCCCTGAGAAAGCTGCCTCCACGGCCGCCGAAGAAAAAACCGCCACCGAAGCGCCCGGGGGCGTCGCCGGAGAAATCGCCGACCTCGAAGACCTCGGCATTGGAAGCGGCGGCGAAGAGGGGGAGGCTCAGAACCTTTCCGTCGGCCAGGCCGCCCCGGGAATCCGGTGGCGTCACCAGGTTGTCCGAAAGTCCGAAGGTCAGGATGGCTCCGATGTTCCTGTGTGCCAGGACGAAGTCCATGAGGGCCCGGGTCTCGGGTTCGCTCACCATGTGGAGGCCGGCGTCGGATTGCCAGTAGGGATAGGCATGCTGGAAGTTCCGGTTCAGGTCCACGCCTCCCGGGGGGTCCTCGGCGATGAAGCCGTCGTTGTCCGAGTCGGTCCCTTCCCAGTAGATGGCGTGGGTGCCCGTCTCGCCCTTTGTGGGGTCGGCTCGCTTCATGAGGCGGGGGTCGTCCGGGTCCACCATGAATTCACCGGTGGGGTCCGGCACCCGCATGACGGTGATGTACCCGTCCCCGTTCAGGTCCTCGGGACCGTCCTCGTCCACCCGACCGTCGTTGTCGCCGTCGTAGGAAAAGGCGTTGGTGCGACGGTCCCATTTGACCGGGGCGAACATGGCTTCGGCGCCGTCGGGGTTCAGGCGGGGAAAGACATAGACCGTCTGGTTGGCCAGAATGTCGGCCACAGCCTCGTCATCGGCGTTCCGGGTCAGGTAGCGGATCATCTCCAGGGCCAGGTGGCTTCCCACCAGGTGATTCCCCTCGAGATTCGCCACCACCAGAACCGCCGGCCGGTCTTCCAGGTCCAT
>CAZSDD010000013.1:21301-45733 GCA_964605505.1 uncultured Gemmatimonadaceae bacterium | reverse complement strand
CTGTTTTGAGTGCTCGGTGATACGGCATGTCCATCTCCTGAAGGACTCCCGGGCTGGGTGATTCGTTGAGGCCGGGGCGGGCTCCGGAAGCGACCCGGGGAAAGGTAACGGGGGACGGCGGCGGGGGAAGGCTCCGGCTCCCGGATGACCGACTGGAAGGTCACCGGCGTCACGTGGTAGCATGGTCAGGGACGATCGCCGTCAGGGACGATGGCCCCGTGGGTCCCGGCGGCGATCCCTCGCCCCGTGCCCGGCCTTCCCTTTATACTGTTCCGGTATACTGTTCCGGTGTGCTGTTGCGGCCGGGTCGCCTGTGGCGTTCTGTCCCGGCTGCCCGCGGCCTTCCGCCCCGGCTGCCGGGACGGCGAACCGGGCACGCGCCGGAAGGTCATCTTTGCGAAAGGGCACTGTAGCCATGCGGTCCGTTCCTCCTTTTCCTTCAAGATCCCCTCTGCTGGGCTGGCTGGCTGTGGCCGGGCTCGCCTTTTCCGGTTGTGGACCTGGAGGGCCGGCCTATGAAGTGGCCGACATCCCCTTCCCGCCAGGGTGGCCCTATGCCGCCGACGCCCCTCCTGTCCTCGCCGGCCAGGGAATGGTCGTGACCACCGACGAGTACGCCAGCAGGGTGGGGGTCCGGATCCTCCAGGCCGGGGGGAATGCCGTGGACGCGGCAATCGCCACCTCCTTCGCCCTGGCCGTGGTGAACCCCGAGGCCGGCAATATCGGCGGCGGCGGCTTCATGGTGATCCGGTTGGCCGACGGAAGCACGGCGGCCCTGGACTACCGGGAGCGGGCCCCGCTGGCGGCCCACCGGGACATGTTTCTGAACGAGGAGGGAGAGCTTCGCGAAGGGTATACCCGGGGGCATCTGGCGTCCGGCGTGCCGGGAACGGTGGCGGGCCTCTGGGAGGCTCATCAGGAGTACGGGGTTCTTCCCTGGCAGGAACTGGTGGCCCCGGCCATGGAGCTTGCCGAGGGCTTCGAGGTGAGGGAGCGGCAGGCCCTGCAGATCGCCGACGCGGAAGAGGACCTGCGGCTCTACCCGGCCACGGAGGCGACCTTCCTTCCAGGGGGATCCCCTCCGGAGGTGGGAGAGCTCTTCCGGCAGCCGGAGCTGGCCGCCACCCTGGGGCGCATCGCTTCCCGGGGCCGGGACGGGTTCTACCAGGGCCGCACCGCCGACCTCATCGTGGCGGAGATGGAGCGGGGCGGGGGGCTCATCACCCACGAGGATCTGGCGGAAATGGAGGCGGCCTGGCGGGACCCCATCCGGATCAGCTATCGAGGGCACACCATCGTGTCCATGCCCCCCACGTCCTCGGGGGGCGCGACTCTGGCGGCCATGGCAAAGATCCTGGAGGGGTTCGACCTGGGGTCCCTGGAGTGGCATGGGGTGGAGCACGTCCATCTTCTGGCCGAAGCCTGGAAGCGGGCCTACGCCGACCGGAACACCTACCTGGCGGACCCGGACTTCGTGGAAATGCCCATCGAGGCCATGATCTCCGACGAATATGGGGCCCGACGGCGCGCTTCCATCTCCATGGAGCGGGCCACCCCCTCCGAAGAGGTGGGCCCCGGCCTGGGTCCGGCGGACGAGGGTGAGACCACCCATCTATCCGTGGTCGACGCCGAAGGGAATGCCGTATCCATCACCACCACCATCAACTCCTTCTTCGGGAGCAAGGTGACGGTGGAAGGGGCCGGCTTCGTTCTGAACAACGAGATGGACGACTTTTCGGCCCGCCCCGGCTATCCCAACATGTTCGGGTTGGTCCAGGGAGAGGCCAACGCCATCGAGCCGGGCAAGCGGATGCTTTCGGCCATGACCCCCACCATCGTGGCGGATCCCCGGGGGGAGCTCCTCCTGGTAGTGGGCTCCCCGGGTGGCGCCACCATCATCACGAATGTCTTCCAGCAAGTGTCCAACGTGGTGGACTTCGGCATGGGGATCCAGCAGGCGGTCAACGCTCCGCGGCTGCACCACCAGCACCTGCCGGACCGGATCCAGTACGAAATGGACTCCCTATCCCCGGAAGTCATCGCCGCCCTGGGGGCCATGGGGCACACCGTAGAGGAACGCTACGTGGCCGGAAGCCTCTATCCGCACATCGGAGACGTCCAGGCCATCCAGCGGTTGTCCGACACGACTCTGGCCGGGGCCTCGGACCCCAGGCGGGGCGGTGCGGCGGTGGGATATTGACGAACGAAGAAGGTGCCGGGCTTCGGAGCCGGGGATCCACTCCGGAACCGGATCGGCCTGACCACGAACGCAGAGGATGAGACGATGAACCGTGTCGGCAACCGACGGGAATTTCTGAAGGCTTCGGCCATGGCCGGAGGCGCCCTGAGCCTGGGCGTCACTCCCGGGATCCTGTCCGCGTCCCCGGCGGGGGCCGGAGGAGGAGTGACCCGGCCCCTGCCCGCCCGGAAGCTGAGGATGTTGATCCTGGGGGGAACCGGCTTCATCGGTCCCCACATGGTGCGGTACGCCGTGGAACGGGGCCACGAGGTCACTCTCTTCAACCGGGGCCGGAGCAACACGGACCTCTTTCCGGGTCTGGAGAACCTCATCGGGGACCGGAACGGGGATTACGAGTCTCTGAAGGGGAGACACTGGGACGTCTGCATGGACAACAACGCCTCGGAACCCGATTGGGTGGAGCTTTCCACGGAGTTTCTCAGGGACTCCGTAGACCTCTACTTCTACGTGTCTTCCCGTTCGGCCTACGCCGATCTGAGCTCGGTGCCCATGACGGCAGACGCCCCTACCTTCACCTACGAAACCGCCGGAGTGGAGCCGGGGGCGGAGACCCTCCCCTACGGGCTCCGGAAGGCCATCTGCGAGCGGCAGGTCCAGTCCGTCTTCCCGGACCGCTCCACCGTTTTTCGCCCCGGCCTCATCATCGGACCCGGAGACAACACGGACCGGTTCACCTACTGGCCCGTTCGGATCCACAGGGGCGGAGAGGTTCTTTCACCGGGGGATCCCACCGACACGGTGCAGATCATCGACGCCCGGGACCTGACGGAGTGGATGGTCCGGATGGCCGAGGCGGGTCATACCGGTGTCTACAACGGCGTGGGCCCGGCAATCCCGAGGCCCATGGATCAGCTCCTCTACGGGATCCGAGCCGTCACCACGGCGGAGACCATCTTCACGTGGGTCCCGGAGCCCTTCCTGCGGGAACAGGGAGTGCGGCCCTATTCGGACATGCCCGTCTGGATGCCCCCGCTTCCGGGACGGGAAGGCTTCGCGAAGTTCGACCTGACACCCGAGGTCGAGAAGGGACTCACGTACCGCTCCCTGGCCGCCACGACCCGGGATACCCTGGAGTACCACTTCGCCCGGCCCCCGGAGGAGCGGCAGAATCTCAGGGCGGGCATGGACCCGGAGCGGGAGGCCCGGGTCCTGGCGGCCTGGCACGCGGTTCGATAAGCCGGGGCGGAGACGAGGGCCTCTATTTCCTTCGGAGGTCCACGTTTCCGCTGACGGTGTGGAAGGAGAGATCCCTCCCCCCTGCACCGATGGTTCCCCGGACATCGGATCCGATCCACCGGCGGCCCTGACGACCCTTCAGGGCCAGGTCGAAATCCGTGTCCAGGTCGCCGGAGACGGAGCTGAACCGGATGTCGGCGCCGAAATCGTTGGGAAGCCAGAGGGTGATGTCGCCGCTGACGGTCTTGAAGTCCATGTCATCCCAGTCCAGGCTGCCCATCTCGACCTGGATGTCGCCGCTGACCGTATTGGCCCAGGCCGTCTCGGTGGTGGAGACAGAGATGTCTCCGCTAACGGTGCTGGCTTCCACGGGAGAACGGAGATCCCTGGCCTGGATCTCGCCGCTGACCATCCCCCCGTGGAACTCCACCCCGGCGGGCACCCGGACCTCGAACTCCACCGCCACGTCGATGTCCTGACTCCCGCGGCGGCGCCGGTCATGGTCCCGGTCTCCTCCACCCGGGAGGCAGTGGCCGCTGCCGTGGTTCCAGGAACCGTAGACGGCACAGATCACGAATCCGTCCCCGGTCTCCTCCACTTCCACGGCAACCTCCTGGAAGTCGCCCGGGGATCCCGTCTTCCGGGCCACCACCTGAGCCCGGTCACCGGAGGCGAGGGTCGCCCGGATTCCGCCGACGATCCCCTTCACTGTCAGGACCTGGCCCCCCGTCATGCGATTGGACCAGTCGAGCGTACCCTCCTGGCCATTGAGATCCTCCATTCCCGGGGATACCCCCAGGACCAGAAACGCGAGTGCTACCACCGTCCTCCTGAACATGATCCTGGTTTCCTCCGGTTCCGACCGCGTTGCAGATCGCACCGATGAGTGGGGAGTTCCGGCAGCGCCTCGGGATGAGCCTCCCGGACGTCTCCTCTCTTCCGGTGCCACACCCTCTCTGATCCCGGAAACCGGAGCTTTGTTGCAGGGCCTTATGAAGACCGGTACGGCCCTGGGATCGGTGTAACGGACCCGGTGAAGCCCAGCCTGTGACCCGGAAGCCCAGCCTGCCACCTGGATATCCGGCCCGGCCCCGGATGACGGGCCCCCGACCATGATTGTGGAAGGGAAGGGATGGCGCCGATCGGGGTATGAACCAGAGGAACCGGGCCTGCCCACTCGACTGGCCCTGTCCACTCAACTGGACACTGTTGTCCAGGCCGCTGGAGGGCGGGGCGGGTCTGCCGGGGGCCGACATGGCTTGCCTGAGCGGTTTTTCCGGTTCCTTGCAGTGGCACGGGTCTTGCGATTTTCAGGATCCCAGCAAGACGGCCGGTCCAGCGGTCCGGCCGCGAACGATGGGGAGGATGGAACATGAACGCTGAAAAGACCTTCGTCCCGGGCGCCCTTCTGCTGGCCGCCATCTGGACGTTTTTCGTGCCTCAGGAGCTGACCGGGCAGATTGGTGGTCGCGATTTTCTCTTCGGAGAGCCCAACATCTCACTGGGCATCCACATGGGCTACGGGATCCCCAGGGGCGGCAGCGAGATCTTCGATTTCGTCACCGACGAGTTCACCTTGAACCAAAGTGATTTCAACGCCCCGGTCTTCGGCGGCACTCTGGGGCTCAGGGTGACGAACCGGATGGAAGTTGCCCTGGATGTGAGCTACTCCAACGCCAACACGCCTTCCGAGTTCCGGGAATTTGTGGGCTCGGACGACCTGCCCATCGAGCAGAACACCAGGCTGGCCATGACCCCCGTAACGCTGAGCCTCAAGACCTACCTCTTCGAGCGTGGGCGCAGGATCAGCCGGTTCGCGTGGGTCCCGGGCACCTGGTCTCCCTTCGTTGGTCTGGGGGGCGGCAGAATCTATTATGATTTCAAGCAGGCGGGAGAGTTCGTGGATTTCGATACCTACGAGATCTTCTACGATGTCTTCCGGTCGAAGGGGGATACCGGGATCTTGCATGTTCTGGCCGGGGCGGAGTATTCCTTGAGTCCCTCCATCTACCTCACGGGCGAGGGACGGTACTCCTGGGCGGAGGCCCGAATGGGTGAGGATTTCATGACCTACGATCCAACGGCGGACCGCTTGAGGAGAACGATGATCGATCTCTCGGGCTTTCAGGCAAACATCGGCCTGGCCGTCCGGTTCTGAATCAGGAAAGGACGACAACCATGAGCAAGAAGAATAGCAGTTTGCGATCCTTTGCCGGCGGGCTTCTGGCCGGTGGATTGATCCTGATCGGAACCCTTCCGTCCACGGTGGCGGCCCAGCAGATCGACAGCCGCTGGCTTCCCTGGCTGGGGTGCTGGGAGGCGTCGGACGCCGCCGAGGAGACTCCCATGCTCTGTGTCAGCCCCCTGGCGGGGGAGGACGGCGTGGAGCTCAGCACCTGGTCCGGCGGGGAGGTCATCTCGACGGAGGTCATCCATGCCGATGGGGCTCCTCGCGACGTTTCCAGGGAGGGATGCGAGGGCTTCCAGGAAGCCAGCTTCTCGGAGCAGGGCAAGAGGGTCTATCTGAGCTCTCAGTACGTGTGCGAAGGGGGTGTGGAGCGGGGAGGGACGGGACTGCTGGCTTTTGCCAATCCGGTGGAGTGGCTGGACATCAAGGTGGTGGAGGTATCGGGGAACAAGGTCCCCATGGTTCTTCGTTACCGTCCGGCCGGAAGCGCCCGGGTGGAAGAAGCGGGAATGACCTACCTTCTGGCTGACCGGACCATGTCGGTGAAGGCGGCCCGGATCGCCGTCTCCACCCCTCTGACGGCCCGGGACCTCCTGGAAGCCAACGGAAAGGTGGACGCGAAGGCCGTGGAGGCACTGGTGGCGGAGCGGGGTGATGATTTCGACGTCAGCGCCGATTTCCTGGTCCAGCTGGCCGACGCCGGCGTGTCGGAGAGCCTCATCGATCTGGTGGTGGCCGTCAGCCATCCGGAGCGGTTCACCGTCAGTGCCGGAGCTGCGGAGGTGGCCCGGAGCGAGAGCGCTCGGCGGGCCATGCCCTACGACGCTTACGGCTACCGGAGCCGCTGGAGCTTCTGGGATCCCTTCTTCTACTATGATCCCTGGTACTCCTCCTACCGGTACGGCTATTCCCCCTTCTATTCCGGCTATTCCAATTGGGGATGGTACTCGGGCTACTACCGGCCCACCACCATCATCGTGGATGACGGCCCGCCCGCCCGGCCCCACGGCAGGGTCATCGTGGGTCGTGGCTACAGTCGGGGGGGAAGCTCCGCATCAGGATCCTCCAGCCCCAGCACCCGGTCGGCTCCGGCACCGTCCAGCGGTCGGAGCGGTGGATCGATCTCTTCCACCGGTACCCGGAGGACCGGCTCTTCCAGCTCCACCGGGCGCACGGCCAAGCGGCGCGGGGGCGGCGGAGGCGGAATCTGATCTGACGAATTGAGGGGGGTGGGGGCCGGTCAGCTTCCGATCCAGTAGGTGGCCTTCACCATGAAGACGTTGTCGGCCCGGGCCCCCCACATGGCGTCGCTGTCACGCCGGAAGTCGAAGTTCCCGTCCTCATAGTGGTGGGACCGGCTCTGCTGCCACACCAGAAAAAGGGTGGAGCCGGGGCGCCACTCCCAGCGGATGACACCGGTCCCCCGGAGGGAGACCCGGTTGAAGTCCCTGTTGGAAACGGAGAACGGCTCGGCGGGTCCGGTGCCGTCCGGGTCCACCAGGTAATCCCCTTCCTCGTCCGCCTGGATGGTGCCGGCGTCGATGCCGTACCGGTTGAACTCGAAGGTGCCGGGGGCCCGGAGCTCCTTCAGCGTTCCGTAGTCTCCGCTGGCCATGAAGGGCTGGGCGAAGAGCTCCAGGGTGAGGTTCGGCGTGAAGGTCACGTTCAGGCGGGTTTCCAGAGAGAGGGTCGTCTGCTCGAGCTCACCGAAGATGTAGCGCTCGCCGTAGGTGTGGGTGGCCAGGGGGTCTTCTCTTGATCCGATATACTGTGCCGCGGCCCGGTTCAGGGTCAGGTTCGGGCCCAGGCTCAGGTCGAAGGCGCTGGTGGGCCTGAGAGAGATGCGGCCCCGGAGGGATGTCTGCTCGCCTCCGGCCGCGTCCCACTGGTGGCTCACCGAGATCATCCCGTTGTATGGCTTGGAGAAGTCCGAGGAGACCCATAGGGAAAGGCGGTCTTCCGCAGGCTTCCTGGCCAGGGGGCCTCCCCAGGTCAGCCGATCGTCATAACTCTCGAAATCCCGCGTGTAGGAGGGGTTCAGGGACCAGTAGTTCAGGAAGGTGAGACGGCTTCTGAAGGAGAGGGTGGTGCCCACGCGATCGCCGTCGAAATTCCAGGAGGCCCGGGGGCTGGCCGAGATCTCCCAGTTTCGGAGCAGGTCACCGGGACGATTCTCCTGGTACTCCAGGCTGAACTCGGCCTCACGCCGGTCGGCGTCCCGCTGGAAGCCCAGGTCGTTCACCTCGAATCCGGGGCTGGTGGCTTTGAGCTCGGCCCTGCCCCGCCAGTGGAGGCCTGCCTGCCTGCGGAAGGAGATTTCACCGGTGTACCCGGTGAGGGAGGTCGCCGAGGGATCCAGGGTGACGTGACCCGCATCGGGTCGCTGAAAGTACCGGGCCGATGAGGTCTGCGCGTTTTCTATGACGGATGCCTCCCCCATGATCCGGCTGCCTGCCAGATGGCCGGAAAGGGACCAGGTCCGGTTTCCCCATTCGTGGAAGAAATCAAGGCCGCCGGAGTAGGCCGAGGCCCGGAGCTCCGAGGACAGGGCTTCGTCGGAGAGGTCCCGGTTCACGGCGGTACCGATGGCGCCCACGGTGGTCTGGCCGGACCTGAAGTCCTTCCGGACCCGGCCTACCAGGTAGTTGGCCAGGGGGGCCACTGCGGCTTCTCCACGGATCCTGTCCTCGGTGATGAAGTTCGCGGTTTCCTCCCCGGTTACGGCCTCCATGATGCCCAGGGACCAACCGCTGGCGGTTCGGCCGGTGAGCTTTGCGGCGCTGAGGATGGTGGTCTGATCCGGTGCGTCCTCGTATACGGCCTCGTCCGGAACGTCGCCCCGGGGCGTGCCGCCGATGCGCCTGGAGTAGAGGAGCTGGGTGCCCCCTCCCCCTCCGCCGCCCCCGCCGAACATGCCACCGCCCCCCCCACCGCCGCCCCCGCTGCCTCCGAAGGAGAAGATGCCGGCTCCCTCCACGAAAAAGGGGCGCTTCTCATCGAAGCGGGTCTCGAAGGCCGTAAGGTTTACCACCGCCGGGTCCACTTCCACCTGCCCGAAGTCAGGGTTGACCGTGGCATTCAGTGTGAGGTTGGAGCTGAGCCCGTACTTCAGGTCCAGGCCCATGCCGTAGAAGAAGTCCGAGCCGTCCCGGTAGGGATCCTTGAAGCCGGCGTCCTCATCGAAGTCCACGTCCACGATCTCGGCCCGGCCCTGGACGTAGGGGAGGATCTCCAACCTACGGGACTGGTGAAGGTCCCGGATGCCCACCAGGTGACCGTACCGGGCGATGCCCCCGGCCTCCTCCTTGGGGGTGAAGGAGAAGAGCTGCTTCTCCCGGTTTCTGGCGATGTCCCGGGTGATCTGGATTCCCCAGACCTGGTCGTCCGTGTTCCGGAATCGAAGTTGGCTGAAGGGAATCCGGATCTCTGCGGACCATCCCCATTCGTGGATGGCAGTAGCGGCTTCCCAGACAGGGTCCCAGGAGCTGTCACCCCGGCGGTCCTGTCCTCCGGAAAGAGCCTCGTCTCCCCGCACGCCGGAAGGGTTCACCTCGAACTTGAACCCGCTCCGGTGATCGTTGTAACTGTCCAGGGAGATGGTGAGCCAGTCCGAGTCCATGAGGAATCCGTCCCGCCGCCCCAGGCGGGTGGAGACTCCATTCCCGTCACGGAGGACGGCGCCGACGTAGAGAGCCTGGTCGTCAAAGAGGATGTAGACCTCAGTGTCCTCGGTGGCCGGCTCCCCTTCCCATGGATCCAGCTGCGTGAAGACCGTGGCAGGCGCGGCCCGGCGCCACGCCTCCTCGTCCAGCTGTCCGTCCAGGTGGATCTGTTCCGTGAGGCGATGGGCCCGGATGACGGGGAGGGCCGGGTCCAATTCCGGGAAGTCCTGACTGCCCTGGCTCCGGGCTTCACCAGAAGAAAAGAGGGTCATGGCCGCTGCACAGATTGCCGGGCCAAGGACACCCTTGATGGTTCGGACACCGAATGTCTTCATTCTCCAGCTCTTCCCGGGTTATCCCTTTACACACCTCAGCGGCTGACCTCCCGGCCAGCCGCTGAAGATACCCCATGAAACCTACTACATGAAGGAGACACACCAACCCACCCGGAATGTTGAGGAGGGGGATTTCCGTTCAGGGGGAGGGCGTCCCTTCAGTGGATGCTCCCGGTTCTTCCTGCGGCCGCCGGCGGCCTGAAAGGTTCCGAAGAGAGATAGAGAGATAAGGTGTTCCGTGCCCTTGTTAGGGGTCTTTTCGGACCCCAGGTTCAGAGCGGGACGGGATGGCGGGATCAGGGAGACCCGGACTCGGCTTCGGAGAGAGCCATGGCCAAGATCGCGATTCTTTACTGCAAGAGGATTCAGGACATTTCCTGCATCGCATGTGCCAAATGCCACAAGGGGATAGCGGAGCGGCAGGGGGAGTTCGCCCGTTATGCCGACGACGATATCGAGCTTATCGGGATGACGGACTGCGGGGATTGTCCGGGGCTCACGGTGCCCAAAGTCAAGCTCTTGAGCGAGGTGGTGAGGGGGCTGGACCGGTCCATCGATGTCATCCACCTGGGCACATGCATGAAGATGGCCATGGAGACGGCCGACTGTCCCATCGACTACGATGACCTGAAGATCCTCCTGGAGGACAAATTCGGGGTGGAGGTGGTCCTGGGGACACATTCCTACTGAGGACGGAGGGAGGCGGTGCCATGAACGGGATTCGAACGGGATTTCTCGGTGCTCTGGTCCTGGCTCTCTCCCTGGGGTGTGGGAGCGAAGGAGATGGTCCGGGAGGGGAGGAGGCGACGGAGCAGGGGACGAAAAAGTCAACGGGGCAGGCAATGGAGATGCCCTCCGAGGCGCCGGAGATTCTGGCCACCAACGCCTTCTACTACTACCGGGAGCTGGACTCGGCCTGGGACTTCTACACCAGGATTCTGGGGTTCGAGACGGTGGCGGATTACGGGTTTGCCAAGATCCTGAGGGTGGCTCCCGCTTCCTACCTGACCCTGGTGGACGAAGGGGAGGGGATGCACGATGCCACGGAGCCCAAGAGCGTCACTCTGGCCGTGGTGACGGGGGAGGTGGAGGGGTGGTGGGCGTACCTGACGGACCAGGGTGTCGAAATGCGCGCCCCCCTGGGAGAGGTCGGAGGGGATCGGCCCCACGACGGGTTTGTAGCCGTCGACCCCGAGGGATACCTCCTGGAATTCGAGCGCTTCAATCCCCACACGGAAAACGTGGAGCTGATTCCGATTCTCTCGGAGATCGCGCCACTCCATATCCCTCCGGGACGGGAGACGGCTCCAGGCGTCATACCCCTCCGGCCCCCTGACCTGGGCGTGAAGGCAACGGTCCTCTGGCTCTACTACCGGAATCTGGAGGCTATTCAGGGCTTCTACCGGAGGGCCCTGGGCTCCGACATCATCGTGGACCAGGGGTGGGCCAAGGTCTTCCCGGCTTCCCCCACCGGCTTCATCGGACTGGTGGATGGAGAGAGGGGCCTTCACTCCGCCACCGAGGAGAAGGCCGTTACGGTCTCCTTCTTCACGGCATCCCTGGAAGAGTGGTGGTCCCACCTCCAGGATGTACCGGGTTTCTCCTTCCGTACGGAGGAGATCACCACCGAAGGGGACTTCGCCCGCACCTTCGCGGGTTACGATCCTGAGGGGTACGATCTGGAATGGGACACCTTTCTGGACGTCCCCGTGAACGAGGGGCTCCTCACGCGGCTGGCCGCTCCTTTCGGCCCATTCTGAGGAGGGCTCCGCCCAGGACGGCCGAGAGGGCCGATCCCAGCAGAATTCCCACCTTGGCGTGAGCCACGTAGGCGGGAAGCTCGAAGGCCAGTCCCCCGATGAAGAGGGACATGGTGAATCCTACCCCGCAGAGGGCGGCTGCGCCGGCGATCTGCGTCCATCCCACCCCGGCGGGGAGAGACCCCATGCGGGCCCGGACGGCGATCCATGTGAATCCCAGGACGCCGATGGGCTTGCCCAGGAACAGACCCAGGCTCACTCCCAGCATCACCGGATCCTGGAAAAGGCCCGAGGTGCCGGCCTCCACCGTCACCCCGGCGTTCGCGAAGGCGAAGAGGGGGATGACGAAGAAGACCACCCATGGATGGAGGCGGCTCTCCAGAAGGGCGAGTGGGGCCTCCGCGGCCCGGGCCAGACAATCCAGGGACTGGATGGCATGACGCTGGGTCATGGAAGGCATGGGTCCCGGGCTGGGCCCCCCTTCTTCGAACATCTTCAGCATGGCCCGGGCGTGATCCAGAAAGGTCTTCTCATCCAGGGCTCGCTGGCTGGGGATGAAGAAGGCCAGGACCACCCCGGCCACAGTGGCGTGGACCCCGGATTTGAGGACAGCCAGCCAGAGGACGATTCCCAGGAGAGCGTAGGGATGGGGGCTTCTGATCCCCACGCGGTTCAGGACGGCCAGGATAAACAGGATCCCGGCACCGATCCCCAGGGCCGTCACGCTCACCTTGGAGGTATAGAAGAGGGCGATGACCAGGACTGCCCCGATGTCGTCGATGATGGCCACGGCCGTCAGGAAGATCTTCAGGCCCAGGGGGGCTCCCTTGCTCATGAGGGCCAGAATGCCCAGGGCAAAGGCGATGTCCGTGGCCATGGGGATGCCCCAGCCCCGGGCCGAGGGCTGCCCCGCGTTGAAGGCCAGGTATATGAGGGCCGGAACCGCCATGCCCCCCACGGCCGCCATGATGGGGACGACGGCCTTCCGGAAGGACGAAAGCTCTCCGATGACGATCTCCCGCTTGATCTCCAGGCCCACCACGAAGAAGAAGACGGCCATGAGCCCATCGTTCACCCAGAGGACGAAGGGCTTGGTGATGGCCCATTCGCCCCCACCGACGGTGAAGGACGTGCTCCAGAACCCGAAGTAGGTCGGGCCCAGGGGAGAGTTGGCCAGGATGAGGGCCGAGGCCGCGGCCAGGAGGAGGAGGATGCACCCGGCGGCTTCCAGCCTGAAGAACTCGGCAAAGGGCCGAAGGATGGCGGGAGGGCGGGTTTGGGGAAGATCCAGACGATTCCTTTGCGCCATTTTTCTGTTCCAATCTTGTGGAGACGAGCGCCCCTCTATACGGTGATGGTCATCGGATCCGGTTTCTGGGGCATTCAACCCCCGAAAGAGGAAAAGGTGTCGACCACGGAGAGGTGGGCTGGCACCGCCGGATCATACCGTCTACCGGATATGAGATGCTCCTCCTGAGCCGGGAGAACAAGATGCGTGTGGCATGCACTGGATTGCTGGCGGTGTTGGTTCTCGGATGCTCCCTTCCTGGAGACGCCCAGGACCCCGACCAGGGGTCCTTTCGGGTGGCCGTGGCCCAGTTCTCCCACGAGACGTGCACCTTCTGCCCGGGAGGCGATGTCCAGATAGACGATTGGCTTCGGGTCAGTCCTCCCCGGTCCGGCGAGGATCTCCTGGACTCTGGTGGATACGTGGGCGGATTCGTGAAGATGGCCAGGGACTACGGGGACATGGAGTTGGTGGGCCTGACGTCCCCGGTGGGCGTCTTCGGCGGCTCCTCCAGGAGCTGGAACACCCGGGAGACCTTCGAGCACTTTCTGGAGCTCATGCTCCAGGACCTGAGAGACGCCATGCCCGTGGACGGGGTATTCCTGGCCCTTCACGGGGCCATGGCCGTCCGGGACGTGCCCCGTCCCGAGGCGGAGATCGCCCGGCGTTTCCGGGAGGTGGTGGGGCCCGAGGTGCCCATCGCCGCCAGCTTCGACCTCCACGGGAACGAGGACGGGGAGTTTCTCGAGCACGCCGACTTCGCCTTCACCACAAAACGGTACCCCCACTACGACGCAGCCCTCCAGGGGGCCCGTTCCGCCCGGGCCCTCCACAGGACCATGAAGGGAGACTACGTCCCCACCACCGTCACCCGGAAGCCGGGGATCATCACGGCCACGGTCCTCCAGTGGACGGGAGCCTCCCCATCCATGGACATCATGGAACGGGCTCGGCGTTGGGAAGCCCGGGCGGAGGACGCCTTCGTGAGCGTTTTCTACGGGTATCCCTGGTCAGACGTCCCGGACGTGGGGGCGACGATTCAGGTCATGACCAACAACGATCCCGAGCTGGCACGGGAGATCGCCGATGACATGAACGATTTCATGTGGCGGGTAAGGGAGGACTTCGCCCTGGGGAGCTATCCGCTGCCCGAGGAGGCCGCGGAACGGGTAGCCGACGCCGTTGCCAGAGGCGAGGTGCCGGTGGCCGTGGGCGACCACTCGGACCGACCGGGTGACGCCACCCACATCCTGAGAGCGTTCCAGGAGGAAGGGTTGGGCCGGGTCCTCTACGGGACCATCACGGACCCGGGGGTCCTGGAGGCACTGGAGGCGTCCGGCGCCACGGCGGGAGATCCCTTCGACATGGAGATCGGAGGCTTTACCCCTTCAGGGGGTCGGCCATATCCGATCCAGGGGACCCTTCTCTATTTCGACAGAGGATTCGGATTCGACCGGGTGGCCGCGGTGGAGTTCGGGAACGACAACGTCGTCATCATCACCCCCACCTACACCCAGGTCACCAACCCTGAACGCTTTCAGTTCGGGCCCCTGGAGCTGTCGGACTTCGACGTCTTCGTGGTGAAGTCCCGGGTCCACTTCCGCCGGGGGTTCGACGAAACGGGGTTCGCCGAGACCATCGTCATCGTGGAGGCGCCGGGCCCCTTCGTGGGGACGACCTTCCTGGATGCCCTTCCCTACGAGCATGTGGACCTGGCCGACCTCTATCCCTTCGGAACTCCGCCGGAGCGGACCGGCGGGGGTCGGTGAGCACGGAGCGGAACCCAGGCGGAGGAGGGCCCAGAGTCCCATCCATCGTCATGGTGCCGGTGGGGCTGGCCGTCGGATGGTTCGTGGCGGGATGGCCCGGCGGCGTTCTCGGCGGGCTCATGGGCGTCTTTCTCTGGAGGTCCCGGGCGTAGCGGGAGCCCTGCCCTGGTCCGGCGGGGCCCAGGGTTCCATCTCCCGGTCGAAGTCGTCGAAGGCGTAGCCGAAGCGCTGGATGTCCTGGGCGTAGTAATCCGCCACCAACTCTGCCGTGACGTCGTCGTAGTAGACGCGGTAGTCCTTCTTGCGCTCCCTGGAATGCCGACGGTGCGGAAGCGTGATCTGTGGAATGCCACCCCTGCGGCTGGCCTCTTCGAAATCGTCGTGGAGCCGCTCGAACCGGCCTACGAAATCCACGATGATCCGGCCGTCGAAGTCCATGACGTAATGGCTCTGGAGCTGTCGGGAAGCCTCGAAGTAGTACTGGAAGGGCCGGTCCGGATCGAATTTGTGCCTCAGGAATTCCTCGAAGGTGGCGAACTGGTCCGTAGGGGCGTTGGGGACCCTCTGGAGATGATGCCAGGAGCTGACCTGGAGGTCCCAGGGATTACGGACGAAGGTGAACTTGAAGAGCTGGCTCCAGAAGGGCTCTCCGATGTTCTCGTAAGCGGCGATGGCCTTGGCGTGCCGGGGGAACTTGGCCCCGGTCCTATACTTCAAGACCCGCGTGAGGCCGTTGACCAGGTGGATGGGAATGGCATAGGGGTCCGTCCAGTGCAGTCGCTTCAGGGCTGAACGGATGCTGGTACCCCCCGTCTTGGCGATATGGACGAAAAGGATCTTGTGGCGCGGGGAGAGGAACATCTTTTCTTCCGGGATGCAGAGGCCCACTGGAGCGTATCTCCCAAGCTACCAAAGGGCATCAGCCGGGGGGAGGGGTGGGGAGAAGCGCCGGATGGTCGGAGAGGTTAGGTTTTCTGGGTGATGCCGGTTGGATCCTTCGGCCCCGGCAGAGCCGGCGGCGGTTCCGAATCGAGAGGAGCGAGATGGCTGGTCGGCCTTACGTGCTCGCCGAAACCAATTGGAAAGCGGTGCGGGAGACGGAGTTTGAGGTGGCGGTCCTTCCCTGGGGGGCCACGGAAGCCCACAACCTTCACCTCCCCTATGGCACCGACACCCTCCAGGCCGAGGCCGTGGCCGTGGAAGCCGCCCGCCTGGCCTGGGATCAGGGAAGCCGTTGCCTCGTCCTCCCTCCCGTTCCCTTCGGCGTCAACGCCCAGCAGGTGGACATCCCCCATACGCTGAACATGAATCCCACCACCCAGGCTTTCGTCCTGGGGGATATCGTGGAGAGCCTGGATGCCCAGGGACTCTTCAAGCTCCTCATCCTCAACGGGCACGGCGGAAACGATTTCAAGCCCCTGATCCGTGAACTCCAGGCAAAGACGGAGGTGTTTCTCTGTACCCTGGACTGGTTCGCTCTACCGGAGGTGGGGGCCCATTTTCCGGATCCGGGAGATCACGCCGGAGCCATGGAAACCAGCCTGATGCTCCACCTGGCTCCGGATCGGGTGCTCCCCCTTTCGGAGGCGGGGGCCGGGGAGTCCAGGGCGTTCAAGGTGGAAGGGCTCAGGGAGGGCTGGGCCTGGGCGCCCCGGAACTGGGTGCAGGTGAGCCGGGATACCGGTATCGGGGATCCCAGAGGCGGCTCCGGGGAGGCGGGTGAGGCCTTCTTCCGAGCCCTGACCCGGCGAATCGGGGCCTTTCTGGTTGACCTGGCCCGGGCGGACCTGGAAGATCTCTATGAGTGAACCCACCCACCGACAGGCAGGAGGGAAATCATGTTTGTGACGGTGCGGGACGGGCTCCGGCTCCACGTCAGGATTCAGGGAAAGGGGGAGCCCCTCCTTCTGATCCACGGGTTCACCGGCTCCGTGGAAGCATGGGGAGAGGAGTCCCTGAGGGGCCTTTCCCAGGGGTTCCAGGTGGTGGCGGTGGACCTTCTGGGCCATGGGGCCAGCGACGTGTCCGACGATCCCCAGCGCTACCGGACGGAGGAGATGCTCCGGGACCTATGCCAGGTGCTGGACGCGGTGGCCATCGAGAGTGCCCGGTGGCTGGGGTATTCCATGGGGGGCAGGATCGCCCTGGCCGGAGCCATCCGAAGGCCCTCCAGGGTATCGGCCCTCATCCTGGAGAGCGCGTCGCCGGGATTGGAAGGGGAAAAGGAGAGGCGGGGCCGCAGGAGGGCCGACGAAGCCCTGGCCGAGGGGATCCTCAGGGGAGGGATGGAGGCCTTCGTGGATCACTGGATGGGCCTGCCTCTCTTCGCCACGCAGGGCAAGCTTCCGGAGCGGGTACAGGCCGCCAACCGGGAGCGGAGGCTGAAGAACGACCCCGTAGCCCTGGCGGCCTGCCTCAGGGGTAATGGCACGGGAGTCCAGCCCTCCTTCTGGGAGGAGCTCGGGAATATCCGGGTCCCGACCCTCATTCTGGCAGGAGAGGAGGACCGGAAGTTCACGGAGATCTCGGGGAGGATGTCGGAGGAGATTCCCGGGGCCGAGCTCAGGGTGATCCCCAGGTCCGGCCACTCCATCCACCTGGAAAACCCCTTTGCCTGGCTGGCTGCGGTCCGCACCTTCCGGCCCGAGGGGAAGGATCGAGAGGAAGACTCCCGGTGAGACCGTCGCCGCCGCGTCCGCAGGAGAGGAACGAAACGAGAAGATGAAGACCATAGGCCTTCTGGGAGGGATGAGCTGGGAGTCCACCGTCTCGTACTACCAGGTCCTGAACAGGGAAGTGAATCGGCGCCTGGGTGGCTTGCACTCGGCCAGGATCCTCCTGCTCAGTGTGGACTTCCAGGAGATCGAGGTCCTCCAGCACCGGGGGGACTGGGACCGGCTGGGAAAGATGCTGGCCCGGGAAGCTCGGACCCTGGAAGCGGCAGGGGCCGATTTCCTGGTCCTCTGCACCAACACCATGCACCTGGTGGCTCCGGAGATGGAAGCAGCGGTGGGCGTTCCCCTGCTCCACATCGCCGACGCCACGGCAGAGCGCATCCTGGGGGCGGGCCTCAACAGGATCGGGCTTCTGGGGACCCGATTCACCATGGAGGAGCCGTTCTACCGGGGGAGGCTGGAAGATGACCACGGCCTGGAGGTCCTGACCCCTTCACAGGAAGACCGGGCATCGGTGCACCGGGTCATCTATGAGGAGCTGGTCCTGGGCAGGATCCTGCCGGAGTCCCGTGAGGAGTACCGAAGAATCGTGGGATCCCTGGAGGCTCGCGGGGCCCAGGGAGTGATCCTGGGATGCACCGAGATCGGTCTTCTGCTCGGGCCCGGCGACACGGACCTTCCCCTCTTCGATACGGCCCTCATCCACGCGGAGGCCGCGGCGGAGCTCGCACTGGCCTGATGGCCATGGAGCCAGGAAGGAAAGAAATGATTACCGAGCAGGAATTTCGAAAGAGGGTGGAGGAGGGGGGTACGGTCCCCTTTTCCCGGGAAGAATGGGAGGCGGTGGCCCAGGCCTTCCCTGTGGTGGAACGACACAATACCCAGTTGGCTGGAGACCTTCTCATCATCCGGCTCGGGGACGTCCTCGCCGCTGTGGAGGCGCCCTCCAGGGACGCCCGGGTGGCGCGGTTGCTCGGCGGGCCCCGGGAGGCCAGGACCTTTGTGGAAAGGCGGCTGGAGGAGTACGAACGGATGTGGGACGGCTGTGGTGTGAAGGTGGATTACTTCGAGGCCGACTGATCCGGTCACGCCCTCCCGGCGAGGCAGGCAGTTGAGCGTGAGGCCGCGGGGCGATATTCTTCTTCACCCCATGGTCACTCCTTTTTCGCGGCAGAATCAGAAATCCAGAGCCATGTCCAAGCCCAGCGGCGCTATCGTCATCATCTGGCGAGACTTAGCGGAGGAAGGCTATACCTACGCTGAGATCGCCCGGAAATTTCCCGACTACACCGTCAACCAGATTCGGCACTACTGCCTTGGTAATACCGGGAAGCGGCTTCCCGGACCCATCCAGTCCTCCGGAAGATGGAAGGGAAGGAACGTCTGGCTTCAGGGTGAGAAATCCCCCCACGCCGGAATGTCCAAAGCCGAAGCTCTACAGGTTCTTGAAGACTGGGACCACGACCGGGACCGTTTCAAACATTCCGCTTCCTTCTGGGCGAAGAAGCTCAACGTGTCGCCCAGCGCCATTCAACAGCTCCGCAGGGGAGATACCTGGAAGCACCTGGAACACCCGAACCAGCGCAGCAACCGGGAGAAGAGCGCCCTCAAAAGAGGGTGACCCTTCCTGAACCCTGAGCGAAGGGGAGCTCGAGGTGAAGACGGGGGGTGGGTGTAATCGGAGCCCCTCCCTTCCCACCGATGCGCCCCTGTCCGGGACGGAGTAGGTCGGTGCCCTTCCCCTCTGCCGGGGGCCTCCCGCCACCGGCGCTGTTGGCGACCGCCGCCCAGATGACGCTGGCGTTCCGGAGGTTTTCGTCCAATCCTTGTGGTACACATCGCAGGACAAGACTCATTCCGGAGGACCATGATCCATGCCCGGGCGGCTCCCCGCGGGGGTGGGGTCGACCCGGAATGAAAGGAGGCATCCCGTGGCATATTCCATCCTGAGAATCAACTACTTCTACACCACCGTCAGAGACCGGCCCGGGGCGGCCTACAACCTTCTCAGCCAGATGGCGGAGATGGGCGTGAACATGCTGGCGTTCACCGCGGTCCCGGTGGGGCCCATGCACACCCAGTTGACCATCTTTCCTGAAGACACCGGAAAGATGGAGACCATGGCACAGCGGGCTGGAATGGAGATCGACGGACCCCACCCGGCCTTCCTGGTTCAGGGCGACGATGAGCTGGGGGCCCTTGCCGAGATCCACCAGGCTCTTTACGAGACCAACGTGAACGTCTATGCCTCCAGCGGAGTCACCGATGGTCGGGGCTGCTTCGGCTATATCATCTACGTCCGGGCAGAGGACTATGACCGGGCGGCGGAGGCGCTCTCCATTTAGGAGCCTGTGCGAGTAATGGGGCGAGCCGCGACGCGACGGTGGCGGAACGGCTCCGCATAGGAGTCCTTGCATGGTCCGTATCCGCCTGGACGGAGGCGCAAAGCGCTCCTGGCGGGCTTCGAGTAGGAGTGGAGAATGCGGAAATTGGCCCTTCCGTTCCTGATGGCAATCAGCCTTCCGTTCTCCGGGATCCGCGCCCAAACCATCCAGGGTCGGCTCCTCGAAGCCGGCTCCGACCGCCCTGTCGTCCTGGGTCAGCTCTGGCTGCTCAGCGAGTCGGGAGTAATCGTGGCCCAGGTCCTCTCTGACGAGTCGGGGTCCTTCTCGGTGACGGCTTCCGAACCGGGTTCCTTTCTTCTGAAGGCAGAGCGAATCGGGTTTGAGCCCAGGGTGGATGGGGTATTCGAGCTCGGGAGGGGAGGTTCCATCACGGTAGACTTCAGACTCCTTCCGGAACCCGTCCCCATCGACACCCTCGACATCTCTGCCGAGGCCCGGAGCGTCCGTCTTGAACTGGCAGGCTTCTACGAGCGAATGGAAAAGGAAAGCGGCCTGTTTCTCGGTCCTGAAGAGATCGAAAAGAAGCAAGCCGTGATTCCGACCCAGCTTCTCCGCGGTGTTTCCAGAATCCGCCTCCGCCCGACTCAAACCGGAGGGAATGCGGTCATCATCAAAGGTGCGGCCATGATTTCCCTTGCGCGGAAGGGTACCTGCTATCCCCGCGTCATGGTCGACGGGAACGAGGTATTCAGAGGTGGCAGTGAGGCCGCCTTGCTGGATGACGTGGTGAACGTGTCGGAAATCATCGGGATGGAGATCTACCGGGGGGCCGCCGAGATCCCGACACGATACCTGGGAGCCAGAAGCGCATGCGGCTTGATATTGGTCTGGACCCGATGAGGCCCGGGGCGCTTTCCTCGCTGTTCGGCCGAGGTCTCCTGAAAGCCCACCGGGAGCCGGCGTGGCGTAACACCTCGCACCATCCCTCGGACCCTCGGAACGGCTGCCGGTAGCCACCGCCGCACCGCCGCAGGTGAACTTCCTGCCCGAAGGGTGGTAGAACTCCCCGTTGCCGGTGAATGACGAGAACCTGACGGATAACCAGGGGGAGAATGGGGATGGAGACTGCAACCCTTGCGGGAGGATGCTTCTGGTGCATCGAGGCCGTTTTTCAGGATCTGAAGGGTGTCGGGCGGGCCCAGTCCGGCTATGCAGGCGGGTCCGTGGCCCATCCCACCTACGAAGAGGTTTGCCGCGGAACCACGGGGCATGCCGAGGCCGTGCAGGTGGAGTTTGATCCCGAGATCGTCACCTTTCCGGAGATCCTCGAGGTGTTCTTCGCCGTCCACGATCCAACTACCCTGAACCGCCAGGGGGCCGATGTGGGAACCCAGTACCGGTCAGCCATATTCTTCCACACCTCCAAGCAGGAGGCAGAGGCCCGGGAGGCCATCCGGGCGGTGGAGGAAGCCGGAGTCTGGGAAGAGAATGTGGTCACGGAAGTGACTCCCCTGGAGACCTTCTATCCCGCCGAAGACCACCACGACGACTACTATTCCCGGAATCCGGAGCAGCCCTACTGCCGGGCCGTCATCACTCCCAAGCTGGCCAGGTTCCGGTCCCGCTTTTCCCACAAGCTCGAGAGTCATTCGGGCTGAGGAGGCGGGTTGCGTGAGGGAAGGCGTTTGACCTTCCCCGTATCCGGCGGCACTCCGCCGGGCCAGCCGCCGGGGGGAGGCCGGACCTTCCGGGTGAGGCCCTTGAAGGCCTCTATGAGGATCTCCACCTCCTGGCTTCGGAGGACACGCCATGCGTCCGCATCTCTCTTCAGCGTCATGAGGCGGAGCTCCGGCTCGGCGCCGGACAGGTGGGCGGTGCTTCGGTAGACCACGTGGGCCAGGTCGTCTTCGGGGACATGGCCCACCACCTCCACGTCCCGAACCACCAGGGCGTGGATGAGGCCCGGGGCGTCCTCGGTGATGACTTCCAGGACCCGGAGAAACACCTCTTCCGGAGACTGCTGGTGATAGGCCGGGAGCCCGCCCTGGGGATAGAGCTTTTCGATGGGGCCCCGGGTGGTGTCCATCTCCACCAGGAGGGTGATGCGGTAGTGGAAGCTCTCCAGGGCATCGGGATGGAGACGCCGAACGGCAGCCTTCCACGCCATCCCCCGAAGGGCGGCCTGAAACTCCCCGGCCAGGGAGTCGGCTCCCACGGGAGGCCGGTCCTGGCTTTGCAGTCCCCGAGGGAGAAACGGAAGAAGGAGAGCCAGGAGCACCGGGAGGAGTCTTCCCGGCGGAACCCTGGACCCGGGGAGGGGACCGGAGAACGGGTACGGTATCGTCATGAGGGGCGGCCAAACCCGGCGTCCCGGGAACAGGGACGCCGGGCGCCGGGTCTTCCGACCCGGGAATGGCTCCTAGTAAGCCTCGGAATCCAGCTCCACCTTCCCGCCCAGGTGCCGGTAGACATAGGTGGTGTAGACGGCCACCAGGATCATCCCGGGAACCCACCAGAACAGCGCGACCTTCAGAGCGTACTCCGGTCCCGAAGCGTTGAAGACGGTCAGGGACGCATCGGGGTTCCCCGTGGCGGGCAGGACCAGGGGATAGAGGCTGAAGACCACGCTGACCAGCATGAACATCAGGAAAGCCGCGGAGCCCAGGAAGGCGAGGAGCTCCTTTCCGCGGGCCGTGAAGACCCGGCTGGCCACGATCCCCGCCGCCGCCGCCAGGGGCAGGAGGTAGGAGATGGGGATGGCGTTCAGGCGGTCAGGGATGTGGGGCTGGATGAAGAACGTCATGACGGTGACCAGGACCAGGAAGAGGAGGAGGAGGGGCCAGACCACGCCCGCCGCCTTCCGGGCCCGATCCCGGACGTCCCCCTCCGTCTTCAGGATGATCCACATGGCTCCGTGATGGGTGAGGGCCAGAAAGCTCGTGAGCCCCACGGTGACGGTGTACCAGTCCAGAATCCCGAGCTCATCGCCTCCGATGCCGAAGGAGGTCCAGAGAGGGGTGAAGAAGAAGCCGTCCTCCCCCAGGGGGACGCCCCTGACCACGTTCCCGAGAGCGGCGCCCAGGAAGATGGTGAGGAGAAGGCTGGACCCGAAGAAGGTGACGTCCCAGAAGGGGCGCCAGATCTGGCTGTCCATGTGGCTCCGGAACTCGATGGAGATGGCTCGAAGGATCAGGAGCCAGAGGAGCATCATCAGGGGCAGGTAGAAACCGCTGAACCCCGAGGCGTAGAGCTTGGGGAAGGCCAGGACCATGGCGCCGCCGGCGGCCAGAAGCCAGACCTCATTTCCGTCCCATACGGGCCCGATGCTCTGAAGGACCGTTCGCCGCTCCGAATCATCCCTGGCCACGAAAAGGTGCAACACCCCGGCTCCCAGATCGAAACCGTCCAGGACGACATACATGGCCACCATGCCTGCAACCAGGTAGAACCAAAGGGTCTCCATCCTTACCTCCCCTCTTCATGCGGTGTGGGGCTGGGAATCATCTTGGGGCCGTGCTCGATCTCCCGGGTCACCAGGAAGAGAAACAGGATCCCCAGCAGCATGTAGAGTCCCATGAATCCCAGCAGGCTGAACAGGGCGTTTCCGGAGGACACGGTGTGAGAGTATCCGTCCGCGGTCCGCAGGACGTCATAGACCAGCCAGGGCTGCCTGCCCAGCTCCGCCGTCATCCACCCGGTGGTATTGGCGATGAAGGGGAAGGGGGCCGAGAGCATCAGGATCCAGAGCATGGTCCTGGACTCGTAGAGCTTTCCCTTGAAGAGAAGGAACCCCGCCAACAGCATGGCCCCGATGAAGAGGGTACCCAGTCCCACCATGATGTGGTAGGCGTAGTAGTGAAGAGGAACGTTGTCCGGCCATCGGTCCCGGGGGATATCCTTCAGCCCCACAACCTCGGCGTCGAAGCGCCGGTAGGTGAGAAAGCTCAGGAACTTGGGGATGACCAGGGGATTGTCCAATCTGAGCCTCTCCATGTCCGGCTGGCCCAGGATGGCCAGCGCCGCCCCCTCCTCCGTATCGAAGAGCCCCTCCATGGAGGCAAACGCCGCGGGCTGATGGCGGGCCACGTTCACCGCCTGGAAGTCTCCGGTGGGAAAGGCCACCAGGATGGAGGCGGGCAACCCCACGATGACGCCCAGCCGGACGAAGACTTTCCCGTACTCGACGTGGCTCCGGGCCGCTTCACCACTCTCCTCCCGTCGGGCGGTCAGGAGATAGAAGGCGCCGATGGCGGCCATGACGAAGGAGCCGGTGACAACGGCCCCTGCCATGGTGTGGAGGTACTGCCAGAGAAGCCAGGGGTTGAAGATGAGGGATGAGAAGGAGTTCAGTGCCAGGGTGCCGTTGGCCTGGACCTCATACCCCACGGGATGCTGCATGAAGGCGTTGGTGGCCACGATGAAAAAGCCGGAGATCCATGACCCGGCGAATACGGCGAAGGCGGCCACCCAGTGCATCCGGGGGCTCAGCTTCTTTCTGCCGAACAGGAAGAGTCCCAGGAACGAGGATTCCAGAAAGAAGGCGAAGGTCCCCTCCATGGCCAGGGTCTGGCCGATTACTCCCCCCGTTGCTTCGGAGAACCGGGCCCAGTTGGTGCCGAACTGGAATTCCATGGGGATGCCGGTGACCACCCCCATGGCGAAGGCCAACCCGAAGATCTTTCCCCAGAAGTGGGCGGACTCGTCGTACCGCTTGTCCCCGGTTCTGAGTGCCCGGGTCTTGAGGATGACGATGAGGAGGGCCAGCCCCATGGTGAGTTGGGGAAACAGGTAATGGAAGGAAATGGTGAACGCGAAGTGGAAGCGGTGAAAAAAAAGAGCAGGATCCATGGATTTCTCCACTCGTGGTGGTCGTTCGAAAAAGGTGCCACGTCCCCAGCCGAATCCCTTGAATGGACCCGGTAAGGATAGATCAGGAGGCCCTCTCGCGCGAGGAGCGGTACCCGCGAAAGGATG